>JAXKGH010000053.1:0-38391 GCA_036550475.1 Collinsella sp. | reverse complement strand
GTAAATCTGCTACACTAGTACAACATGCCTCCGTAGCTCAGGGGATAGAGCACCGCTCTCCTAAAGCGGGTGTCGACGGTTCGAATCCGCCCGGGGGCACCAGAAGTAAATGCAGGTCAGACGGTATAAATCGTCTGACCTGCTTTCTTATATAAGGGCATCGTTAACGTCAGTTGGGTAGAATTTGGGTAGAAAGTTTTTTTGTGAAGGGCTATGCCCAAAGTCCGGTTTCCAACCCTTCCCACAGCCTACGGGCTTATAAGAAGCCCTTCGGCCATGGAAAGCGTTGAAAACCTAGGGTGACGTTGCTGTGAGATGGGCGAGTTTCCAACAGCCCCCGGCGTCTTCGGGTTTCGCCTGGGACCCTGCGACACCGTGGACCGTTGAAAACTCGCCCTTCCGCTTGGAAGAGGGCTTTTACCCCTTAAAATTGTCCGAAAGTGACAACGACGCAGGAGGTCCGGTATGCCTGCCAGCAAGAAAGAGGCAAAAGAGTTCGTCAAGCGGTGGCAGAAGCGCCTTGCCGCCATCCCCGCGGGCTCCAACAACGAGCAGCAGGACACGCAAAAGTTCTGGGTAGATCTGCTCATCAACGTCCTGGGCATCCCGTCCAACACCATAGACAGCTTCGTCGACTTCGAGCGGAAGGTGAGAGGCCGCCGCATCGACGTGTTCGTCTCCGACCACAACTTCCTGTGCGAGCAGAAGTCGTGGGGTATCGACCTCGACAAGCCAGAACCCAGGAACGGCGGCATGGAGACGCCGCTCCAGCAGGCCATGTGGTACGCGCGGCACCTGCCGTACTCCGAGCGCCCCCGCTGGGTGATGACGTGCAACTTCGGGACCTTTCGCCTTTACGACCTCGACAACGAGCGGCCCGAGGATACCGTGCAGGAGTTCTCCCTCGAAGAGCTCCCGGACAGCCTGTATCTTCTGTCCTTCCTGACCTCCAACGAGACGAGCCGCCTGCACAAGGAGCAGCAGCTTTCCATCGAGGCTGGGGCCTACGTTTCCAGGCTCTACGATGCCCTCGCCAAGCAGTACCACCACATTGAGGAGAAGGATGATCGGGCGCAAGAGGAGCAGCGCTCCCTCAACGTGCTCATCACCCGAATCATCTTCCTGCTCTACGCCGAGGACGCCGACCTCCTGCAATCGCACCAGGCGTTCGGCAGGTACTGCGAGGGAGACCCCGCGAAGCTCCGCCGAAAACTGGTCGATTTGTTTGAGACGATCGACACGCCCCTAGAGCAGAGGGACGAGTACATGGACGAGGACCTCGCGGCCTTCCCCTACGTGAACGGCGGTCTGTTCGCCGACTCCTCCATCATCGTCCCGCAGATGACCTCGGAGATTCTCGAGGCCATCACTGACGCGTCCCAGGACTTCGACTGGCGCGAGATCTCGGGCGTCATCTTCGGCGGCGTGTTCGAGGGCACGCTGAACCCCGAGACGCGCCATGCCGGGGGCATGCACTACACGAGCGTCGAGAACATCGAGCGCTGCCTCAGGCCACTCTTCCTCGACGAGCTGTGGGATAAGCTGCACGAGGCCGAGGGCGAGAAGACAGCTGCCAAGCGCAAGCAGGCCCTGGCGAGGCTGCACGACAAGGTGGCCTCCATCACCATCGGCGACCCGGCATGCGGCTCGGGCAACTTCCTTACCGAGGCGTACCGGCAGCTGCGCACCATCGAGAACCGAATCATCGAGGACGAGCTCAGCGAGGAGACCGGCAACGCGGGACAGACGTCCCTCGTCGTCGCGCAGGACAGCCCTGTCCGCGTGTCCCTAGACCAGCTGTACGGCATCGAGATAAACGACTTCGCCGTCTCGGTCGCCAAGACCGCCCTTTGGATCACCGAGGAGCAGATGCTCCGAAAGACGCAGGAGATATACGTCGACTACGACTTCGACTTCCTGCCGCTCAGGAGCCTCAGCAACCTCCATGAGGGCAACGCCCTCAAGACCGATTGGTCCGAGGTGTTCCCCGATGACCTCACGTACCTCGTGGGCAATCCGCCCTTCCTTGGGGCCCGTAACCAGTCCAAGGAGCAGAAGGCGGAGCTCCTTGAGGTCTTCGACGGAGCGAAGAATGCAGGCAACATCGACTACTGCGGGGCCTGGTACATGAAGGCCGCGAGGTTCACGCAGGGAAAGCGCACGCGCTGCGCCCTGGTCTCTACCAACTCGATATGTCAGGGCGAGCAGGTCGCCAACCTCTGGAAACCCCTGTACGACCTGGGTATCCACATCGACTTCGCGCACAACACGTTCAGGTGGGACAACGAGGCTGCGGACAAGGCACACGTGTTCTGTGTCATCGTCGGGTTCTCCCGCGAGTCGGGGACCAAGACGCTCTTCTACCACGCGACCCCGGACAGCGACGAAGAACAGATTCCCACGGCTCGAATCAATGCGTATCTGAAAGACGCTCCGGACGTTTTTGTCTACAGCAGAAGTAAGCCATTATCAGATGTTCCAGAAATGGGAATAGGCTCCCAGCCTATAGACGACGGCAATTACCTTTTCACTGATGAGCAGAAAATCGAATTCTTGCAAAGTGAACCTGGTGCAGAGAAATTCTTTCACAAGTGGCTTGGATCACAAGAATTTATCCGTGGCAAAAGCCGTTGGTGTTTATGGCTTGGGAACGCAAATTGGGATGAGCTAAAGAATCTGCCTAAATGCAGGGAAAGGGTTGAAGCGGTACGCCGGTATCGGCTCAAGAGCAAGAGAAGTCAGACCGTTAAGGCTGCGGAGTGCCCTGCCCATTTTGGAACTGAAATCCTGTCGGATACAGATTCAATCTTGATACCAGAGGTTTCATCAAGCCGAAGGCGATACATCCCAATGGGGTTCGTCGATGCTGAGGTCTTTTGTAGCAATAAAGTTCGTCTTATCCCAAATGCAACTCTCTATCAATATGGGGTGTTGCAGTCCCAATTTCATAATGCATGGGTTAGGGTCGTGACCGGAAGACTGAAAGATGATTATCAGTACTCGGCTGGTATTGACTACAACAACTTCGTCTGGCCCGAGCCCACGGAATCCCAACGCGAGGAAGTCGAGCGCTGCGCCCAGGCCGTGCTCGATGCCCGTGACGCCCAAGAAGGTGCGACGCTCGCGGACATGTACGATCCCAAGAACGAGACGTTCTTCCCCGAGCTGATGGCGGCGCACAAGGCGCTCGACACTGCCGTTGAGGCCGCCTATGGCGTTGATTTCGGCGGAGACGAGGAGAAGATTGTCGCCCACCTCTTCAACTTGTACGCCGAGAGGGTCGGGGTGTAGCAATCGGCCTTGCGGCCGATGGGTCCCGCTTATGGGCGGGACCCCCGCGACGCACGGCGTCGCTCTCGCTGCGGCTCCCTGGCAACGCTCCCCAGGGTCGCGTTTCGTCCGCCTCCGCTCACACCGGCCCCACCCGGCGAACGGCTGCGCTCGATGGCTTCCAGAAGTCGCCATCGCTCCGCCGTGGTCGCCGGGCGGGGCCTCTCGCGTCGGGTCGCCGAGCGCCGTCGTACGACGCTCCCCATGGGTCGCGTCTCCTCGGCGTCGGCTCAACCGTCGCTCACCTGCCCGGGCTCGCGTTGCCTCGGCAACCGGTTCGCTCCGTGCATGCAAGATATGGATTCCGTTGCACGGAATCATCTTGCCCGCCTGCGGCGGGACGGCGAACCGCTCCGAGGTCGCTCTCGCCGAAGGGCAAAAGAAAGGGCCGGGACGCCTGTTGCGTCCCGGCCCAAATGCTCAGTTGTCTCGGCCGTTCTGGTTCTCCAGCGCCTTTCGCTCAAGCTCCCAGAACGCCCGCATCGCCGTCGCTATCCCGCGCAGCGTGAAGCGGACGGCGATGCCAGTCGAGTAGTCGACTGCGAAGCCGAGCCTTCCGCCGTTGACCTTCCTCATGCCCCCGAGAGACTTCGAGGGGAAGCGGTACTGGAGGCTCCCGCCCTTCGACCTGGCGAGCTCGATGCCGTCCCGCCTGAGCCGCCGCTCAAGCTCGCCCATCCGGTCGGGGCAGTCGCGCATGCGCCCGACCTCCTCGATTCGGCGGGCGACCGCGACGCGGGCGCGGGCGTTCTCCGAGCGCTCGGCCTGCCCCTTTCGGGCCATGTCGCGCTCTTCCGTGCCGGGTTGCCTCGCGTGGACGCGCGAGTTGGCCTTGCCGCGCTCAAGCTGCCTGAGGCCGTACCTTTCGTCCAGGGTACGGACGGTCTTCACGCGTGATGCCGCCGCCTTTCGGGCGGGGCCCTCGTCGAGCCTTCGGCCGGTTTCCAGATCACTGCGGTTGATGCCGAGGTGCACGGCGTAACGGTCGGTGGCGTCCGCGCGGCAGCGCTCGCGGTGCAGCACCATCACGACTTCCTGGTTGGGGTAGCGCTCGGCCACGTACTCCCTCGCATAGCGCATGCACAGCTCCGGCGTCATCTTCCCGCCGTTGAGGTCGCACTCGTCGGGGAGGAACCCGAGTATCTGGTGCTGCATGTAGGTACACTTGGCACCGGCCTTGCCGGGCCTGTCGTGACCCATGGCCGCCCTCGTGTCTGCCATCTCCTGAAACCAGCGGTCATCGTCGATGATGTTCTGCGTGCCGTGGGCGAGCGCCTTGTCGCGGTCCCAGGAGAGGTAATCCCTGAGTCTCGCGAGGTGCTTCTCGCTGCAGACGCTCGTCTGCTTTATCGCCGTCATGGTCGCCTCCCTAGTCGAGCGAGAGCCCGCTGAATTTGCCGCCCGGCTTGCTCCCGTTCTTCTTCTCCGGCTCGGGCCACTTTGGGCACCAGGTCGAGGCCTCCTCGCGCATCTTCCCAGCAGCTGACTCGTCGAGGCGGCGCTGGTAGGCGCGACGGTTCTCCGCCTCGTGCTCGGGGGTCCCGAGGTCGAAGTGCTCCCTCGTGGGCGTGTTGGTGCAGTCGGTGACGGGGGAGCGGAAGACGCCGGCTCGACATGCGGACATACCGTTGTCCGCGTGCTTCACGACGATGATCCCGTCCCGGTCCGGGGCCATGTCGCGCCACTCCCAGGGGTGTATCACGTCGTCGGCGCTCTCGCTGTAGGACGTCGAGGAGGACGTGCCTGACGCGGCCCTGCCGTTGCTCGTGCCCTGCGTGTGGCGCGTGGTCTTGCCGATGAGCTCGGTGAAGTACCGGCGGTCCTCCTCCTCGGCGAGCTTCATCGCGACCTTGATGCCGCAGTTCGCGAGGATCTTCCTGCGGCCGTCTTTCTCGCCGTACTTGTTGAGCTGGGATACGTCCTGCGTCGCGCCGACCCAGAAACAACCGTAGCTGCGTCCTAGGCTGAGGAGCGCGGGCAGGCACTCGACGCGGGGGAGGTTGCCCCACTCGTCGCCGAGTATCTGCACGGGGCGGGGGAGTTTTCCGCCGTTCACGTCCGCGACCGCCTGGACCGAAGCCCAGAGCTGCGAGAGGAATATCGCCGCTATGCAGTTGTAGGGGGAGCCCTCGTCGAGCACGTGGAGGAAGACGGCACTCTTCTCCGTGAGCACCGTTCGCGGGTCGATGTCGGAGCCAGAGGTCATCCATGCGACCGGCGCGGACGAGAACGGGCGGAGTGCCACCTTGAGCGTCGAGAGGATGCTCCTGAGCTCGTTGCCGCCCGAGGAGACGAACTGCGACGCCCTGCCCTTGGCGGGGTGACCGCTCGGCAGGGAGCGGAAGACGGCCTTCAGAGGCTCGGCCGGGTCGTCGCCCTCGGCCTCGGTGCCACGGTCCAAGACCTCGCAGACGGTCGCGAGGTGCCTCGATCCCTCGGGACACTCGTCAGACATGGAGACCAGCAGGACCAGGGCCGAGAGCAGGCCCCTGGCCGATGCCGTCCAGTGCGAACCCTTGCCCTTCTCGTCATCCTGCACCACGAGCTCCGCGATGGCGTCCGCCGCCTGCTCGGCCTCCTGGTCGCGCCCCTCGGCATGGAGGTCGAGCACCTGCTTGAGCGGGTTGAACCTCTGGCCGCGATAGGGGTGCTGCGTATCGAGCAGGAGGACGCGGTAGCCACGACGGGCAAGCTCATCGCCCGTGAGCTCTATGAGCTCGTTCTTCACGTCTGAGACGACGAGGGTCGCGGGCTCGGAGCCGTTGGAGGCGTCGCCGTAGCTGAGCAGGTCGATTGAGGGGAGGTAGAGGAAGCGTGATTTACCTGACCCAGTGGCCCCTGATACGAAAATCATCTTCTTCGGCTCGTAGAAATAGCAGGGCTTACCGCGATATTTGGTGAAACCGTAGACGAACCCGCGCGACGAGGGGTTCGTCGAGCCGCCCCATGTCATGGACCCCTTCACGACCTCGCGGCCCGTCTTGACGTGGGCGTCGCCGAGCACGCCGCCGTCCTCGGCTCGTGATTTGAGGGCACTTGAGTAGGCGATGAGGGCACAGGCGCAGAGTGCAAGGAGGAAGACGAACAAGGCCCCGAGGGGATGGGTGACGAACCCGTCCGAGAGCCACCAGCCGAGGACGGTCTCCGCGTCGAACGTTGTGGGAATTGCCGATGCGTCGAGTCCGTACCCGGCGACGAGCATGTCGATGGGGGCGGCGAGCACGGGGCATGCGAGGATCGCTAGGAAAAGGGATGACAGGAGCGCTGTGAGCATCTTGGTTTTCATGATAGTTCTCGATTCTTGGAGATGAGGTTTGAAAGCTGCGAGGCCGTGCTCGACACCAGTCGGACGGCCTCCGTGAGCTGTCGGGCAGTCTGCGCATCCACGCCATAGGCGTTTGCGGCATGGACGGCCTGGTTGAGGTTTCCGCCCTGTTTCTTCATCTGGTGGAGGATTTGCCGCAAGGTCGCCTCGTCGGCGATCTTGACGGGCTTCTGCCCGATGCGGAGGGCAGCTTCGCGCATGAACGTCGATGGGGCCATGTCAAAAGAGGAGGAGCGCGCCATGATGACGGCACGCTCCTCCTCGGTCATGCGGACGTTGACATGCGCGGTCTTGCTGTTGCCGCGCATGGCCTAGCCCTCCTGGTCATAGAAGGTGGCATGGGGCGCGTCGAAGGTGAGCTTGGCGCTTCCAAGCGTGCCATAGCGTGCCTTAAGGACGCGAACAAGCAGGGGACGAACATCTAGCTCTGAGTTGTACCTCCGCTCCTTCTTGTCCCTGCCGTCGACCTGCAGGAAGAGAGCGTTGTCGGAGCCGTAGTCGATACCCTGCGAGCCAGCGAAGACGTTGAGCTCGGTGTTCGCATCGTTGTACTTATCGCGCGCGACGCTGCTTATCAGGAAAACGGGGACGTCATACGTCCGGGCGATGTTGCCCAGGGCTTGAACGCAAGCGGTGATGACAACGCGTTCTTCCGCGCGAACATTGAAATTGGTTGCTGCAATGAGTTGAAGGTAATCCACAAAAACGGCAGGGCGCTGCCCACGTTCGTGAATGCAATCACCGATGCAACGCCCGAGATCTTCCATGGACGTTTGGCTGTCCATGATGCACGAGTTAGGTGCTACGGTCTCGGCGTAGATGGCGCAAGCGTGCTCAAATGCCTCCCTCTTCTCGGGGATAGCCCCGGTCGCTTCGGAAAGGCTGAAGTCTCCGTTGCCGAGGCGCGTGATGCCCTTCTGAGCAATGCGATACGCGGGGAGTTCCGCGGAGTAGAAGACGGTGGGCACGCCTTGGGAGGCAAGGTCGTCGGAGATAACCTTGAGGAGCGTCGTTTTGCCGGCAGCGGGTGCCGCTCCGACTATGGTCAGGATTCCGGGTACGACGCCTCCGATGAGCTTGTCGAGAGAGGGGAGGCTGCGTATATGAGCCATGGGCTTACGCCCGTTCATTTCCTCGATATAGGTCTTGAGCTGATCGGCTTCGACGTTGAATGAGCTATTGGCTACAGGCTGCACGGATCCGACACCTCCAACTCGTGAAGGTACTCAAAAAAGCTGGACTCGATGACGAAGAGGCGGCTATGAAGCTTGAGGCAGCGACCGCTCTCTTTCATGAGCGACGCGGCGGCAACCTCCCCAAGCCCGGTCAGCTCACGAATCTCGGTGACGCCGAGCAGACGCTCGCGTCCCAGAACGACGCGAGGAGGAGCGGGTACGATACCCGCTTTGGGAACAACGGAATCTACCATGGTAGAATCTCCTTTGGTCTGCTCACTCCTCCCCACCTCAGTTTGGCGACTAGAGGGGAGGGGTGGGCGGCTTTTTGTTTCTATGGCCTTCTTTGGGCACCTCCATTCCGGCATTCGCTTATCTGTGCAATTCGATGATACTGCTTCTGGCAATCGAGGCGCTGAAGATTCAGAAAAAGTTCCGAAAAGTTTCGGATAAGCACTTTTACCTCGAAAAACAGGGTTATACTTACAATGAAAATCGATTGGGGGATGAAATGGAACGCTCCAGGAAACCGAAAAAACGAAAGTTTGGGACGACCGTCCTTGAACAGACCGATGACAACATCAGCATGTTCAAGGAACAACATCCGCAAGAGTTTAAGACTCCGGGGGAAGTGGTCGACCTTCTCGCGAGTCTATGTCTCCGCGTCAACAAGGGTGCGGCTGCAGAGCTGAGCGCTTTTTGTGCGCAACGGGTCAAGTCTATTCAGGATGAGCTTAGTGGATATGGCGATGCTGAGTCCCTGTCGCTCGCTGCCGACGATTTAAACGACAAGCTCTCTTATTACAAGACTCTTCGTAACCATATGCTGCGATTTGTTCCGCAAGACAGCCTTGTTGATAAGAGGCCGTCAATGAAACGCGTGGACCTGCGAGATGGCTCGTATCTCGTTGTCCCCGACGATTGGCCGGTGGTCAATGAGTCGAATGCTGCGTCATGCGACTATGCTTTCGTTCTTGAAGTGCGGAATGCAAGCGATGCAATTCCGCACTATGTTTATCTTTCCTCAAAGGAAGTCTGCCCTACGGATGAGGTGCTTGATGCGATAGCTGATATATGGCCGGGAATTCGTGATGTCCAGACTTCTCAGGTTGAGCCAATCTATGACAAGGACGGCATGATTCTGAATGCTGACGAATGGATGAAGGCACCTATAATCGGCGTCTTCCCCATTCGTGACGCCTCATCGTTTTCCTGGGAGGATAAAGCTCCATATGGAGCGATGGTCTATCGCCATTAGCCTATCTATGTTCAAAGCAAGGGAAGGGCCGGGCATATCTCGGCCCTTCCTTTATGAATTGCTCTCTTGGGAAATAAGCTCGCCGAAGGCATCTGCTGCCTTACGATCGTTTGCCTCGATGGCGTGGGAGTAGATGGAGAGCGTCGTACTTGGAGATGCGTGTCCAAGTCTTGCCTGGACAGTCTTCACGTCTGCGCCTTCTCCGATTAGGAGCGTCGCCTGCGTGTGCCGCAGGGCGTGGGGGACGAGCCCGCTGTATCCCGTGCCCCTCACGTGCTCTTTGCCGCTTCGCTGGAATCTTCTGGTGATATTGCTGTAGCTCCCAAAGCCGTTATCGACGCAGAAGTCGCGGAACCATCGGTCGAAGTTGTGGCCGTCTACGTTGACGACTGTGGCGTATGTGCCATCCTCGGTCGTGACGACCTTTATGCCGTTAACGATAGGCGTCTTGTCGTCCTGATCGAGAGTGTATCGGTTGAGTTGCGCCCGCTGTTCCAGCTTCCATTTGCCGAGATAGCGGGCCAGGGAGTCGTTGATTGCTATGGTGCGTCGGCTCATCTTCGATTTTGGCGGTCGGAGAGTCTTGTCATTGGTGAACTGCTTCGACACGCTCAACGTGCGCTGCCCAAAATCGATGTCGCCCCAAGTCAAGCCGAGCATTTCGCCGCGTCGGAGACCACATTGGAGCAAGAGCATGGTGCCCGTTGCCTTGGCCGACAGTGGTTCATCCATGAGGCAAGACAGAAATCGTGAAGCCTCGTCTGCTGTAAGTGGAGTTCTTTCCCTGTAAGTTGGTTTGGGGAGCTTGATTGGCGTGCATGGGTTACGAAGGATGAGCTCGTTGTCTACGGCGTCTTGGAGAATCTGTCGCAGCTTGACATGCGTCCCGTGTAACTCGGCTTCTGACATTCCTCTTTTGCGGGCGTTTGCGTAGATGTGTCGTATATCGTCAGGGTGGAGGTCGGTAAGTTGGATATGGCCGAACATCTCTTGAATGTGGCTAATATAGTTGCCCTCACGGGCATAGGCGAGCGGTGACTTGAAGCCGCCCTCTTCCCTTAGGCTGTGGAAGTTCTCGGCGTACTTTGCGACGGTGAGGTTTCCGCTGTCATGAACGATACCGGAGTTCAACTCCTCCTTGTATTCTTCCATGGCTTTGCGGAGCATTGCCTGTTGCGTGCGTCTGCTCAGACCTTCGCAGTGTAGCGTTCTCTTGGATGAGTAGGCGTATTTGCCGGTCTTGGGGTCCTTGCCGAGGTTGAAGCGGTATTGGAATACCCCTTCTTTAACTTGATATACGCTGCCGTTTCCGACGACTCGTGGTCTGGTGCTCATGGTGGGATTCCTTGGGATTAGGCTAGGGGCAAGCCCTTAAAGGCTTGCCCCTAGCCTAATCCCAAAATTCTACCCAGGCAAGAGTATCTGGGTAGAATTAGGGTAGAAAGTTTTTGAAGCCTATATCTCGCGATTCTTGAAACATGCCGTTTTACATGCGGTTATATGAAGTTGTATAAAATTATAAAACACCAGCTCAAATAGAAATACAAGACCTCCTAAAGCGGGTGTCGACGGTTCGAATCCGCCCGGGGGCACCAGGGAATATGACGGCGTCGCGAGAGCGGCGCCGTTTCTGGTTTGTGGGAGCTGTCGGCGGATTCGGGCCGTCGACACCCGCGTCACTCATTTCCCCGCGGGGGGAGTTTTCGAATCCGCCCGGGGGCACCAGAGGAATATCGAGCCCGGTACCGCTACGGTGCCGGGCTCTTCTGGTCTAAGGGCGGGATTCGGACCATCGACACCCGCGTCACCAATTTCCCCGCGGGGGGAGTTTTCGAATCCGCCTGGGGGGCACCAGAGGAATATCGAGCCCGGTACCGTTACGGTGCCGGGCTCTTTTGGTTTAAGGCATGCCGTAGTATTCGCTGCTTCAGATAAAGAAAGCGCCCGCTTGCTGGGGGAGCAAGCGGGCGCCTGTGAGCGAATATGTTTGCGGCGAGAGCCGTGATGAGCGGTGGGGTGGCGACTAGTTGGTCGTACCGGAATCGTCACCCGTGCCCGAGCCAGAGCCCGAACCCGAGCCAGAAAGTGCGACTGTTAGCGTGATCGTGCTGTCGGTGGACTGCTTGCCGGTGGGGGAGACGCCCGTAACGGTGGCATTCTCGTTACCGCTCACGGGGTTGCCGTTCTGGTCACAGAAGCCGATGTTATAGAAACCGGCGTTGTTGAGCGCGGTAACGGCGGCGGAAATACTCTTGCCGTACAGGTTGCCCGGGACGGTGGCCTTGCCGGACTTCTTGGCAATGACGACGGTAATCGTGGCGCCGGGCTTCTGCTTGCCGCTGGGGTTCCAGCTGATCACGGTGCCCTCGGTAACCGAGTCGTTCTCCTGGTAGCTCACGTCGACGCCAAAGCCTGCCATATCGAGGGCGTTGCGCGCCTGGGCCTCGGTCATGTCGGTCAGGTCGGGGACGGACGTGGTATCCGGGCCGCTCGAGACCTTGTACGAGATGGTCGTGCCCTTCGCGACTTCCTTACCGGCTTCGGTGCCCTGCTCAAAGACCTGGCCCTCATCGGCCTCGTTGGCCTCCTCGGAGGCGTTGCCCTTCAGGCCAACGCTTGCCAGCGCGGCCTCGGCCTGGTCCTTGGTCAGGCCGACAAGCGGGGGAACCTCAACCTTCTCGGAGGGCTTGGGGCCCTTGGAGATTACCAGGTTCACCTTGGTGCCCTTGGTCTTCTTGGTGTTGCCGTTGGGCGTCTGCTCGGCGACCTTGCCCTCGTCGACATCGTCGTTGTAGCTTTGGTCGATGGTGCCGACCTCGAGGCCAGCTTCCTTGATCAGCTCGACGGCAGTCTGCTGGTCCTTGCCCAGCACATCGGGCACGGTGACCTGCTCGCCGCCAAAGAGTCCTGTGGCAAAGGCCACCACGATGCCGATGACGGCAACGGCTGCCACCACGGCGGCGATGATCTTGTTCTTGTTGGATTTGGGCTTCTCGACCTCGTAGGAGCCGGTGGAGCCCGAAACCGAGCTACGGGCGGTATTCTGGCCGCTCACGCCCGAGACGGGACGCACCATGGCGCGCGTCTGGTCGGAAAGCTCGCGGGTCTTGGTGGCACCCAGGTCGCCGGCGGCACCGATGATGCGCGTGGGCTCCGAGACGTTGACGGCACGGCCGGACAGGTAGCTGTTGAGCACCTGGCGCAGCTCGTCGGCCGTCTGGAAGCGGTTTGCCGGGTCCTTCTCCATGCACTTGAGGATAATGCGCTCCAGGTCGGCATCGACGCCGGAGTTGATCTGGCTCGGCGGGATGGGGAGCTCGTTGACCTGCTTGAGCGCGACCGAGATGGCGTCGTCGCCGTCAAAGGGTACGCGGCCGGTGGCGCACTCGTACATGACGACACCCAGCGAGTAGATATCCGAGGTGGGGCCGAGGTCCTGGCCGCGGGTCTGCTCGGGGCTTACATAGTGGGCGGTGCCCAGCACGTTGTTATCCTGCGTGAGGTGGCTGTTCTTGGCGCGTGCGATGCCAAAATCCATTACCTTGATGTTGCCGTCGGGCAGCACCATGATGTTTTGCGGCTTAATGTCGCGGTGGATGATCTCGTGCTTGTGTGCGACCGAAAGCGCGGAGCTGATCTGCGAGCCGATCTGCGCGACCTTCTTGGGATCGAGGGCGCCGTGGCTCTTGATGCCGCTCTTAAGGTCGGTACCGCGCAGGTACTCCATGACGATGTAATAGGTGTCGCCGTCCTTGCCCCAGTCGTAGACGCCCACGATATAGGGGGAGGACAGGCCGGCAGCTGCCTGGGCCTCCTGCTTAAAGCGGGCGGCGAAGGTGGCGTCGCCGGCATACTGCGGCAGCATGATCTTGACGGCAACCGTGCGGTCGAGGACCTGATCCTGTGCACGGAAGACGGTCGCCATGCCGCCTGTTCCCACCTTATCCTTGAGGAGGTATCTTCCCCCGAGGACCCTCTGTTCCATTCCTGCTCCTAACATAACTATTCGCTCAACGATATGTGTAGTACCAAATGTGTGGCCGCTGGGGCCGTGTGGCGCGTTGCCGCTAGCTCATCGGCCGCGGCGTGCCCCAAGTATCCGCTTTGATCACGGGCATCACGCTCCCTGTGCGGCGAGCGCCGCGGTCAGGACGATGCCGGCAATCTTGGCCGCCTCGACGTCGTGCTTGTCGTAATCCTCCAGGGCCACCGAGATGGCAACCGTGGGTGAATCGTAAGGTGCAAAGCCAACAAACATAGAGTTGACGTTGGTGCCGCCGATCTCGGCCGAACCGGTCTTGCCGGCAACCTTGACGCCCGGAATCTGGGCATCGGTGCCGGTACCGGACTGGACGACGGCGAGCATGGCCTGCTTGACCTGATCGGCGGTGGTAGAGCTGACAGCCTGGCCCAGCGAGCGGGACTGCGTGGTCTTAACCACGGTCCCGTCCGGGGCGAGTATCTGTGACACAAAGAACGGGTCCATGACCACGCCGCTGTTGGCGATAGCGGCAGCGATCACGCAATTCTGCATGACGGTGGTCTGCGGGCCAGGCGTGTGGTCCATGCCGACGGGCTGGCCGGCGCCTGCCCAAGCGGTCTCCCACTCGGTCATAAGCGACGGGTCGGCCATGATGGAGGCCGCGGCGGTAAGGTCCTGACCCAGCTTTTGTCCATAGCCAAAGGCGTTGGCAAACTGTACCAGCGAGTTGGCGCCGACCTCGTTTGCCACCTGGCCAAAGACGACGTTGGACGACACGGCGAAGGCCTGCTGCAGGCTGATGGTTCCGTAGCTCTCGTTGGCATAGTTGGTGACCGGCGCGTTGCCAATATCCATGGAGCCGGGCGCCTGGTACGTGCTGGTAAGGCTGGCGGTGCCGGTTTCGAGCGCCGCGGAGAGTGTGACGACCTTAAAGGTCGAGCCCGGGGTGTACAGCGCGTCCATGGCACGGTCGTACATGGAGCCGTCCTCGCCGCCGCCCGACTGGAGCAGCGCATCGATGTTGGTGTTGTCGTAGGTGGGCGAGCTCGCACACGCAAGGACCGCACCGGTGCGCGGATCCATGACCACCACAGCGCCCTTAAAGCCCTTGAGCGCCTGCTCGGCAGCCGTCTGGATGCGCGAGTCGATGGTGAGCTTGGCGGTATTGCCCGGCTGGGTCTGTCCCGCGAGCGACGCGATGGCGTTGTTCCAGCTGGAGTAATCCTTGGAGCCGGTGAGCGTATCGTTCATGACGCTCTCGATGCCGGCGGTGCCGTATTGCTGGCTCACGTAGCCCACTACGTGCGCGGCCATGTTGCCGTTGGGGTAGGAACGGGCGTAGGTGCCGTCCTCCTGTTGCAGCGACTCGGCTAGTGTCACGCCGTCGGACGTGATGATAGAGCCACGCTGGATGTACTTGGAGCGGGCGATGGTGTGGTTGTTGGTCGGCATGTCCTGGTAATCCTTCGCCTTGATGACCTGGACATAGGTGAGGTTGCCGATAAGGATGGCGAACAGCGCCGTAAAGGCGAGCACCGCGCGGGTTAGACGGTTGGCAAGAGCAACGCGGCCGAGCACACCGGATTCAGGCGTGTCGAGCAGGCGACGGCGCATGCGCGAGCCGACGGAATGGCTGCCGCTGCCGTAGGAAGACGAGGTGGCAAAGCGCGTGCCCGTCGGGGCGGCGGCAGATGCGACCTGATCATCGGTGATGGCGGCCATGGTGCCGGTGCCGGTAAGCTCGGCCTCGCGTCCGGTCGCCTCGTCACCGGCGCGCAGCAGGAGCGCGACGATGATAAAGCTCGCCAGCAGAGAGGAGCCGCCCTGGCTCATAAAGGGCAGGGTGACGCCGGTCAGCGGGATCAGGCGGGTTACGCCGCCAACGATCAAGAAGGCCTGGAAGCTGATGGCGGCCGTAAGGCCTGTGGCACTAAAGGCGGCGAGGTCGGATTTAGCGCGGGCAGCCGTGGTGAGGCCACGCACGGCAAAGAGCATAAACAGGATGAGCACGGCGCCGCCGCCCAAAAGGCCCATCTCCTCGCCGATAGCCGAGAAGATAAAGTCGGACTCGACGACAGGGATGTTGTTGGCCATGCCGTTGCCGATGCCAACACCGACCAGGCCGCCATCGGCAAGCGAGAAGAGCGACTGGACGATCTGGTAGCCCTGGCCCTGGGCGTCCTTAAACGGATCGAGCCAAACCTGGAAACGCACCTGAACGTGAGACAGGAACTTGTAGGCGCCCACGGCTCCAACGGCTAAGAGCGCAAGGCCGATAACGACATACGAAAAGCGCCCCGTGGCAACGTAGAGCATCAGCAAGAAGATGGTGTAGAACAGCACGGCCGAACCCAGGTCGCGTTCGAAGACGACGACGAGCAGGCACACACCCCACACGGCAAACAGCGGCAGCAGCAGTCGCAGGCGAGGGATCTTAAAGCCCAAGATCTTGCGGTTGGAGATGGAGAGCAGCTCGCGGTTCTCGGCCAGGTAGCCGGCCAGGAACAGGACGATAAAGACCTTGGCGAACTCGCCGGGCTGGATGGTAAAGCCCGCGATGCGAATCCACAGCTTGGAGCCCGAGATCGTGGTGCCGATAAAGATAGGCAGCATCAGCAGAATGATGCCGATGATGCCAAAGGTGTACTTGTAGCGCATGACCACGTCGAGGTTTTTGACCAGTGCAAGCGTTCCCACCATGAGCGCCACCGAGATAAACAGGATGACGAGCTGCGAGATGGCGAGCGTGGGCGCCAAGCGCGTCACAAACGTGATGCCAATGCCCGAAAGAACAAAGACGATGGGCAGGATGGCCGGGTCGGCGCCGGGTGCCAGAATGCGCACGGCGATATGCGCCGCGGCGAAGGCGGCAAAGAGACCGATCGGAACGGCAAGTGTCTCAAACGAGATGGCGGCGCCTGCGGTGAGCACGTACATCGCATACAGCAGGATGACGGGGAACGCCGAGGCGATGAGTAAGAGCAGTTCGGTATTACGGCGACTCATAAGCGGCACTCCCTTTCTAATTCTTATCGGAGGCTTCGGCCTCGGCGGACTGTTCGGCGGTATTCTCGGAATCTGATTCGGAGGTCGATCCCTGATTGGTGTTGTCGCGAATCGTTTGCGCGTCGATCACCTGGCGGGTCTGCTCCTCGTCGATCTGGTGGCGGTACTTGGATATCGTGTCCTGCGCATCGTCGACACTTGTTTGCGGAATGCCCGCCTTGAGGCGGTTTTGCGTGTCTTCGGGCAGGTCGGACAGCTTGATACTGGTTTCGCTTTCGAGCCAGTGGAGCTTGAGTCCGAGTGGCTTGCCGGGCAGGCCGCGCCAGACGGCGACATTGCCCTGGTAGGTACCCAGGTAGTACGAGCCGGTGACACCCGTGTAGGCCCAGATGCCAGCTGCCAGCACAAAGACGAGGGCCAGGATGGCGGCGATAGTAACGTTGCGGCGACGCACGCGTTGCGCCTCGCGCATAACGCCATCGTCAACCAGGTCAACGACTACTACGGTCACGTTGTCGTGGCCGCCGGCGGCAAGCGCCGCGTCCACTAGGTTGTCGACGCAGATTTGCGCGGTTGAGGACTGCGTGGCGATGTTCTCGATATCGCTATCGGGAATCATGCTCGAGAGGCCGTCGGAGCACAGGATCAGGCGGTCGCCTTCCTCGATATGCAGGGTAAAGTGGTCGGCATACATGGCGGGGTCCGAGCCCAGCGCGCGGGTGATGACCGAACGGTTGGGGTGGACGCGAGCCTCGTCTGCCGTGATCTCGCCGGCGTCCACGAGCTCCTCCACGTAGGAGTGGTCGCGGGTCACGCGGATGAGCGTGCCCTCGTGGAGCAGGTAGGCGCGAGAGTCACCCACGTGGGCGATGGCGAGCGTGTCGTTTTCGATATAGGCGCAAGTGGCTGTGCAGCCCATGCCGGGCTTGCCCAGGCCATTCAGGGCCGCCTCGATTACGGCGGCGTTGGCAGCCTCGACGGCTGCCGCCAGGCGTGCGGCGTCGGCAGACTGAGGAGCTGTCTTGGCGATGGTCTCGACAGCGATAGAAGAGGCCACCTCGCCGGCAGCGTGACCACCCATGCCGTCGCATACGCAAAAGAGCGGCGACTGCACCAGGTAGGAATCCTCATTGTGCGGGCGCACGCAGCCAACGTCGGAGCGGGCGCCCCACATGAGTTGCGTGGTGGTGCCGGCATCATAGGTCGAGTCGGTCTCGATGCGCTCCTCGGTTAGGGGTTCAAAGCTCATGGTCGAGCCGGGGTCTTTGAGCTTGGCCTCAACGGCGGCAACGTCGATCTCTGCTGTGTCACCGGGAGAGACGGTGCTTGTCTCGGCGTTTGATTCGGAGTCGCCGGTGTCCGGGGAGTCGGGCTCCTCGGAAACGCGGGCGGTCGACTCGTCATCTTGCGGGCTGACGTCTATAGGATCGGGCGTCGCAAAGTGCGACGGCGCGGGCGTGTTTTGCGACTGGGCGGCGGGTTCGGCCACGGCATCGGACTCGCTTGCGGGCGCAGGCTGCGGGGTCTTGGGTGCAGGGCCGTCCTCGGGGGATGTCCCCGCCTCGGGCGCCGGCGTAGACGCGGGCGCAACCTCGGATGCCGTGGCTATGGGAAACGCCGGCGCGGCGGGCTCGGGTGCCGCAAACACCGCAGCGCTCTCGTTGATTGCCGCGGCGACGGGCTCTGCAAAGTGAGCCGGCGCTGGGGTTGCTTCGGGCGCTGTGGGCTGTTCCGCAGCATGTGCGCCGATGGGCGCCGCTACGGCATCCTCTTCGTCCTCGTTATCGGCGAGATCCGAAATATCATGCGTTACATGCGAAAGAGGCAGGGAGAACACGGTGTCCTCGGGCTCCACGGGTGTGGAGTCCGCCGGAGCGGCGTGGGCCGGCGCAGCTGTAGTGGCGGCCGGTGCCTCGGTCATAGTTGCGGACTTGTTCTCCTCGTCGATCATCGACGGTTCACCTTCATGACCACGTCACCAATCTGGACTTCGTCGCCCTCGCGCAGCGTTGCGGGCTCCACGAGCTGGCGGCCGTTGACGAGCGTGCCGTTAAGCGAGTTGAGGTCCTCGATGATGAGCGCCGGGCCCTGCAGCGAAAAGCGCGCATGCGAGGCCGAGACGAACGGTTCGTTGATGCAGATGTCCGAAGATGGCGAGCGACCGACGATGACGGGGCCGAGCATGTCTACGTGGATGCCGCGGATACCGCGCGGACCCTTGTCCACATCGATCGTCCAAATGGCCGAGTCGCGGCGCTGTCCGCGCACAAGTCCCACGCCGGTCTTCATGACGGCGAACAGGAAGATATAGAGCAGGGCGACCAGGACGATGCGGCCTGCAAAAAGGACGATATCGATGTTCATAAGCGACTATCCCCTAAATTCAAAGGTGCTCAGGCCAAACGTCAGCAGATCGCCGTTGCGCAGCGGGCAGCGCGTAATGCGGCGGTTGTTGACGAGCGTGCCGTTGGTGGAATTGAGGTCCTCGATCGACCAATCCGAGCCCGTAAAGGTGAGCTGGGCGTGGCGGCGCGACACGTTGGGGTCGCGCAGGGCAATGTCGGAAACTGAGCGCTCGCGACCGATGGTCACCTGTGCGGAGGTGATGCTATGGCTCTCGCCGCTCACGACGTCGACGAGCTGGGCGAGCGGGCGCTGCGGGGCGCGAGTGCTCGCCATGTTGGAGGCGATGCCGGCTACGGCGCCTAGGCCCACGGCGGCACCGGTCGCGGCGGCTCCGCCCATGCCGGCAAGCGCGTCGCGCGAGACGGTCTGCGGCACCGGGATGGGTGCGGCGGCGGGGTCGGGGACGCTAGGCGCGAAGGGGTCTGCCACGACAAGCGGGTCGGGAGCGGCAGCGCGAGGCGTCGGCTGCTGCTGGGGCATGGCGGCGGGGCGCTGCTGCTGCGGGGCAGCAAACTGCTGCTGGCCGGCGCGCGGGGCGCTGGCGGCACGGCTTGCCGCGGAGTTGTTCTGGCCCAGGCCGTTTTGATAGGCGCGCTCTTCTTCGTACAGGCGGCCGAGCGTGGGGGCATCGACGTTCTCGGCAAAGACCGAGAACTTGCCGGCGCGCAGCTGCGGATCGATCATAAAGCGCACGAGGGGCTCGCCGACAAAGACATAGCGGCGCTTTTCGGCCTGCGCCTTCACAAACTCGCGGACCTCGCGTGAAAGCTCGGGGTAGAACGGGGCGAGCATGGGATCGTCGTCGGCGGCGATAAGGATGGTATAGAGTGCCGGCGCCGTGTTGACGCCGTTGATCACCAGAGTCTGATCCTCCATGTCGCGAGCGGCCTGCTTGGCAAGCTTCTTAAAGGAGAACGGGGCACGGGTGGCACCGAAGATGCCGGCCACGTGGTCCTCGAAGATGTTCAGGAAGTTCACGAAAGATCACTCTCCGTATAGGTTCTTTGGTATCCGAGCAAATATAGGCATATCCCAACGATTATAGAGGATAGGATTCCCGCAACCGCCGCCTTGGCGATGACCGCGGCTGCAAGGCTGGCAATTTCCATATGGTGTGCAAGACAGGACGCCGCTGCGCAGCCGATGCCGGTGACAGCGATGGCGGCGATTGCGGCAAGGTTTGAGCCCTGATCGGCACGCTTGGCATGGGCATTGAGCAGCGCGGATGACGCTGCGGCAGTTGCCGCGACCAGCACAAAGGCAGCCCAAAGGAGCGGGTCTCCCAGCGCTGCGGCAACGTTACCGAGCCCCAGCACGCCTCCGGCTGAAAGCGCGACCGTGGCCAGACGGGCAAAAAGCGCGCCCATGCCCGTTGCCGCGGCGGCGCTTGCCGGGCCGAGCCAAAATGACGCGACGCCGGCGGCGACCCCAGCTGCCAGGAAGGTATTGCCGGTCAGACAGCCAAGCGCGAGTGCACAGGTGAGCGCGGCGCTCGCGGCAGCCTCGGTGCGACCCCAGGCAATCCACCAACCGGACATGGCGGCGGCAAAGATCACCGCGACGGGCAACATCGACAAGATGCCCTGCGCCTGCATGGTGGCGTTGGCCATGAGCACCAAAAAGCCCACAGCCGAGATGGCCGAGCCAATCTGGGGGGCCAGGCCAGCCGCCGCTCCGATCGCGATGGCCGCAATGACCAGGCCGGGAAGCGCCGCGACCCCGGCCGTTTGCATCAGCAAAAAGCTATAGGTGCCGCACGTTAGCGCCGAGATAGTGCGCATGGTGTAGTCGCGCGCATGGCTCCAGCGCGTGCCCGCCCAGCCGAGTGCGGGGTCGACCTCGATGGCGTCGTCCTCGTAGTGCGACGGCTCGATATCGTCGAGCTCCTGCTCGTCATCCGAAAGTTCGCCAACCATTTGCTCCAGGCTGCGACGGCCCTCGCGCACGCTGCCCAGACCGGCAAGGAGCTGGTCGCAAAATGCCTCGATGCTGTTGGGGCGGTCCTGCGGCATGGGGGAGAGCGCGCTCATGAGCGCGGCCTCGGCTCCCGGGGGGAAGTGTGGTATCAGCTCGCTGGGATAGGTGGCGCCGCCGATGATGCGGCCGAGCGAGCCGGCGGGCGTGGCCGCCATAAAGGGAGCGCTGCCGCACAGGCCCTCGTAGATCACACAGGCGAGGGCAAAGACATCGGCGCGCTCGTCGACCGTGCCGGTCTCGATATCGAGCTGCTCGGGCGGCATGTAGCCGATGGTGCCGCCGCGCGAGCCGCCAAAGCCGCCGGCAGACGACAGCCGCGCCATGCCAAAGTCGGTGAGCTTTACATTGCCCGAATGGTCGATAAGCACATTGGCGGGCTTTATGTCCAGATGAAGCACGCCGTTTGCATGGGCAAAGGTGAGTGCCTGACCCAGCGCGTCGGCAATGGCCGCGGCCTCGTCAAAGGTGAGCGAGTGGCCGTCCACGCGATGCAAAAACTCGGCCAACGACATGCCGTCGACATACTCCATGACCAGGTAGGCATAGGCGGTGTCGTGCGTAAAGTCGATAACCTGCACGATATTGGGATGTTGAAGCATGGCGGCGGTATGCGCCTCGCGCAGCACGTCCATGATGTCGCTGGCGGGCATGCCGGCGCCGTTGATAAGGGGAATGCGCTTAATGGCCACGCGACGGCGCAGATGCGTGTCGCGGCAAATCTCGATGGAGCCAAAACCGCCGGTCGCAAGCGTCTCGAGCGGCTGGTACCGCTTGAGCAGCTCGCGAGAGCTAGTGCCCTCCAAGGGAACGTCCGGCGAGAACCGGGCGGTATGTTGCGAGAAAAGCGGCATGGCCAACCCTCGTGCGTTTAAAGTTCGTTTGCGAGTGGCGGGCACGGGGCCGAGCCATTCGCGGTGGCATAGATGCTGCTAGTGTAGCACGCGCAGGTGGGCGACATTCAATTTAAGCTCCGTCTGGGGTCTGGACCTTGCGTCCGGCCTAGCGCTTCTTCTTGTTCTTCTTCTGCTTGCGCTGCTTGCCCTTGGTCTCCTGGGGCTTGTCGCCCTGCTTGGCCTCGGCGGCGGCCTTCTCGGCCTTCATTTTCTTCTTCTTGGTCTCGATGCGGAGTTTTTTGTTGATGCGGGCCTTGAGGAAGGGGCCGAACTGCTCGGCATCGCCACGGACGAAGGTGTCCTTGGGGATCGTCACGCCCTGGTCGGCGAACATGGCCACAAAGATGCGCTCGCCGTCGAGTACGTGGTCGAGCTTGTCAAACGGGAAGAACTGTGACTTACCGCTCTTGCCCCAAACCATCAGGCCGTCCTCGTTGGCGGCGACGCGGCGATAGCGGCCACCCATTGACTCGTCGGCCTCAACGGCGTCGATAAAGTCGCGGGCGAGGGTGTGGTGCAGGTTTTTGCTCCACCAGGCCAAAAAGGCGCCGAATACGATCAGGACGACGCCAAACTTGATCCAGTTGCCGCCGGCCACCAGCATGCCGATGCCGATGAGCGCGGCAATTGCCGCGGCGACATACAGCGAGCCGCGACGCCTGGGCGAGGCGACCAGACGGGCGAAGTCGGTGACCAGGTCGTTTTCGTACTGGTACTCGTTGAGGTACAGGATGCCGTCGTCGGCTGCGGCCTGCTTCTCGAGCGCGACCTCGACCTGGTCGGCTGCTTCGGAGGGAACGAGGTTGCTCTCTGCGTCTGCCATGCTCTTTGGACTCCTATCGCGGCGGGCTCGCCGTACGGGTTATTATGAATGCAGTATGCCGTGCGACCGCTTGGCCGCCGCGGCAACAAGACTCAGTATACCCGGGGGAGCACCCATGGAATCGTTGTACCGAAAGTATCGCCCGCTCACCTTCGACTCCGTGGTGGGCCAGCAGCATATCGTCTCGACGCTCGAGCACGCCATCACCGAGGGGCGCCTGTCCCACGCCTACCTGTTCTGCGGACCGCGCGGCACGGGCAAGACCACCATGGCGCGCATCCTTGCCAAGGCGCTGCTGTGCCGCAATGCCGAGGCGGCGCGCGCCGAGGGTGCAAGCGGCTGCATGCCCGACGGCACTTGCGAGGAGTGCGAGCTCATCGCCGAGGGCAACCACCCGGATGTCTACGAGCTCGATGCTGCAAGCCGTACCGGCGTGGACAACGTGCGCGAGGAGATCATCAACTCCGTCAACTTTGCCCCGGTGCGCGGCAAGTACAAGATCTATATCATCGACGAGGTCCACATGCTCACGACGGCGGCGTTCAACGCGCTGCTCAAGACGCTCGAGGAGCCGCCGGCGCACGTGATTTTTGTGCTGTGCACCACCGACCCGCAAAAGATTCTGGAGACCATCCTCTCGCGCTGCCAGCGTTTCGATTTCCACCGCATCGGCAACGAGGATATCGAGCATCGCCTGGCATACGTGTGCGAGCAGGAGGGCTTCGATTACGACGACGAGGCGCTGGCTATCGTGGCGCGCCATGCAAAGGGCGGCATGCGCGACGCGTTGTCCACGCTGGAGCAGCTGAGCGTCTTTGGCAACGGTTCTGTGCATGCGGACGACGCCCGCTCGCTTTTAGGCGAGGTTTCGGACCAGATTCTGGGCGAGTTTTCCCGCGCCATTGCCGATCGCGATGTTGCCGAGCTGTATGGACTTATTCGCGCGCAGGTCGAGGAAGGTAACGATCTGCTGGAGCTGACGCGCGACCTGGTGGCGCACGTGCGCGACGTGTACGTTGCCTGCGTTGCCGGTGCCCGTGCCGAGTTGTTTGAGGGCGGCTCCGAGCAGGCCGAGGCGCTTGCTGCCGAGGCCGCTGCCTTTGGCGAGCATCCTGCCGACCGCCTGGCCCGTGTGCTGACAGTGCTCGACGATGCCGCACTGGAGATGAGGGGCGCGAGCGACGTGCGCCTGGTGCTCGAGATTGCCTGCACGCGTCTGGCGCGTCCCGAGGCTGATTTAACGATTGAGGCATTGGCCGAGCGCGTGGCACGCCTGGAGGCCATGGTTGCCAACGCCGCCGTGCCGGCGAGCGTGGCTGCTGCTCAGGCCGCCGCGCCTGCAGCATCCGTACCCGCTGCTGCCCAACAGCCGACGCTCATTTCGGGCGCCCGCGCTGCCGCCCCGGCGGCATCCGCTGCCCCCGCTGCTACGTCCGCGCGCCAGGGCGGTATGCCTTGGGACCGTGGTGCTGCTGTTCCGGCTGCCCAGCCTTCGCCCCGTTCTGCGTCCGTGTCAGCTTCCAAGCCTGCAGCGCCTGCACCTCAGCCTGCGCCGGCTCCGACGCCTCAGCCCGTTGCGGCCCCCGCGCCTGCCATCGCTCCGGCACCTAAGCCCCAGTCCAACAATGCCGCCCAGGTTGCCGTCGCCGGTGCTGCCGAGACGCCCGCGGTCGAGGATGCCGGAGAGCTGCAGCGCAAATGGGCCGAGGTTGTCGAGCGTGTCAAGGCACGTCAGGCTTCCTACGCAGGGCTTTTGCTCAACGCTCGCGCCACGGCCGACGACGGCTCCAAGCTCACGGTCTCGTTCCCCGCGGGTTCGACTTTTGCCATTAAGATGCTCGGTCGCGCCGATACGCAGTCGGTGGTCCTGCCGACGGTCTGCGCGGTCTTCGGTCGTCGTACCGTCGACTATGTCCTGGATGGGGGTGGCACGCCGGCTCCTCAACATGAGGAGCATTCTCCATCTGCACGGGCTGCGGTATCTGCGGACCCGCAACCCGTGTCCTCGGTGCCCCCTGCATCCTCGAGCGCCAGCGCGACGCAGCCAAAAGCGGCGCCGGTAGCGGCACCGACCCCGTCGGCGCCTGAACCCGCTGCGCCCAAACCGGCTGCTCCGATCCCCGCGCCCAAGTCCGCTGCCGCGCCTGCGCCCAAGTCATCCGACCTGGCCAAGGCCCCTTGGCTGCGCTCCGACAACCCTGCCGGTGCTCCTGCCACGGGCAAGCTCCCGACCGAGCCCGCGCCCCGAGCGCCCGAGCGCGCGTCCGTCCCCATGGCTCAGCCGCCTGCGCAGGCTGCGCCATGGGAATCCGAGCAGGTGCCCTACGACGATGCTATGGTCGGTGGTTTTGCTGCCGATGCCGGCGGGGACGATCTGCCCCCGTTCGACGTGCCGGGTGCGGCGTCCGCGACCAAGGCCGCTGCTGTGGCACCCGCAGCCTCTGCAAACGACGACGTCCCCGCCGCTCCCTGGGAATCCAATCCCGGTGCTGGCAGCCCCTTCGGCCATCAGGGCGCAGCCCCGAGCATCCCGCAGACCGAGGACGAGGCCAAGGCCCTCATCCGCAGCGTCTTTGGCCAGGCCACCATCTTCAAGCCGGTGGAGTAGCTGCGCAGGCGGGTATACTGCTCAAGAAGAGGACCCCTTGTCCGGGCGCATCTGTATTTCGGACATGTGTAGTGTGGTGCCGCGTATGTCGCATTTGAGCAGACAGGTGCGTGACGGTCGGCCTAGGATGCTGAGGTCGATACGATACGTCGCATGGCTGTCCGTGTACTCGACTTGCTCGGCGTTAATGGTTGCTCCGATTGCCAAATAAACGCCTAGCTCGGCATCGACAATCTTGAAGTCCTTTATCTTGACCTTGAACTCTTGATAGAGGGACGGGCTGTTGTAGTAGACGGTTCGGGTTCCGTCGGTGCACTCATCGGTCGCTTCCCATTTGACGATGGGCTGGTCCGAGCTGGCTATCAGCAGTTCTGCTCCAAAGGCTATGGCATGGGTGATGACAACCAGCAATGCCCAGCCGACAAAGAGATAGAGAACCAAATATGCAACGGGGTGTTTTGAGCGGATGTTTTGGAGCACGTCGGGGGCATTCATGGGGCACCTCCAAATTGCTATCTATGGCAATCAAATTATACCTTGCCGTCATGAGCGCCGCCTCGAGTAGTGGCTCGGCATTTAGCCATTTAGTGGTACGCATTAAATGTCGGATTCCGGCTCTACAAGATTTAGCTTTAAATATTATGCAGATGCGAATTATTCAACTTTGCATAATCTATGGGTGCGGCTTGCGCTCCAGGACATGTATATCGACTGAGGTAACACGTCCGCCCCGCTCTCTCGCCGCGCGCCGTGGTACGATTTTTGAGTTTGAAAGTCCCGCCGTGCTCCGGCTGCCCTTGCAGCTCGGCGTGCGGCCGCACGTAAAGGAGCCATCATGGCCGGTATGAACATGCAGCAGATGATGAAGCAGGCTCGCAAGATGCAGGAGCAGCTTGCCGCCGCGCAGGAGAACCTCAAGTCCCAGACCGTCGACGCCTCTGCCGGCGGCGGCATGGTCAAGGTGACCGTTAACGGCGAGATGGAGCTCGTCAACCTCACCATCGATCCCGATGCGCTCGATCCCGAGGACGTCGATATGCTGCAGGATATGATCATGGCTGCCGTCAACGAGGCCGTCCGCGGCGTCAACGAGCTCGCCAACAAGCAGATGGGCGCCATCACCGGCGGCCTCAACATCCCGGGCATGCCGTTCTAAGACACGCATATATATGAGTGCCAACCACAGTCTGCAAAAACTGCTCGATGAGCTGGGCCGTCTGCCGGGCATTGGTCCCAAGTCGGCCCAGCGCATCGCCTATTACCTGTTGGAGGCCGACGCCGAGGAGGCGCGCCGCCTGGCCGAGGCCATCCTGGAGGTCAAGCAGGAGGTCCACTTTTGCAGCCGCTGCTTTAACTACGCCACGGCCGACGAGTGCTCCATCTGCCAGGACCCGATGCGCGATACCACTCGCATTTGCGTGGTGGGCGAGCCGCGTGATGTCCAGGCGATCGAGCGCACGGGCAGCTACCACGGCCTCTACCACGTATTGGGCGGCGTGATCAGTCCCATGGACAAGATTGGCCCCGAGCAGCTGCACATTCGAGAGCTGCTGGCACGCTTGGGCCACGAGGACATCCACGAGGTCATCATCGCCACCAACCCCAATATTGAGGGCGAGACCACGGCGAGCTATCTGGCCCGTACCATCAAGCCGTTGGGCGTCGAGGTGTCGCGTCTGGCAAGCGGCCTTCCCGTGGGCGGCGACTTGGAGTATGCCGACGAGCTTACGCTTGGCCGCGCCATCGAGGCCCGTCGCGCGATTTAGGTGGCGAGCCTGCTCCTGCCGTATGTTTTCCTCGCGACGCACGGGGTAGTCATAATTTCCCTGTGCGACTGTAAGTTTGTTGTGCAACAAAGATGCTTTGTATCCGCTTATCGCATGGATGCTTCCACTCGCATCCTTAATTTGCTCATTCGTTGCGCAACCTTTTGGGTTCGCTGATACACTCAAATATGGATTCGAATGAATGCGCCGCTCCCGAGCGGCGTGTTTTTGTTGGAGGAGAACGCATGCGGCCCGGTGGCACTCAGACAAAGCGCGGCGCCGCGGTGCGCATGCGATGCCGACTGGGCTTGGCTCCGCGGGCGTACGCACTGCTATCGTGCTCGTTGGTGCTGGTCATAGCTGGCGTTTCTGCCTATGGCATGACCGTGCCGTCCATGATACAGGCGCATGCCGCACGCGAACCGCGCGTGGGGCATGAGGTCAAAAGTGATCTGGGCACCACGACTGGATATGCTTGGGCAAGTGTGGTCGGGCATATTGTGTTTGGCACCGACGATGCGGACGGCGCCGAGGTCCCGGACAACGAAGTCACGCTTGCCAATGGCAAAACCATCGTGCTCACCAACACCAAGATCATCGATCGGTTGTCCAACAATAGCGTGGCGGCAACGGTGAATAAGGTCGAGCAGCAGAAGGAGCAGGACGCCCGGCAGTCCGGAAAGCCCGGTAGCTCGGATACTTCTGGCTCCGGCTCGAATTCGTCGAGTTCGAGCGGCGGCTCTGGGTCGGGCTCCTCTACCGGAGGGTCTGGAAATGGCGGCTCGACGGGCGGCAACACTGACAACGATGCAAACTCCGGTGGCCTTTCCGCTGCTGAGGAAGAGAGCATTCACAGTTGGCTTGTGACCAAGTACAACATGCTCGACGGCTACGTTTCTCGTGCCAATGACGTGGTCTCGACCTATAACTCTACGGGAGATCCCAGGCCGTGCGACAGCCTGGTCGGGGAGATGTTTGTCATTCGAGCCGAGTTCGGTCGTCAGACATTCTCGCCCCGGTCAAAGTGGTATCAGCAGTATGCCAATCTGTGGGGCTGTTACACCAACCTATGTCAATGGGTCGGCCATTACGGCGATGATGACGTCGCGCTCGGTAACTTCAACAATAACGTGGCGGCGCTTGCCCTATGATGACCGATCTTGCATCCACCACACCACAATCGCTCGGTCGCGATTCCATGGTCGGCCTGCGCCTGGCGCGTGTCGACGGGTTTGAGCCGGCCATTGCGCTCGGTCAGGACGAACTGCCTGCCTATCTGCGTCGTTTTACGATGCTGTTTGCCGACGATGCCACCATGCGCCGTGGCGGTATCGGCCGCGTGACGCGTGCCGTCAACGCCCAGGGTGAGGCCGTGGCACTCAAGCAGCTCATCTTGCCGACGCGCGATGAGTTTGACGACGCCGCCGCTCACGAGGCGCTGGTCGCCAAGTTCAAGGCGGCGTTTCGCGAGGAATACGAATGCCATCGCGCCCTTTCGGGCCTTAGGGGCTTTCCCCGCCTCTATGGCTGGGGCGAGGTCGACGGTGTGCCTGCAATTGTCATGGAATGGGTCGAGGGCGAGACGCTTGCCCGCTTGCGTTCGCGACTCGCCGTGGACGATGCCGGACGCCTGTCGCCACTTGTGGCGGCGCGTCTGGGTCGCGACCTGTTCGATCTGCTCTGCCGTATGAGCCTGGTGGGTGAGGGCTTTGTCCATCGCGATATCTCGCCCGCTAATATTATGGTGCGTACGGCACGTCTGCCGCTTGACCGGCAGCTTGCCGAGGGCACCTTTGACCTGTGCCTGATCGACTTTGGCTCGTCGCTGGCGCTCGAGCCTGCGTCGGCCGTGGCCGGTACCGGCGGCAAGGCGTCGTTTACGGAGCGTTATGCCACGCTGCGTCGCGCGACGGTTGCCTATGCCCCGCCCGAGATGCTCACCGACGATATTCCCGACCTGCGCGCTTTGCGTATGTCGCCGGCGATCGACGTCTATGCCGCGGCAAGCACGGTTTACGAGCTCATTGCCGGCGTCGCGCCATACGAAGCCGCGCCGAGCACTTCGGGCACCTCGGGTTCGCGCAAAAAGACGCGCGACATCGCGAGCCCCTACCGTCTCAAGATGGACACGCGGCCCGACTATCCCATTGGTGCCCATGCGCCCGGTTGTGATTTGACTCAGCTGCTTCGTCGTGAGCCCGATGTGGCGCTCGCCGCGGCCGAGCAGGCCCAGCAGCTAGGGCTTGAGCCGGATTCCGAAGAGCTGCGCGACGCGCTGGCGTTTGTCGATGGCCAGCTGTTCGACGTGGTGATGGCCTGTCTGTCCAGCCATCAAAAAGATCGTCCCGAGCCGGCGGCGGTCGAGGCGGCGCTCTCGGCGTTTTGTGACCACTATGCGCAAAATGTCGGTCGTTCGCTCCGCGGCGAGCCGCTCACGCCGTGCCCCATGGATGCGTCTGGCCGCGCGGTTCGTCGCGCGGCGATGATCGGTGCGGCGGTCGTTTGCAGCGTGGTTTGGGCTGTGGTCGTGGTTTCGGCCGCGCTGCTGGCGTCGGGCGCTCGCGTGACGGCGACTTTGGGATCGCTCGTGTGGTCTGGGTCGCTACCGGGTATTATTGCCGCACTGGCGTTGGCGCTGCCAGACATAGCCGGCGTTGCCGCGGGGGCACTTGCGCGCGATCGGCGCTCGGGCTTCCTGCAGGGTGTGCTTGCGCTTTCTGCCTGCGAGGTTCCGGTGCTGGTTGTGGCTGCATGTAGCGTATTTTCCCAACGCGCCGTGATGGGCGGCCTTGTTGCCGCTCTGGTTGCAACCTATACGCTTACGTGGTTTTTGCTTGCGATGGGCTTTGCCTTTGAACTTCCCGTTTCGGCACCGCGACGCACAAAAGCCCAGATGGCGACTCCGCTTGCCGGTGGAGCCGCAGCTGCCCGTACTTTTGGCGGACCTGTTGAAGTATCGTCCGATTCTATTTCTACGACCAAGGAGGCCTAGGTCATGGCATCTCAAGTTGAGCTCACCCCATGCGGGGCCATGTTTGACATCTTTAAGCGCGCGGCGCATCTGAGCCATATCGAGCTGTGCGGCCTGGTGCTTTCGTCTCGTCCGCTCGCCGACGGCCGCAGCCCGCAGAGCCGAGCCGCCGATCGCTCTTGGGTTTCCCGCTTTATCGTTCGCGCGCCGGTCGGCACGCTTCAGCAGCGCTACTTTGCCGAATACGGTACCTCGGCTGCGCGTATTATGTCGCAACTGGCCCTGCGCCAGCGCAATCCCATGGACTCCACGGCTGTGATCAATATGGTGTGCGGTCCTGCAGGTGAACCGATGGTATGCGCGCTCGAAGAGTGCCACCAGGACACGAATCTCTATCGCAACGCGCTCGATCGCCTGTCCCAGGCGGCGGAACTCATGCCCGCCGAGCGCGCCGAGGCCGTGCTGGTGCTGTTTGTCGCCGTCGGTTGTTCGGCGGATGTGCGGTCCTCGGTGAACTATGCCATCGACTACGCGCACGCGACCTGTGGCGGAGGCACATCCACGCCGCGTTCGCTTGGCATGTCGATGACCGCGGGCGAACGCGAACCCGCCCCGGCGCACCCCTTGGGCTTGCTGCGCGTACAAAACAGTTTTGTCGTGAGCGCCCCGCGCTGGATTCAGCCGAGTGAGCAGGGTGTTGAGATTGGCGCGCTGGCCACTGGCGAGGGCGATATTACCGACGTCGGCGACGATGTCTCGGCCCGCCATGCCCATATCTGGTGCGATGCTCAAAATATCTGGCACGTCGAGGACTTGTCGTCCACCAACGGAACCGTGGTGGTAAACGGGGCCACGCGCGTCTGCATTCAGGTCGAGCCCGGCCGTTCCGCCCAACTCAATCCCGGCGACGAGCTCAAGCTCGGCGAATCCACTACCTATGCCATCCTCTTCGGTGCCCTCTAGCCGGCAGTTAGGGACATTCCTTTTCTGCCGGCACTTGGGGACACTCCTCGGCGCGCCAGAGCCGGTCGCCTGGGGATGGAGAGGCCATTTTGGCCCTTGGCGGTCAGTCGGGGCGAAACTAGAAGATCTTTCCGATTCGCGGCTGTTCATGCTTGTAGAGCATCTAAAACAATAGGATGTTATTCTGGAATATGCCGGGTGCGTGAACTTGCCTGTCTTAGCCTTAATAAGGTATAGGGGAGTTTGGCTCAGGGGTTCCGTCTTGTTCTTCAGCGCAGTATTGTGGGACAGATTTGCTGAGATTGGCGCCTTACACCGCAGAGCGCACGGAAGGCTCTCGATTTGTGTTCTGGCCCCAGAATACAGGGCCTGATACTTACCAACTGTGGCATGGATGTAACATCTGTAGAAATCAACCCTTTTGTTGTCGACCTTTGTAAGAAAAACACTGCCATCAACTCTTTGGATGACGAAACTAGGGTGCTTGAGGGGAGCCTTTACTCCCCTCTGAGAGATGACTCATGTTTTTCGCTTGTCGTTGTGAATCCTCCGTTACTGCCGATTCCGGATGAGATTCCTTATCCCTTCGTTTGAGATGGAGGACAATCGGGTCTGGATAAAACACTTCGTATTCTTAAGGGTGGCGATACGCATTTAGAGAAAAACGGTAAATACTGCTAATAGGGGTGACGACGATGGTGCAGGGGCGACCCGCGATGCTCTCATCAATACGTCGGATACTTGGGAAATCAGGTCTAGATGCATGTATGATGATGCTGTGTGGCTATTCAATTAATCCGCGTTCCGAATGGGTGCAGGGTATAGCTGCGACATCGTATGCTTTTGACCCGGCGCGATACTCAGATATTTCTGAGGCGGTTGACGAAGTTTATACGCACTATGCCGCGCAAGGCGTTTCGGAAGTTTGCACATCTACGTTACGGGCTTAGGTTTCTTCAAGCGAGCAGGCCGGTTGCGTTATTTCGAGCGATTTTTCTAGTCTAGACGACAAAAGGCAAAGGATTTGATGGGTATAAAACGCGGACGTTTGTGGGCGGATGCTCAAATCTATTGTGGCAATCGGGCGGTTGAAAAAGATATTTCAACCGCCCGATTGCCAGGTTCGTCGGAGGAGATGTCCGATTCCGACTCTCTTGTAGGAAGAGCTTGAGATCGTATTGGCCCAAGGCAATCTTAAAGCAGTCTCATTGGCAAATCTTCGCTCCTGTTGTGTTGAGGTGTAAGGTATCAGTGATTGATGTTTTGTGGCGGGTAGATTGGGGCCTTCCTTGATTCGATGCGTTCTCTCGAGGTTCATCAGAGCAAAAGGGGCTTTCGTCTTCATTGCTATCACGGTGATTGGAACCGCTCTCTCCTATGCCATGCCATACGTGAACGGGAAATTCTTAGATTTTCTTCTCGGTAACCGCAGCGAAAGAGACGCCGTACTCTTCGCGCTCCTGGTTGCGTCAATAGGAGTTTTCTCCACCCTCTTTACTTATTTTGCAGGAACACTTTCCATTCGCATAACCACGAGACTTTCCTTTGATCTTCTCAGGGAGGCCGTCTTGCGTTTTGAAAGAGACGATTACTTGGTGAGTCGGACCATCGATCCAGCCTATACAACGCAACGGATTATTTCCGACTCCAGCGTGGTCTCATCCTTCGTTTTGGCGAATTTTATCAGTGCGCCGCTGTCCATTGTAGCCATTCCCATCGTATTGCTTATCATATGGTCAATTGATTCAACTCTCGCGGTGTTTTCCATCATTCTCCTCATCGTGTATTTCTGTGTAATTACTGGGTTGAGGAAACTTTTGTATAGGGTCACGTATGAGAAGAAAGAGGCGGACAGCGCCTTTTACGCCGCAATTGCATCGCAGCTTAATCAGATTCTCAACATTCAACTGACATCTTCGTACGGCAAGAGCGAACAAGCGCTCGACGCTGGGTTTAAGAGCTATTTTCCCAAAGTTTTGCGCTCCGGAAAGCTGTCATATTCTCTGACATCGCTCGATGGTCTTTTCGCAGCGTTGTTTCAAGCGGTGATACTTGTTGTTTCCGGAGTACGAATCATTAACGGAACTATGTCAATAGGCGAGTACACTATCATCGGTACATACTTCGCGGTTCTCTTTAAGACTTTGAAAAGTATGATGTCATTGTTCAAATCCTATCAAGATGCCAAAGCATCATGGGATAGGACGGCTATCGCGACGAGAGAAAAGGAGAGATCGGGGTGGAATCGGACCGATTTAGCTAAACTCGATGAAATAAATGACATTTCGGTATCTGATTTGGAATTCTCGGTTGCCCTTCCAGACGGATCTGTCCGAGAGGTCCTCGGCGGGTTTTCTTTCAAGTTTTCCGGTCCTGGTACATATTGCATAGTTGGGGAAAACGGAAGAGGCAAGACGTCACTTCTTTACTTGATGCTCGGGCTATACTCATCGAAAGGCAAAGTAAAATACAACGGCGTGCCAATCGAAGAATGCGACTTGGATTACATACGTGCGAGAGAGATATCGTGCTGCCCGCAGTCGTGCTTCGCGCCGGACGAAACGGTGAAAGAGCTGTTAGAGTATTTCGACACGCCCTTTTCTTCCTATCACCGGGGTGTAGATGGCCTACTTTCGCTGGAAAACAGCGTGAAGGAGTTGCTCGGGAAACGTTGCTCCGCGCTTTCGGGCGGTGAGCTGCGCCGAGTGTACTTATGGTCGGCGATTTCACGCAAGTCGTCAGTTTTGGTACTCGACGAGCCCACGACTGGGTTAGACGCTGTAAGCCGCGCCGAGCTTGCGGCCTATGTTAAGCGCAACAAGCAAAGCCAGCTGATCATCGTTGTCTCTCACGATGACGAGATGGTCGGCGCGGTAGAAGGGGTAGTGGATTTAGGCAGCATGTACCAGGGTAAATGATGACAAGTGTAGTGCTACCCAACTGGCAGAGATAACAAAAAGGCGATGCAGATGCACGTAGCATTCAGGCGGTTCGGACTCGGTGCCTTCACGCCATCGCAACGCTTTCAGATATAGTTCTCGTTCTCTTACTAAAGGTAACTTTAGTCTACGTCATCTTGTCGAGACAGAGGTGAAGCGAAGTGTTGTCGCGACGTATCTTATTCCAGGTTGCTCAGTATCAGCGTGAGAATCGCACCAAAGTGTACTTACGATTCTCGTGTCCCACGGACAACATGAGCTGAGCATTGAGGTTCCACCCTTTGCTGCAACTACACGGGGTTGGACGGCAATGAATATGCCGGGCCGCATACCACGCGCAGCGGGGGTCCATGTCCCAGTATGTTGCCTACAGCAGCCTCGATGTCCACGCACACATCATCTCTGCCTTCGCGTTCAATCCATTTGCCGGAGAGTGCGAGGGTTGCCAGGCCGTAGAATTCGAGCCGAACAAATGAAATGCGGTATCAGCGCATAGGATTAAACTGACGATTGCTTTGCACTGAGAATACGCTTGGAAAGCCGCTATGGGTGGCGGCCCGGGTTAAATAGAGAAGCCCGTCCGATCACTTTCATGTGGCGAACGGTCGGGCTTCTTATTCCACTTGCCAATGCTCGGCTCATATTGGAAGAAAGCTACGCTAATGTTTGCGTGACACTCCTATTTTCTCCGAAGAAAGAGTCGGATAATGAAGAATAGAATTAAAAAAGGTGCCAGATATAACGCAAATATAAAGGCTAATCCAACGAGACCTTGCAATAATGGCATAACTCCTCCCAGACACGAGATTTTGGAATTTGTTCCCATCTTATTCTGAATTGGACCAAATAGTTCCTAGCCACAAAACTACTCGTCAACTGGATCGCACCAATCTGCTGGCAAAACACAGCTTGATTCTTTATCGACATAGCACCAATCCGCAACAGGGCACTCGGCGATGTCGTAAAAATTGCATATATCAACTCCAAGACAACAAGGCTCAACGGGAGGATGTTCATTTGAACCAACAGGATGGATATGCTTCATAACAGCTCCTCACCTTAATCCAATTAGAGACTACGTTTGATCAATGCCACAGTGATCTACAACGCAGATGCTGCCGCCATCCATGTCATAGTCGCAGTAATCGTATGCACCACAGCCATCTGCTTTATCATAAACAGTACAGATGTCAGTAATGCCCAAGAGGCAGTCAAAAGACATCGGCTTCACGCCTGCCTCGTCGCCACTTCCTGGATTAATCGGATGAATATGCTTCACGACTACCTCCCTTTGAGTGCAGAAAAACCTCAATATTGTGTATAACAAACCAAGATGTCTAGTTCACCATATTTCTAGAATGGTTTCGGCGAACGTAGCAATAAGCTTCGCAGACGGTAATCAGAAGAACGAACACCTCCACAATGGTGACAGCAATGCGCTGAACCGCTTATTCCGATACAGTAGCTTCTCGTTGATTTTTCTCCTGCGAAGATGAGTGGCGGGAAATAAGGTCAAAAGCCATCTCGTAGCACATTTTTCTATATTCACATGATGCAGGGTGTAGACTCTTGGGCAAGTAGCCGTGCTCGTCTGCAGCCTCCCAGCTACAGCCCCCACCACAGAAAGACCGAGCCCAACAGTCCGTACAGTCAATTCTTTTTTCGACACCCTGACTCCAGTTTTCAATATACCTAGTTTCGTCAATTCCGGTGACGATGTTGCCCATTTTGAATCGCATCATCCCGACAAACCTGTGACAGGGGTATACGTCCCCTTCGGGAGTCACGGAAATAAAACGCCTGCCAGCCCCGCATCCGACAAAGGCGATCCTGTTGCTCATAATCAAATCAACTGCAGTTTTCAATGTTCTAAACAAGGGCTTTTCCCCTTGATCAATCTGTTTGAGATATTGATCCGCCAAATCTATTAGGCCCGCCCTGATTTTGTTTAATGAGTGTTCGTCGAGTTTGATATTCTCATCGAATGAGCTCACGGGCGAGAAGTAAATCCTTCTGAAGCCCATCTCTTTAAACTGAAGATAGTCTTCAACAAGGTTACAGTTATTATTTGTTAAGGTCGCTCTTGCGCCGAAGGGGAACGACTCGGAAAAACGACGAACGTTTTTGTCGATATCGGAGAAAGAGCCGCCTCCCGTCTTGTACGGGCGCGATGCATCGTGCTTGCATCCTGTACCATCGAGACTAATCAGAACAGAAAACCCGTGCTCCTTGAAAGAATTCACAGCAGTGTCATTCAAAAGCGTTCCGTTGGTCGTAATAGAATAGGTAAAGTTTCTATTGGGGTATATTCTTTTTGAATAGTCGACCGTTTTCCATATCAGCGGCTCGTTAATCATGGGTTCCCCACCAAAAAAGACGATCGCAAGCGTTTCGTTTTCCGATGAACTTGCGACGAGGTAGTCGACCGCCTTGAAGGCTATCTCGTCTGTCATCAGCAGAGGAGACGTTCCATAATCTCCTTTACCGGCAAAACAGTAACTACAACCAAGGTTGCATGCATGTGAAACGTGGAGTTCGATGGATCTAAGTTTTCGAGGCGTGTCTTTTGTTAAGAAAGTCCGCTCAGACAATCGTTGATACTCATCAATGTCGTCTTCAAGTTCTGCTATGGTCGTTTGGTCGTAGCCTTTCGCAGCAAGTGACTTTGTTAGCAACTTCGAGTTGACCGTTCTTCCCGATGCTTCAAATATGCGAAGCGCATCTTCTGATGCTTGGTCAACCTGAAAGCAATTGCGAGTGACCTCATCGAAGCAGTAACGACGATCACTTACTGAGAAAAAATGCATACGTTCCTCAATTTCATGCTGGACTGGCACTAACCTTGTTTATTGTTACGCAGCTATAAAAAACCACCAGCGGGGATTCGGTGTGCGGCCCAATCGGACTCCCAAAAGGTTCTATTTGAGACTGGCAAGCTTTGTGTTGTTGGCACTTCGACAGCGCTCTTTATTCCAACATGGAGCCTCGCAGTTTGAGTCGACTTGCCTCTGGAAGGTCCGATCTCAACTTGATTTAGGATGAAAACAGATTACAGGCGCGCTCCTCTAGAAAGAAAGGAAACCAATCGCCGCCTTTCACCAGGAAAGTTTTTATAGCCCACCTCGAGCAAAATGAAAGATGCGAGAGCGATTGGGGAACAACGCGAATCTCCCCTTTTGGGTGGGAGCGAGCCTTCAGCCACCGGCGAACGACTCGCCCTGGTCAGAATCTGGAAGTGGTGCCGGGCCGCTTGGGCCTCCCCGGTGACTTCGTGGGGCTTACCTGCCTGACGTCGAGGAGTACATCCGCAAGATTCGTTCCCTATGCCGTTTGCTCTCACGCCCGCCTTGGTTCCAAGTCGGGCGAGCACGAGGTCGCGCCGGCGCATCCGCTGGGACTGCTGCGCGTGCAAAACGGCTACGCGGTGAGCGTCCCGCGCTGGATTCAGCCGAGTGAGGAAGGCGTCGAGATCGGCGCGCTGGCAACGGGGGAGGGCGGCATCACCGATGTGGGCGATGACGTTTCGGCTCGCCATGCCCACGTGTGGTGCGATGACCAAAATGTCTGGTACGTTGAGGACCTGTCGTCCACCAACGGAACCGTGGTGGTAAACGGCGCGACGAACGTCTGCACCCAGGTCGAGCCCGGCCGCTCCGCCCAGCTCAACCCCGGTGACGAGCTCAAGTTCGGCGAATCCACTACCTACGCCATCCTCTTCGGTGCTCTCTAGCCGGCAGATAGGGACGTTCCTTTTAATATGAGCAGGACATTGTCAAGAGGCAAAATCGGGCCTGGCCCCAACGATATGGGGTCAGGCCCTCTCCCTATATCAACCCGTCCGCGGCGACCTCGGCGTGTCTTCCCGACGCTCGTCTTTGCAGTTTAATATCCGCCCGCGGCGATCTCTCGCTGGGCAATCCGTTGCTACGGCTGAGGCTTCTACGTCGAACCGACAGTCTGTGCACGCGTGTGGCGCCCTGGGCGCTCGCAGAAAAGGGACCTGAGGTTCGCCTCAACGGCTTCGGATCGAACCGCTTTCGGGGTGACTGGCTTATGTGCGGGGGACCGCCCCCTACGCCTCCTCGGCCATGAGGCCGACCGCCCATACCCAGCAGGCGAGCTCGCGCGCCGTGGCCACGTTCGCCTTGTTGCCGTGGACCCCGCGCGCGAGCAGCGCCTCCCGCCTCTCGACCAGCCTCCGCACGCCCTTGGCGGCATGCCTCCGGGCGCCCCGGTCCGGGGCCTGGCCCCTGGCGAGGTCCTTCGGCCGCCCCGAGCACGTCAGGTAGTGCCACGCGGCCTCGACCAGCGTCTTCCTCAGGTGCTTGTTGCCGGCCTTGGTGATCGCGCCCCTGCGGTCGCTCTCCCCGCTGGAGTGCTCGGAGGGCGTCAGGCCGACCCACGCCGCGAACGAGCGGGCGTTCCTGAACCTCGAGAACTCGCCGGCCTCGAACACGAGGTCGGCGGCGGACGCGGTGTCTACGCCCTTGAGGCAGCGGAGGGAGTCGACCCTCCTCCTCCACCTGGGCTTGCGGGCCTCGGCCTCGACGAGCCCCTCGAGCCTCGCCTTCTCCTCCGCCGCCCGCCTGACCGCGTCGACGTAGTAGGCGAGCACCTCCTCGTCGGCCCTCTCCGCGAACCTTATCGACTCGATCCAGGACCAGTGCGCCCGGGTCCAGTTGCCCTTCCTGCGGCCGGTGGGCGTCCTCTCGTCGAAGGCGAGCCCGTGCCTGAGCAGGAACTTGGAGAGCCGCTGCTTCGAGCGCGAGAGGTCGTCCCTCGCGTCCTCGAGCGCCCTGGTCAGGTCGCGGGCGGCCTCGCACTCGTCGTCGGGGACCCACACCTCGACCACGTTGCCGACCGACAGCATGCGGGCGAGGAACTCGGCGTCGTTGCGGTCGTTCTTCCTGCGCCTGTCCGCGCTGGGCTTGATCATCTTCGAGACGGCGCCGACCACGCAGTCGACCCC
>JAXKGH010000052.1:0-2015 GCA_036550475.1 Collinsella sp. | reverse complement strand
GTGTGCTACATGGCCGACCCTAATGTCGCCGCGGCTGCGCGCGCCGCGGGCACGACTCGCGCCGTTGCGAGCATGGACAAAGCTTGCGGCATCGAGGGTCCGCTCATCGTGGCCGTCGGTAACGCCCCCACGGCACTTCTGCGCCTCGCCGAGCTCATGGACGCGGGGAAGATCGCGCCCGCGCTCGTCGTTGGGGTGCCGGTCGGGTTTGTGAACGTGGTCGAGGCGAAAGAGGAGCTACTCGCGCGACGCGTGCCGGCCATCGTCGCGAGGGGTCGCAAGGGCGGCTCGACCGTGACGGCTGCCATTATGAACGCGCTGCTCTACCAGATCACGCGCCCAGGGGGCCCGAAGTGACGGCGCCCGCATCCGCGCCGGCGCTGCGCATCTTCGCCGGCACCACCGAGGGCCGCCTTCTGTGCGAATGGGCGAGCGGGGCGGGCATCTCCGCCCGTGCCTACGCGGCAACCGATTACGGAGGCGAGCTTTTGGGCGAGCTTCCGGGTATCGAGGTGCATGCGGGCAGGCTCGACGAGGCCGACATGGAGCGCGAGCTTTCCGGCGCGCACATCGTCGTCGACGCCACGCACCCCTACGCTACGCTCGCAAGCGGCAACATCCGGGCCGCTTCGCTCGCCGTGGGTGCACGATGCCTGCGCCTTGCGCGCCCGGCCGAGGCGCTGCCCAAAGGCGTCGTGTCGGTCGCGTCGATCGCCTGCGCGGCGCGCTTTCTCTCCGAGAACCCGGGTCGCGCGCTTCTCGCGACGGGGAGCAAGGAGCTTGCTCCCTACACGCGCGTCGCCGATTTCGCGGAGCGCTTCTTCGTGCGTGTGCTCCCGCTGCCCGGCGCTATAACGAAGTGCATCGACGCGGGGTTTTCGCCGTCGCACGTCATCGGCATGCAGGGGCCCTTCACCCGCGAGCTCAACGAGGCGATGCTTCGGCAGGTGGGCGCCCAGTGGCTTGTGACCAAGGACTCGGGAACCGTAGGCGGCACGGCCGAGAAGCTCGCCGCCGCGCGCGACGTGGGAGCGCGCTGCATCGTGGTCGCCCGTCCCGCCGAGGGAGGCGGCGCCCTTTCGCTTCGGGAAGTGGAAGACGCGCTCTTACGGGAGCTCGCGCGCTAGGCGCTCGCCGCGCCTGCGCGCCCTCCCGCCCGCGAAGAGGAGCGCCCCGAGCAAGCTCGACTCGTACAAGCCCGTCATCCGCCAATAGCTCGAGGACGACGCCCGGAACTGGCGCAAGCAGCCCTTCAATAAGTTGCGGTGAAATAGTGTCTGTTTTTGAAGCTAGATAGCATATCCAGTCCCTAATTCACCGCAACTTGTTGGTGGTGGCTTACTGGTAGCGTAGGCACTCCACCGGGTCGAGCTTTGCCGCGCGGCGAGCGGGATAGAAGCCAAAGATTACGCCGATGCCGACGGAGACGGCGAAGGCCAGCAGTACCGTGGCGATTGAAAAGCTCGGTGTGATTTGCCCGCTGGCACCGAGCTCGCCGAGAACCCCTGATCCTGCGGCAAACATCGCAAGAGCCCAGGCCAGCAGATAGCCAATCAGGACACCTAGCAGTCCGCCGGTGACGCACAGCGCCGAGGATTCGGCCAAAAACTGCGCAGTGATATCGCGACGACTTGCGCCCAGAGCGCGGCGGATGCCGATCTCGCGGATGCGCTCCGTTACGTTGGTAAGCATCATATTCATAATGCCGATACCGCCGACAAGCAGCGAGATGCTGGCGACAGCACCCATGATGAGCGAAAACGCGCCCATAAAGGAGTTGAGTGCATCGATGGCGCTTTTCATGGAGGTCGCCGATACACTGTTGTACTCATCCTCCTCCTCGATGCCCTTCATCGCGCGCACCTTGGACTCGATGGTCTTGCAGAGCTCATCCATGTCCGTGCCCTCGGCGGCGAGCGCCGTCACGCTGGGGAATGAAGGATTCTCGTCGCCAAACAGGCCGGAGATGGTTTCGCGTGGCATATACAGCGTGAGCGAGCCCATGGAGTCGCTGC
>JAXKGH010000006.1:0-50090 GCA_036550475.1 Collinsella sp. | reverse complement strand
GGCGGGTTCGTGACCTGGGCGAACAACTGATAGAAGTAGTCAAAGAACGAGCGCGTCTTCTTGGACAGGCAGGCCAGCGGCGCATCGATGCCCATCGAAGCGAGCGGTGCCTTGCCCTGCTGGGCCATGGGACGCACGACCTCGTCGACGTCATCCCAGTGGTAGCCGAGCTTGGCCATACGCACGGCGGCGGGCACCTCGGCGTCCTCGGCGGGCGTTGCCGCAACGGGCTCATCGAGCGCGTCAACGGTTAGCGTCTCCTCGGCAATCCAATCACGGTAGGGCTTTTCCTTGGCGTAACGGGCGCGCAGCTCGTCGTTGTAGATCACACGGCCACGGGCAAAATCGACCTCGAGCATCTGGCCCGGCCCCAGACAGCCGCTCGTCAGGATGTTCTCGGGGCTCACCTCGATGGTGCCCACCTCGCTTGCCAGCATAAAGCGGCCGTCGCGCGTCACATAGTAACGGGCGGGACGTAGGCCGTTACGGTCGAGGGCGGCACCCAGCGTGCGACCGTCGGTAAAGGCGATGGCCGCCGGGCCATCCCACGGCTCCATGAGCATGGACTGGTAGGCGTCGTAGGCGCGGCGCTCCTCGCTCAGATTGTCGTTGTGGTCCCACGGCTCGGGCAGCAGCATGGATGCGGCACGCGTGAGCGGGCGACCGTTCATGACCAAGAACTCGAGCACGTTGTCCAGAATCGCGGAGTCGGAGCCCTCGCGGTTGATGATGGGCATCACGCGCTCAAGATCGTGCTGCAACACGGGACTGTACAGGTTGGGTTCGCGGGCGCGAATCCAGTTGACATTGCCCTTGAGGGTGTTGATCTCGCCGTTGTGGATGATAAAGCGGTTGGGGTGCGCACGCTCCCAACTGGGCGTGGTGTTGGTGGAGTAGCGCGAGTGTACGAGCGCCACGGCCGTTTTGACGGCGGCGTCGTTGAGATCGATGAAGAAGCGGCGCATCTGCGTGGCGACCAGCATGCCCTTGTACACGATGGTGCGCGAGCTCATGGAGCACACGTAGAAGATCTTGTCGCGCAGGGCGAACTCAGCGTCGGCCTTCTTTTCGATGGTGCGGCGGCACACGTACAGGCGACGCTCAAAGGCATCGCCGGCGGGCGTGTCGTCCGGACGTCCCAGGAAGGCCTGCAGGATAGTAGGCATGCAGGCGCGAGCCGTCTCGCCCAGGTCGTGCGGGTCGACCGGCACCTCGCGCCAAAAGAGCAGCGGCACGCCGGCCTCGGCACAGCCCTCCTCAAACACGCGGCGGGCATCCTCTACGCCCTTGTCGTCCTGCGGGAAGAACAGCATGGCCACGCCATAGTCGCCCTCTGCCGGCAGAATCTGGCCGCACTTTTGGGCCTCTTTTCGAAAAAAGTGATGCGGAACCTGGAACAGGATGCCGGCGCCGTCGCCGGTGTTCTTCTCGAGTCCCGTGCCGCCGCGGTGCTCCAAGTTGACCAGAATGGACAGCGCATCGTCCAGAATCTGGTGATGGCGCTCACCGTTGATATCGGCAAGCGCGCCGATGCCACATGCATCGTGGTCGAATTCGGGGCGATAAAGGCCCTGCTGCTGAGCGGAATCTGCCTGCATCGCGATCCTCCCCTAGATATTTAGACAGTCAGTTGAATAGGCATAGTAGGAGCATCGGGGCATCGTTGTGTTTCCCGCCCGTTTCGAAACAATCGCGTAACGCACGCCCTACGAGTGGACACCGCCGACCTCAAGGACGGCAACAAGGGCCCCAAGTTCGGCCCGTATGCTCACCGCTTCAAACATCTCAATCTGTAACAGGAAGACCAAATTTCGACGACTAACTGTTACAGATTGAGACGTTTTTGAGAGACGGCTCCGAATGTCTCAATCTGTAACACGGAGGGTCGGTTTTGGCGGCCAGCTGTTACAGATCGAGATATTCCATAGGACCATTTCTTCCTGTCTTGATCTGTAACACCTAAACCCAATTTCCATCCCTAGTTGTTACAGATCAAGACATTTCAGCAATCCCCTTCCACCATCCTATTCAAATACAACAATCTTGTTAGTCTTGGTTAACTTTTTAGCCTAAAACGGGTATCCTTTGCGGCGTCAAACAAACGGCACGCATGCCGTACCACATTAAGGAGGCCCCTATGGCAAACCAGACAGACCAACAGACGATCCAACTCGTCCTTATCCGCCACGGAGAGTCGGAGTGGAACAAACTCAACCTGTTCACCGGCTGGACCGACGCAGAGCTCACCGACACGGGCCGCGAAGAAGCCGCCGCAGGCGGTCGAGCCCTCAAAGAAGCCGGTTTCGACTTTGACGTCTGCTACACTTCGCGCCTCAAGCGCGCGATCCACACCCTCAACATCGTGCTCGGCCAAATGGATCGCGAGTGGCTGCCCGTCATCAAATCCTGGAAGCTCAACGAGCGCCACTACGGCGCGTTGCAGGGTCTCAACAAGGCCGATGCCGCGGCGGAGCACGGCGACGAACAGGTGCTCATCTGGCGCCGCTCCTTCGATATCTGCCCGCCGGCACTCGAGCCGAACGACGCGCGCGATCCCCACACCCAGGAGCAATACCGTGATGTCGCACCCGACCAGCTGCCCTACACCGAGTGCCTCAAGGACACGATAGCCCGTGCCTGGCCTTATTTCGAAGACGAGATTCGCCCCCAGATGCTCGCCGGCAAGCGCGTACTCATCGCCGCACACGGCAACTCCCTGCGCTCTCTCGTCATGAAGTTCGAGCACCTCACGCCCGAGGAGATCCTCAAGGTCAACATCCCCACCGGCGTGCCGCTCGTCTACACCTTCGATGCCGATTTCAACGTCCTCGACAAGCGCTACATCGGCGACCCGGCGACCATCGCCGCCAAGATCGACGCCGTGGCCAACCAAGGCAAGGCGCACAAGTAGCCCAAACCTAAACCCAGGGCGTGGCGCCGCGCAACCCAAGTGCAGCGCCACGCCACCCCAACGTAGGAACCAGCCATGCTCAACCATCTCAAACAACACTTTGGCTCGCACCGCACCGGCGGTCACGGAGGCCTAGACATTGCACGGCATATCGGCCCCGGGCTTCTCGTGACCGTCGGCTTTATCGATCCGGGCAACTGGGCCTCCAACATGGCCGCCGGCTCGCAGTTTGGCTACGCGCTGCTGTGGATCGTCACGCTGTCCACGATCATGCTCATCGTGCTGCAGCACAACGCGGCGCACTTGGGCATCGCCACGGGCGCCTGCCTTGCCGAGGCCACGACCCGCTTTCTCCCCCGCTTCGTTGGGCGCACGGTGCTCGCCAGTGCCTACCTCGCGACCATCGCCACCGCCATGGCCGAGATCCTGGGCGGCGCGATTGCGCTCCAGATGCTCTTTGGACTGCCCGTGCGTGCCGGCTGCGTCATCGTGGCAGCAGTATCGATGGCGATGCTCATGACGAGCTCCTACAAGCGTGCCGAGCGCTGGATTATCGCCTTCGTAGGCGTGGTAGGACTCTCGTTTTTGGCCGAGCTTGCACTAGTCAAGGTCGACTGGCCGCAAGCCGCCGCAAGCTGGATCACGCCCAGTATGCCCACTGGCTCTGCCGCGATTATCGTGAGTGTCCTGGGTGCGGTCGTTATGCCCCACAACCTCTTTCTACACTCCGAGGTCATCCAATCCATGCACTTCGAAGGCCAAGGCGAGCAGGTTATCGAAGAGCGTCTGCGCTATGAGCTCTTCGACACGCTCTTTTCGATGGGCGTGGGCTGGGCAATCAACTCGGCCATGGTCATCCTGGCCGCAACGACCTTCTTTGCGCACGGCATTGTCGTAGACGACCTCGCCGTCGCAGCGGACACGCTCTCCCCCATTCTGGGCCCAGCAAGCTCGACAATCTTTGCGGTGGCGCTGCTGTTTGCGGGCCTCTCGAGTAGTGTGACGGCAGGCATGGCGGCAGGCACCATCACCGCGGGCATGTTCGACGAGGAATACGACATCCACGACCGGCACTCATCGATTGGAGTGGCGGTCTGTTTCGTCGGCGCAGTGGCGGCGTGCCTGATCGTCCCGAATCCTTTTGAGGGTCTCATCTGGAGTCAGGCGCTGTTGTCGCTTCAGTTGCCGATTACGGTCTTTGTGCTCATACGACTCACCAGTTCGCCCCGCGTTATGGGCAAATACGCCAACTCGCGCCCGCTCAACGCGCTGCTCGTAGGGATCGGCGTCATCGTGACGATTCTCGATGTCGTGTTGTTGACAGGGATGTAACGAGGCCGCATGTCCACCCAGTCAAACGTCTCGATCTGTAACATCTAAACCCGCTTTTGATGTCTAGATGTTACAGATCGAGATCATTCCGAGGGACAGCTCCGTTTGTCTCAATCTGTAACACGTAGACCCCGTTTTCACTGCTAGATGTTACAGATTGAGACAAACGGTCGGCCGGACTCACGACAGACAGGATCAGCTAACAGCAGCCGTGATCCCTTGGGGGCGGAAGAAAAGGGCCCCGGCCGAGAATTCGACCGGGGCCCTTGGACAGAGCTCTGTATGGCTAATCGCCGTGTGCCTGCGAGTTACTCCTCGACGAGCTCAAACTGATCGGGACCGACGCCGCACACCGGGCACACGTAGTCCTCGGGCAGCTCGGGCGTGTCGACCTCAACCTCGTAACCGCAAACGGTGCACACAAACTTATACGTCTTCTTCTCCTCAGCCATGATGTTCTCCTCTCGAACGTGACTGCTGGTGTACTTACTTATTAGTATATATTCTCAATAACATAATGCAAGTATTTTTAGAACATTTCTAGCCTTGATACGACGAGGCTTTGGGCGGCGTCTTGCCCTTTAGCACCTTGTGATAGTAGTCGTACGTCAGCGGCGTCTCGTCGCTCAGGCGCTCGGCATCCTCCACCTCGCCGATAAAGAGCAGGTGCGTGCCCACATCCACAGTGTCGATCAAACGGCAGCTAAACAGGGCCGCTGCGTGCTCGGGCACATAGGGCATGCCCAGAGCCGTCTCGCGGGTCTCGTATTTGGCAAACTTGTCATAATCGCTGCTGGTGCGGAACCCAAAGTTACCGATGTAGAGCATATCGGCGGTCTGATCGATCACGGTCAGCGCGAACGCTTTGGCCGATGCGATGACGCCCGAGGTGACATTGTCCTTGTTCACGGCAACCGAGATGCGCGGCGGGGCGGATGTCACCTGCACCGCTGTGTTGATAACGCAGCCGGCACGCAGCCCGTCGGCCGCGGCACTCACCACATACAGGCCGCTCGGCATCGTAAAGAACGCAGTTTTGTCCATAACGATCACTCCCCTAACCCAGGATTGAACCTCATGGATGTATGTACCCACAAAAAAGGCGGCACCCATAACGGACGCCGCCTTTGAGACATATGTGTCAAAACAGCAAGCAAGATGAGGCGCCCGCAGTTGCGGTGAAATAGGGACTGAATAGCCCCTCAAACAGGCAAAACAGTCCGTATTCCACCGCAACTTATACAGAGTTCCTAGCGGTTGCGTTCCTTAAGGGCGCGGTCGATCTCGCGTTGGACATCACGCTTGGCCATGTCCTCGCGCTTGTCGTAGAGCTTCTTGCCGCGACCCAGACCCAGCAGCAGCTTTACGCGGCCGTCCGTATTAAAGTAGAGCTCCAACGGAACCAGCGCATAACCACGGTTGCGAAGTTTACCGTCAAGAAAGTCGATCTCCTTGCGGTGCAGCAGCAGACGACGCCGACGGTCGGGATCGCGATTCCACACGCCACCATGGCTATAAGGGTGGATATGCAGGCCGACGAGCCAGCACTCCCCGCCGCGGATCAGCGCGAAGGTATCGGTGATCTGGCAGGCGCGCTCGCGAATCGACTTGACCTCGGTGCCGCTCAGTTCAATGCCGCACTCAAAGGTCTCATCGATAAAGTACTCGTGATGTGCCGAGCGATTCTTGGAAATGAGCTTGCGCTCGCGCTTACTGGGCATCGCCGGCCTCCTTGGCGCCATCGGCGTTTGAGCCCGCAGCCTCGCGCTTTGCCTTGCGCTCGGCATTGAGCTCAGCATCGCTCTCGCGCACCAGTTTGATAATCGCCGCGCAGGCTTCCTCGCCCACCAAGTCGCGAGCACGCACCGTCAGGCGCGTCGCCTCCTGCTTGTCGCCGTCGCTTGCGGCATCGGTCGCGCACATAATCAGGCAGATGGCAATCTCGGCCGAAGGTGAGGTCGGAACGCCTTGCAACGCCAGCTCGCCCATCACGTGCTCGTCGCTCTCCTCGGCGGCATCCGGATAGGTAGTATGGATCTTGTTGAGCAGGCGCGTCGTATGCGCATCGTTGGGCGCCAGGCGCAGCGCCAGACGCGCGCAGCCCACGGCAGCCGAAATGTTCTCGGTCTCGGGCTCCAAGAAATACTGACCCAGATTGGCGTAAGCGCGGGCGGCGCACTTGCCATCGCTCGCGCGCTCTAGCACCGAAAACGAAAGCGAAGCCCACTCCTGCTTGTCCTCGAGAGCGCGGAACAGCTCGGCCAAATCCAAGCGATAGTTGCAGTTCATGGGGTCCCAACGCACGGCCTGCATCAGGGCATTGCGAGCGCTCACATAATCCTGCTGGCGAATGTAGGCAAACGCCATGTCAGAGTACAGGCGGTCAAAAGGCACCTCGACCTGCACGAGCTCGCGCGGATCCTTCTCCACGCGGCGATAGGCCAAGCGCTCAAACTTGCTATCGAAGCTAAAGTATTGGCGCTTCTCCTCCGTCTTGCACTCGGCGTCGATATACTCCTCGGCGAGCTCCACCAAGCGCTCCAGCAGCGGCGTCGCCGTAGCCAGGTCGCCCTGCGCCAGATAGTTCTCGGCATACGTGATGTCTTGCAAGCTGATGGGCAGGTCCATGACAACTCCTCGGTCCGGGCGGCAGACTCAACGCGCGCCTTAAACATCGGTCAATACACAAAACCCGGGTCTCTTACGAGGCCCGGGCGTTCAATTTTGGTAGCCCGTACCAGATTCGAACTGGTGATCTCCGCCTTGAGAGGGCGGCGTCCTAAACCGCTAGACGAACGGGCCATATGTAGCAAATGCAATGGCTGGGATGGAGGGAGTCGAACCCCCATTGACGGAACCAGAATCCGCTGTCCTGCCATTAGACGACATCCCAATGACTGCATCGCTGCGCTCGGCTGTGCCTTTGCGCAAGAAAGAAATATACGGGAAGTCTCGCCGTGACGCAAGCCCCAATTTTGACTTTTTTAAAATTCAGTCAAATTGGCCTAATTTAGTCCAACCCGTGAAGGACCTGTGAAGCCAACCGCTGTACACGAAGGGCAAAACGCCGCGAGCGGTAGCCGTCAACCGTTGGCAGATTCTACCGTGAAAACGATAGCACCAGGCAACACAATCGAAGTATCAATGATTGCGTAGATATCGAGGCGCCATGGACGAAGAGCTTGATTACCTATGGGAGACCCTGGGCCTCGAGATCACTGCTGACCTTTGGCCCGAACGGGACAAAATCCATCCCACACTGCGCCCCGCCATCACGGTGATGCAGGCAAAATACCGCCGTGCATCCTTTTTGATCATGCGGATGTCATGGCACGCGGGACTCCCCGACCTTAAGCGAATCCAGGCAAGCCTCGTCGAGTTGTCCGGTATGCCGACCGTCATATCCGAGGCGCACCTGGAGCAGCGCCAGCGCGAGCGACTGCAACAGCAGCGGATTCCCTTTATCTGCCCCGGCGTTCAGGCATATCTGCCCTTTATGGACGAGGAGTACTGGAGCGGCAAGCCCAACAAACACGTAAAGGTCTACGATCCGCACGAATGGGCACAGCTTGAGGATTAGCGCATATGCCCGCCAACCGGAAAGCTCATCCCGGAATTTACGTCCAGAACGGGACGCGCTTTCCCCTAGAGGCCCCAAACGGAAACCGTATCCCAGATTTCGCGCTCAAACTGGGATACGGTTTCCGCTAGCCCCTTCAACCGGAAACTGCGTCCCGGAATCCGAGCTCAAAACGGGACGCACTTTCCGCAGCCACTACAGCAGCACCTCGGTCCAGGCCGCTTCCTTAAACCCAGGAATCGCAAAGTCGTCGCCCACCAGCAGCGGACGCTTGACCAGCATGCCGTCGGTCGCCAGCAGCTCGTAGCACTCCTGATCCGTCATGCCCGCATCCAGACGCGCCTTCAGGCCCAGCTCTCGATATTTCATGCCCGACGAATTAAAGAAGCGCCGCACCGGCAGCCCCGAACGAGCAATCCAGGTCGCAAGCTCATCAGCCGTGGGATTGTCCAAAACGATATCGCGATCGATATACTCTACCCCATGTTCGTCCAGCCATGCCTTGGCCTTCTTACAGGTCGAGCACTTGGGATATTCAACAAACAATACCGCCATGGGATTTCCTTTCTTAGAGAAAACAGGTGTCTGGAAAACTGCACATCGACGACCACTCGCGATTGCAGCCGTTATTGTAGTCAATGTCGAAGCATAGGCAGTCGCGATGTCTCGCCTTAAGGCTAGCGCCTCGCATGGGCGCCGATCGGCCGAGTCGCATGGCGCACCAACGCCGCTGCCAGCAATACCAACAGCATGGCGGTGACATAGCCCGCAGCATCGAATCCTAAATCGATAACGTCGAAATGCCTGCCGGGAACAAAGATCTTATGTACCTGATCGCCAACGGAGCAGGCGGCGCAAAAGAGCAATACGGGCACGCAACGGGAGCATACGCTCCACGGACGCCTGGAAAGGCAAACCACGACCACGGAGGCGAACAATCCGACGAAGAAAAACTCTACGGTATGGGCGACGCGACGGACGTTTGCGCCTACCCACATGCGAATGGAAGCAAGTCGACCAGGCTGGACCGTCGAGGCAGCCGGATTGGTACTCTCAGTCATGCCGTCCCCCGCCTGAGTTTCACCCGTGATGCCGGTAGCCTGAACGCCCGTAGCCTGACCCTCCACCACACGCGCGGTGGACTCGCTCAGCAACGACGTCTCCACCGCATTTTGCTCCGTCAGCACCCAGATGCCCGCCAGCGTTGCAACGAACAGAACAATTGCGGTCCATCCGATTATTTGTTTTACGCGCGCCAAGGGCCAACCTCCTTTTTTAAATATGAGCGAGTGTAGCCCCAAATGACATCGTCACCGTATCAAAATTTGAATCGCAACAGGAAGCGGCAAAGCGACGCAAACCCCTACCCCGCCTCGCGCATCCAGCGATCGAACGTCCCCACGCACACGCCCAGGCACTTTGCTGCCTGGCTGCGGGTAATATCGCCCGCCTCATAGCTATCGCGCACCAGCTCAAACTGAGGAGGGCACGGCTTGCGAGGTCGACCGAAACGGACCCCTCGCGCCCGCGCCGCTGCAATTCCCTCCGCCTGGCGCCGATGGATATTCTCGCGCTCCACCTGCGCCACGTAGCTCAGCAGTTGCAGCACAATATCGGCAATCAGGGTGTTGGTCACATCCGGCGCGCCGCTGGCCCTGACGCGCGTGTCAAGCAATGGCATGTCCAACACCACAATGGCAACCCCGAGCTCCTTGGTAATGCGTCGCCATTCCTCAAGAATCTCGGAGTAATTACGACCAAGTCGGTCGATAGAAAGCACCACCAGTACGTCCCCGTCTCCCAGGACGTGCAGCAGCTCGCGATAACGCGGTCGATCGAAGTCCTTGCCGCTCGCATGGTCGGCATAAATATTCGCCGAGCCCACGCCATAGGCGCCCAGCGCATCCAGCTGCCGATTAAGGTTCTGATCGCGCGAACTCACCCGCGCATAACCGTACACCGTCGCCATCTCATCCCTGCTTTCTTATAAACCTGCCAAAAAGGGACAGGTTTATTTTGGTAGGTTTTACCTCTCAAATAGCAGGTAAGCGGGCGGCCGAGCAGACGGCAAGGTAGCCACGATTCAAATGCGGAGGGCGGTCCCGAAAGGCCGCCCTCCGCTCCCCCCCACCATGAGTCGGGATTTGGCTAATGGATAAGCTTAAAGTCCAAGTGCCCACGCGTGGTATTGACGCGCGAGACCTCGATAATCACGCGCTGGCCCAGTTCATAGCGAGTCCCCGTGTCGGCGCCCGTCAGCGTAAGCGCGTCCTCGTCGAACTCGAACCACTCGTTGCCCAGGCTCTTGATCGAAACCAAGCCTTCGACCTGCGTCAGGTCCAAGCGCACAAAGAGGCCCATGCTGCTAATCCACGAGACGGTTCCGGCATAGCGCTCGCCCAGACGGTCCTCATAGTACTGGGCAATCTTGATCTTTTGCGTCGCATGGCTGGCGGCATCCGCCGCGCGCTCGGCATCACTGCATGCGCGGCAGATCTGCGGCAGAATGCGCGGCAGCGACTCGCGCCCCTTGCCGATCAGCCGCGGCGTACGGACCAAGGCGTCCTTGCCGCCGAGCCGCTCATAGGCCAACTGCAGCTTGAGTACGCGGTGCACCACCAGATCGGGGTAGCGACGGATGGGACTCGTAAAGTGACAGTAGCACGGCGCGGCGAGCGCAAAGTGCCCCTCGTTGCGCGGCTTGTACAGCGCGCGCTGCATGCTGCGCAGAAGCAGCGTGTTGACGAGCGGCGCGTTGGCCGTACCGGCGGCAGCATCGACTGCAGCCTGCAGCTCATCGGGACTCCCCAGGGCAATACCGGCAGCACGGCGATCGTCGATGATGCCAAGCTGCGCCAGCGCAACGGCGGCACCGTGCAGGCTATCGGGGCTCGGATCCTCATGCACGCGATAGCAGGCCTCGATATCACGGTCTGCCAGCCACTCTGCAACGCACTCGTTGGCGAGCAGCATGGCTTCCTCGATAAGCGACGTGGCACACGAACGCTCACGCGCCACAATCTGCACGGGTACTCCGTCCTCATCCAATAGAGCACGAATCTCGGCCGTGTCAAAATCGACTGAGCCGCGGGCGCGACGAATACGACGGCGAAGTTCGGCGAGTTCGTTGGCGGCAACAAGGAAATCGCCGAGGTCGACGTTGTAGCCGCGGGCGACCTCCTCGCACGCAAGACCGCGCTCAAGCGCTTCCTCGCGCAAGGCCTCGGCAGCCTCAACATCCTCAGCCGCGCCCTCCAGCACCGAATACTCAACCGCACCGGCACGCACCAGCAGCGCCTCGGCGCCGTCATAGTCCATACGCACACGCGAGCGAATCACGCTGGGGTACGGATCGTAATGCCGCACGCGACCCTGCTCATCGAGCTCGATATCGACGGTAAACGCAAGACGGTCCTCGTCAGGGCGAAGCGAGCACAGGTCACAGGACAGGCGTTCGGGCAGCATGGGAAGCACGCGATCGGCCAGATACACCGATGTCGTACGATGGCGAGCCTCAAGATCGATATGCCCGTCCCAAGCCACATAGTGTGAAACGTCGGCGATATGCACACCCAGCTTGTAGCCACCCTCGGGCGTACGCTCCAGCGAAATGGCATCGTCAAAGTCGCGCGCGTCGACCGGGTCGATCGTGATGACAAAGCGGTCGCGCAGATCGCGGCGGAGCGGGTCCTTAAGCGCCGCGGACACATCGAGCAAAAGCCCCTCGGCCTCGTCCAGCGCGACCTCGGGATAGCTATCGGTATAGCCGTAACGCGCCATCACATATTGAACGCCCAAATCGGGCGCGTCATCTCCGCCAATGCGGCGCTCAATCGTCACGGTGCCCGATTCCAGGCGCATCGGGTAGGTCAAAATGCGCGCGACAACAGCATCACCCGGGCGGACGCCCAGGCGATCCGCCGAGGTATCCTCGGGCAGGATGAAGAAGTCAGCCTTCAGGCGCGAATCGAGCGGCTCGATCACACCGAGCGGACCGGCGGTCTGGTACGTGCCCACCACGCTTATGGCTGCACGCTCAACCACGCCCTCGATCACGGCGCGCCGCTCACCGTGCGGGCTGTTCTTAATGCTCACGGCAACGGTATCGCCATCCATGATCTCACGCTTACCGCGGCCCATGACCTTGTAGCCGCCGTTTTCGGTTACAACGTAGGCGCTATGCTCATGGAGCTGCACGCGCCCGGTCAGGCTCGGACGGCGTTCGCTGCGCACCTGCCCGCGCTTATTGCGAGCTCCACGCTTATGCTTGTTATTGCGCCCCATGGCGCCTCCTAACTATCGATTGCGAACTCCAAAGAGTCTACCCAAATGATTCGCTTTCCTGCCGTCCCCTAGGGATCAAAAAACGGGCCGCCCCATAAGAGACGACCCGTTGGAAGGGATGAGTTCCAGGCATGCCTACACGCGCAGGTAGCGGCGCATGGCGATGGCAGAACCAAAGAGACCGATAATCACGCCGACCAGAATCAGCGCAGCATAGGTCACCAGGTAGTACTGCATCGGCAGGGCAAACGACATCCAGCCGATGCTCTCCTGCAGACGCGGAATCATCAGATTGCGCAGCAGCTCCAGAACGCCGATGGAAAGCAGCGAGCCCAAAATGGCCTGCAGTACGCCCTCGGTGATAAACGGGCCACGAATGAAGCCGTTGCTGGCGCCGACCAGACGCATAATCGCAATCTCACGACGACGCGCCGTGATGGACAGGCGAATCGTGTTGTTGATGAAGATGAATGCGATAAAGGTCAGAAGGCCAACGAGCACCACAGCGGCGATGCGGATGTAGTTGGTCACCTGGAACAGGCGGCTCACTTCCTCCTGGCCGTACAGCACGCTCGCGTTGACGTCGCCGTCATCCGCGATCTTCTGGAAATCGGCATCCTTCTTGAGCTTCTCTGCCGTGCTCTCGACCTTGGACGGATCGTCCATCTCAATAGCGAAGGAAGCCGGCAGCGGGTTCTGGCCATCGAGCGCGCTCATGGTGGCGTCGGCGTTGCCCGACATCTTGCTCGTATACTCGGCCAGCGCGTCGTCCTTGTCCTTATAGGTCACGGACTTGACGTTATTCCACGTCTTAAGCTCGGCCTCAAAAGCCTGAACATCGGCCTGATCGGCGTCATCGCTAATGAACGCGTTGATGACAACCTGATCCTCGACGGTGCCGATCACGGAGTTCAGCATCGCGGAGCCCATGATGAACAGGCCGATGATAAACAGCGAAAGGAAGATCGTGATGACGGCGCCGAGCGAGGTAGTCCAGTTACGGAAGAAGTGGCTGATTGCCTCTTTGAAGGAGTAGCCCACGTTAGTTGGTGCCATAGTTACCGTAACCTCCCCTCTCCTGGTCGCGGATAACGTGGCCGCCCTCGAGGGCGATCACGCGACGGTGCATGCTATCGACCATCTCGCGGTCGTGCGTGGCGACGATCACGGTGGTGCCGGTGCGGTTAATACGCTCGAGCAGCTTCATGATGCCCAGCGAGATCGCCGGGTCGAGGTTACCCGTGGGCTCGTCGCAGATCAGCAGCGGCGGACGGTTGACCATAGCGCGGGCGACGGCAACGCGCTGCTGCTCGCCACCGGAAAGCTGGTCGGGCAGCGAGTCCATCTGATCGGCCAGGCCGACCAGACGCAGCACCTCGGGCACCTGGCTGCGAATGACGCCCTTGGGCTTGCCGATGCACTGCAGGGCAAACGCCACGTTTTCGTAGGCGGTCTTTTGCGGCAGAAGCTTAAAGTCCTGGAACACGGCGCCAATCTGGCGGCGCAGGAACGGAACCTTGCGGTTCTTGATCTTCATGAGGTCCTGACCGGCAACCAGGATGCGGCCGCTCGTCGGCTTGACGTCGCGGTTGAGCGTCGACAGCAGTGTGGTCTTACCCGAGCCGGAGTGACCGACCAGGAAGACGAACTCGCCCGGATAGATCTCGATGTTGATGTCGTCGAGTGCGGGCTTGTTGGGCTGTGCCGGATAGATCTTGGTGACATGCTCCATAAGGATGACGGGCTCGACACCGGCCTGCTTGGCCATCTTCTTGCGGCTGGCCTGCGGATCGATAGGCGCAAACACCGACGTAAAATCGGGGTTGTTGAGCGCGTTATCGAGGCTTGCAACCTCGGCGGCCTGATCGCTCTCGACCACCGGGGCAGCAGGCTGCGTGGGGTCGGGAATAGCAGCAAAGAGACCGGACTGCGCTGGCTGAGGAGCCGGCGTCGCAGGGGCCAAGGGGTCGGGAATGCCGGCCATGGTAGGCTGCGGCGTAGCGGCGCCAGCCTGAGGCTGCTCCACGCGAGCGGTCACGGCCTGAACGGGCTCAAAACCCGCCGTGCCGGAAAGCGCGACATCGCTGGTTGGATTGTAGGCAAAGGGATCGGATGCCGGCTGTGCCTGATCTGCCGGCTGAGCGGGGGCCTGAGCAACAGGCTGGCCCTCTGAATCCGGAGTGGCGAAACGACTGCCCTGGACGCCTGCCTGCGTCTTGGGGGCATCATCGCCCGCACCGGAGGTACGGAAGTGGTTACCCACTGGTGCTCCTTATCGTCGTGCGTTTAAACTACATGAGCGCTTAGTATTTTAGCAGTATTAGCTTTGCTGCACATAAGAAGCATGGCCGTGTTTGGGTCTCTCCGGCCAGACACAGGGCTACTTTCCAAATCGTCCTCGGACATGTCGGAGCCCCCGCTGCGCACTACGTGCGGCGGGGGCTCCTCCGTCCTGCGGAAAGATTTGGAAAGTAGCCCTGTATCCGGCCTGCGACTACTAGGGGGCCGGCGCACCAGCTTGAGATGCCGTGCACACAAAGTTGGGAGGGGCTGAATTGCACTTTGCTGGTCTGGGCCCGTTTCCCGGAGAAAGCCTTTACTTGGTGCGGGCCTAATTTGTTTGTTGCCGACAAAAAACAGGGGCGTCCTCTTTGAGGACGCCCCTGTTATGGATTGCATACGGTTGCTGAAGCGATACTTTGCCTCGTCTTGCCCTAGGCCAAGAACTCCTTGGTGGTCGCCACGATGTTGGCGGCGTCCAGGCCATACTTGTGCAAGAGCTCGGCACCCGGGCCAGACTCACCGAAGGTGTCGTTGACGCCGATCTTCTTGAGCGACGTCGGGCACTGCTCGCACAGGACGTCGGCAACGGCGCTGCCCAGGCCACCGATCACAGAGTGCTCCTCGACGGTCACGACGTGACCGGTCTTGGTGGCGCTCTTGACGATCAGGTCGGCATCGATGGGCTTGATGGTGTGCATGTTGATGACCTCGGCGTCGATGCCCTCGGCAGCGAGCTGCTCGGCGGCCTCGAGAGCCTCGCCGACCATCAGGCCGCAGGCAATGATGGTCACATCGGCGCCCTCGCGCATGACAATGCCCTTACCCAACTCGAACTTGTAGGTCTCGGGGTCGTTGATAACCGGCGAGGCCAAACGAGCGAAGCGCATGTACACCGGACCGTCGCACTCGTAGGCGGCGCGCGTCACGGCGCGGGCCTCGACGTCGTCGGCAGGAACGATCACAGTCATGCCAGGGATGACGCGCATCAGGGCGATATCCTCGCAGCACTGGTGTGTGGCGCCGTCCTCGCCCACCGAGATACCGGCGTGCGTGGCGCCAATCTTAACGTTGAGATGCGGGTAGCCGATGGAGTTACGGACCTGCTCAAAGGCGCGGCCGGCGGCAAACATGGCAAAGGTGCTCGCGAAGGCAACGCGGCCGGTGGTCGCGATACCGGCGGCGACGCCCATCAGGTTGCTCTCGGCAATGCCCACATCGAAGAAACGATCGGGGCAGGCGGCCTTGAACTTGCCGGTCTGCGTGGCGGCGGCCAGGTCGGCGTCGAGGACCACAAAGTCATCGTGCTCGTTGGCGAGCTCGACGAGGGCCTCGCCGTAGCTTACGCGCGTGGCGATTTTTTTGACGTCTGCCATCCTAGAGCTCCTCTCCGGCGGCCGTGAGCTCTGCCATGGCCTGCTCAAACTGTTCATCGTTGGGGGCCTTGCCGTGCCAACCAACCTGGTTCTCCATAAAGGAAACGCCCTTGCCCTTCATGGTCTCGGCGATGATGGCGGTCGGCTGACCCTTGGTGGCGCGGGCCTCGGCAAAGGCGGCGCGGATCTGATCGAAATCGTTGCCGTCGGCAAGCTCCACCACGTGGAACTTAAAGGCGCGGAACTTGTCGGCGAGCGGCATGGGGTCGTTGACCTCCTCGACGGGGCCGTCGATCTGCAGGCCGTTGTGGTCGACGATCACGCAGAGGTTATCGAGCTGCTGGTTGCCGGCAAACATGGCTGCCTCCCAGACCTGGCCCTCCTCGCTCTCGCCATCACCCAGCAGGGCGTACGTGCGGTAAGTATCGCCCCAGTGCTTGGCGGCAACCGCCATGCCCACGGCGGCGGAGATGCCCTGGCCGAGCGAGCCGGTGGACATATCGACGCCCGGGGTGTCGTTCATGTTGGGATGACCTTGCAGGTGGCTGCCGATATGGCGCAGCGTCTCGAGATCCTCCTTGGGGAAGAACCCACGCTCGGCGAGCACGGCGTACAGGCCCGGAGCGCAATGGCCCTTGGAGAGCACAAAACGGTCGCGATCGGCCTTGCGGGGATCGGCCGGGTCGACGTTCATTTCCTCAAAGTACAGATAGGTCATGATGTCGGCAGCGCCGAGCGAACCGCCCGGATGGCCGGACTTGGCAGCGTGCACGCCGGTGACGATGCCCTTCCTTACCTCGTTGGCAACCTTTTTGAGCTCTTCGTCGCTCATTGTGCCTTCCTTTCATCCTCATTAGACAAAATGCGCACGGCACGGAAAGGTAATCCCAACACAGCCGCAATGCACGTACGTCATTCATTATGCTGGAAACTGATGGCTTTACCAGAGTTTTTATCATTATTTGAACAATTTAGCAGGCAGAACCGCTGATGAAACGGTTTATCAATGTGAACGTCTTTTGGATGGAACGCGATCGACCCTACGCGCCAATGTCCTTGAATCCCTCGCCGAAGGCTTCCGTAACGTCGGCAACCGTCACGATGGCATGAGGATCGCGCTCGCGCACGATCGTCTTGAGGGTATTGAGCTCTCGACGGCTCACGATGACCATAATCACTGGCTTCTCGGCACCCGAATACATGCCAGTCGCCTTAAACTTGGTACAACCACGACCCAGGCCATACATGATATCGGCAGCGATATCAGGGAACTTGTCCGAGATGATGAGTACCATACGGCGTTTGTTGCCACCATCGACCACGGCATCGATCACGTAGCCGCTAATGACCATCGAAAGGCCTGCATACAGTGCGTTTTCGATTGAAAAGACCGGAGCCGATAGCGCGCATACGGCAACATCGATCGCCATGACGGTCGAGCCCACCGGCAGCGAGGTGTTACGCGAGATGATTTGGCCAATCGTGTCCGAGCCGCCGGTGTTGGCGCCGGCGCGCAACACCATGCCGTAACCGATGCCCGTAATAATGCCGCCCCACATGGCAGGGAGCATCAGATCCGCATCCGCCAGAGGTGCTACAAACGGGGCGAACAGATCGGTAAAGAAGCCCAGCAGCACAAAGCCCGTCGCGGTCTGCACCACGTAGAACATGCCGCCCTCGCGCATAACGACCAACAACAGCAAGGCGTTCATCACGATCGTCTGAATACCAACGGGAAGCGATAGGCCGCGCACCGCGCCGACCGCCTGGATAATGGTGGCAAGGCCCGTAACGCCACCGGCGGCAAGACCGTTGGGAATCAAAAACAAGTCGGTCGCGATGGCGGCCAAGGCACACCCCAACATGATCTGGGGCAGGTCGTGAAAGAAGTTCATCGATAGAATGCGCTTGATGTCCAGACGATATGCCATGCTGCCTCCCTCAAAAAAGCGCACCCAAACGGATGCGCTTTGAACTTCTTCTTGTATTCGATTCTACCGATTCGCCGGACAAAAACCACCCCTGCGCAGGGTTTGCTCTGGATACAAAACCACCCTGCTGGGAGGGTTTTAATCCATCTCCACATAAACCGGGCGGTTTATGCAGACGGGGTCTCCGCGTCGGCGTTGCCGGTGGCCCAGCGATGGTAGCCAATAACAAACGGGTCCAGGTCGCCATCGTCAAGAACGGCCTCGACATTGCTGGTCTCCACGCCCGTGCGTAGGTCCTTGACCATCTGGTACGGGTAGAGCACGTAGCTGCGAATCTGGTTGCCAAAACCAATCGTGGTCTTGGGTCCGCGGATCTCATCCAGGGCCTCGGCGCGCTTCTCGAGCTCAATCTCGTACAGGCGGGCCTTGAGGATCTGCATGCACGCAGCCTTGTTCTGAATCTGGCTGCGCTCGTTTTGACAGGTAACCACAATGCCGCTGGGGAAATGCGTCACGCGCACGGCGGAGTCGGTGGTGTTGACGCCCTGACCGCCCGGGCCGCTCGCGTGGTACACGTCCACGCGGATGTCATCGGGGCTGATCTCGATGTCGATATCATCGGGTAGCACGGGGATGACCTCGACGCCGGCAAACGTGGTCTGGCGGCGCTTCTTGTCGTCGGTGGGGCTAATGCGAACCAAGCGGTGGACGCCGGCCTCGGCGCGCAGCATGCCAAATGCGTCCTTGCCCTCGACGGTAAAGGTCGCGCGGTCGATGCCGATGACCTCGGCTGCGGGACAGTCGTTGATAGTGACCTTCCAGCCGCGACGCTGGCAGTACTTCATGTACATCTTAAAGAGCATGAAGGTCCAGTCCTGGGCCTCCAGACCACCCTGTCCGGGCTTGATAGTCACAATAGCATCGCCGTGATCGAACTCACCGGTAAACCAGCTCGAAAGCTCAAGCTCGTCGATAGCGCGGGCCAGGCGTTCTGCCGTAGCGGCAGCCTCCTCGCGCAATGCGGCGGCGTCGGGGTCATCCCCCATCTCTTCGGCAAGCTCCAGCGCGGCGCGGGCATCGGAAAGCTCGCCGCGCGCGGTGTCCACGGCAGCGATATCTTCCTTGGTGCGAGCGATCTCCTCCATGGTGGCACGAGCGGCGTCGGCGTCATCCCAAAAGCCAGGGGCAACACTTTTGGCCTCGAGCTCGGTCACGCGGGTACGCTTCTCGTCCAAGTGGAGATACGACTCGACCTCACCGAGCCGGTCCGCAAACGCGTCCAGCTCGGCGGGCGTTACCTCTAAAGCCTCAGCCATTAACGATTCCTGCCGTGGCAGTACTTAAACTTCTTGCCGCTACCGCAGGGGCACGGGTCGTTGCGGCCCACGTTGACGTACGGATCGTCGCTCTCGGACTTGCGATAGGTGGTCACCTTGCCACCGTTGTTGACGGCAGCCGGTCCGCCTTGGACAGCCGTGCGGGCCTGCACCTGCGCCTGCTTGCGCAGCACCGAGTCGCCGTTGTCACCATCGACCTCGGCAGGACCGGAGAAGCGCGCGCCCTCGAGCGCGGGCTCCTCCTTGTGCTCCATGGCACGCGGGGCAGCCTTGATCTCGATGCGCAGAACCGTGCGCAGGTAATCCTCGTACATGGTGTCGACGAGCATCTGGAACGCGCCGTAGGCCTCGGTCTTGTACTCGACCAGCGGGTCGCGCTGGCCAAAGCCGCGCAGGCCGATGCCGGTCTTGAGGTAGTCCATCTCCTGCAGGTAGTTCATCCAGCGGGTATCGATGACGCGCAGCATGACCTGGGTGTTGAGCTCGCGCATCAGATCCTCGCCCAAGCGCTCGGCCTTCATGTTGTAGCACTTCTCTACGTAAGCCAGGACATCGGCAGCCAGGGCCTCGTAATCCTCGTCGGGGAACTTGGGCGTATCGATATGGCCGGTCAGCTCCACGACCCACTTGCGCAGGCCCTCGAGATCGCGCTCGCCATCGTGGCTGTCCTTGGTGCAGAACTCCTGCACGCAGCGGTACACGGTGTCGTGCATGACCTCGGTGATGTGGTCGGTCAGGTCCTTGCCGTCCAGAATCTTGTTACGCTCGGCGTAGATGACCTGGCGCTGCTTGTTCATGACGTCATCGTACTCGAGGACGCTCTTACGCATGGAGAAGTTGATGCTCTCGACCTTGTGCTGGGCGCTCTCGACGGCCTTGGAGATGATCTTGTGCTGGATGGGCATGTCGTCGCCCATGTCGGCGGTGACCATCATTTTGGAGACGCGGTCCATCTTGTCGCCGCCGAACAGGCGCATGAGGTCGTCCTCGAGCGACAGGTAGAACTGGGTCTCGCCCGGATCGCCCTGACGACCGGAGCGGCCGCGCAGCTGGTTGTCGATACGACGGGACTCATGGCGCTCGGTGCCGATGACGGTCAGGCCACCGGCGGCAAGCACGCGCTCGCGCTCGGCCTTGCAGGTCTCCTTGGCCTCGGCGTTAAACTGCTCGAGCTGCTCGGGCGTCACGTCCTCCATGGTCAGGCCCTCGTACTCAAGGCGCTCGCGCACCAGCTCGTCGGGGTTGCCGCCCAGCAGGATGTCGGTACCACGACCGGCCATGTTAGTAGCGATGGTCACGGCGCCGTAGCGTCCGGCCTGGGCAACGATATGAGCCTCGCGCTCGTGATGCTTAGCGTTGAGGACCTCGTGCGCGATGCCGCGCTTGGTAAGGGCGGCCGACAGCTTCTCGGAGCTTTCGATGGAGACGGTGCCCACCAGGACCGGTTGGCCCTTGGCGTGACGTCGCTCGACGTCGTCGGCAACGGCGTTGTACTTGGCCTGGACGGTGCGGTACACCAGGTCCTCGTGGTCAACACGCTGCACGGGCTTGTTGGGGGGGATGACCTCGACGGGCAGCTTGTAAATCTCGCGGAACTCGGCGTCCTCGGTGAGTGCCGTACCGGTCATGCCGGAGAGCTTGTCATAGAGACGGAAGTAGTTCTGAAGGGTGATGGTGGCCAGCGTCTGGTTCTCCTCGCGCACGAGCACGCCCTCTTTGGCCTCGATGGCCTGGTGCAAGCCCTCGGAATAGCGGCGGCCTTCCATGATGCGACCAGTGAACTCGTCGACGATCTTGACCTCGCCATTAGTGACCACGTACTGCTTGTCGCGGTGGAACATGTACTGGGCCTTCAGCGCCTGCTGCAGGTGGTTGACCAGCTGGCCGGAGAGATCGGCATAGATGTCATCGATACCCAGGCGGCGCTCAATCTTCTTAAGGCCGCGCTCGGTGGCGGCGATGGTGTGCTTGGCCTCGTCCATGACGTAGTCGCCCGTGGGCTCGACGTCCTCGGTGGCGGTGAGCATGTCGTGCGAGACGTCCTCACCGCGCTCCAGGCCGCGCACGGCACGCGCGAAGTCCTTGTAGGTGCTGGCGGACTTGGTGCCGGCGCCCGAGATGATGAGCGGCGTTCTGGCCTCGTCGATCAGGATGGAGTCGACCTCGTCGACGATGGCGTAATGGTGGCCGCGCTGTACGCGCTGCTCGGGGCGGGTGACCATGTTGTCGCGCAGGTAGTCGAAACCGAACTCGGAGTTGGTGCCGTAGGTGACGTCTGCCTGGTAGGCCGGACGCTTGAGTTCGAGCGGCATGTTGTTCTGGAGCAGACCGACGGTCATTCCCAGGTACTTGTAGATGCGGCCCATCCACTCGGAGTCGCGCTTTGCCAGATAATCGTTGACGGTAACGACATGCACGCCCTTGCCGGCGATAGCGTTGAGGTAGCCGGCCAAAGTGGAGACAAGGGTCTTGCCTTCGCCGGTCTTCATCTCGGCGATATGCCCCTCGTGCAGCGCCATGGCGCCGATGAGCTGTACGTCAAAGTGACGCATGCCCGTGATGCGCTTGGAAGCCTCACGCACGGTGGCAAAGGCCTCGGGGAGCATGTCGTCGAGCGACTCGCCGTTGGCGTAACGCTCGCGGAACTTATCGGTCTGGGCGCGGAGTTCCTCCTCGGTCATCTTCTCAAACTGGGGCTCAAGACCGTTGATCTGGTCAACGATCTTGTAGTAGCGCTTAAGGTCCTTATCGGATCCAAAGGACAGCAGCTTTGACATGAATCCCATGTGGTTTTCCTTTTTGGCCATCGCCCACGCCATGCAGCCTCGGGCGAGTTAAACACAGATAAATGTACTTTAGCCAAACAGGACGCGGCCTATACGGTCGACCTCGACCGCCACGTAATAACTACGACCCGACCGACCTGCCAAAAAGGGACTGGTTTAATTTGACAGCTTTTATCTGGGAAAACGCTGTCTCTCTGCCATTTGGCGCAAACCAATCCGTCCCCTTCGTACCAATCTGGTGCCATGGAGACAGGTTCGTTTGCACCAATAAAGGAAAAGGGCCGCGCACCCAAATGGATACGCGGCCCTTTAGCCATGAATGCGAGTGTTTGCTCAGCGAGCTATTTACTCAGCAGCCTCGGTGGTCTCGGCCTCGGCAGCGGCCTCCTCGACGGGAGCCTCGGCGGCCTGCTTAGCAGCCTCCTCGGCGAACTTAGCGGCACGCTTAGCCTTCTCGGCAGCCTTAGCCTCAGCGGCGGCCTTGCGAGCGGCCTCGGCCTCAGCAGCCTTGGCGGCCTTGGCAGCCTTGGCCTCCTCAGCCTTCTTGAGCTGGGCGGCAGCGGCGCCACCGAACTTGTCGGCGAAGCGCTGGACGCGTCCACCGGTGTCGACGAACTTCTGCTGGCCGGTGTAGAACGGGTGGCACTCGTTGCAAAGCTCGACCTTCATCTCGGACACGGTAGCGTGCGTCTTGAAGGTGTTGCCGCAGGAGCACGTCACCGTGCACTCGACATACTGGGGATGGATACCCTGCTTCATGGTAGGACTCCTTATTAGTCAGGCGCTGGTTACCGATCAGCGCATAAGGCGTCTTGGTTTCCGACCAAGACAACAAACTCGGCTATGGTACCACGGCACCGCGCGTCCCACAAAAGGTTCACGGTCTTTTCGGAACGACACGAATCTGACCCATCGAAACACATCTCCACCGTTCCTTCAACTGGGAAAATGCCGTCCCCGGGGCCTGAGAAGGGCCCCGGGGACGTTCGACTGACTGCGGGAACGGCCTTTCCGCTCAATGTGTTCGGCTGAGATCGGAAATCAACCAAGTAGAACGAGTCGGTGAGGTCTGCCAGGTCGTCGAGCAGATGGCTTGAAATGAGCACGCTGCGTCCCCGCGCCACCTCGCTGCGCATCGCGTCGCAGGAGGTTTTCCGCTTTCCCGGATCGAGGCCGTTCAGCGGTTCATCGAGGATAAGGTACGGGCAACCGGTCGATATCGCCATGGCAAGCTTTACCTGCTGCTTCATTCCTGTCGAGAGTTTACGGGTCGGCTTGTCGAGATATGAGGAGATTCCGAGGGAGCTGCAGAGCGAGTCGATGTCGGTGGCCGATTTCCACGCCTCCCTAACGAAAGCAAGGTGCTCGCGGGCCGATAGCGTGGGGTAGAGATCCGCGCCGCCCGAAGAGCTCAGGTAGACGAGTTCTGCGAATTCGGCTGATCGACGTTGGCAGATTCCGTCTGCCAACAGGCTTCCCGAGCGGATGCGGGTGGGAAATTGGCCCGACAGCGCTTCAAGAAGGGTGGTTTTCCCCGAGCCGTTGGGAGCGACGAGCCCCGCCGCCGTTCCCGGGCCCAAGGAAAGCGACCCGATCGAAAGTATCGTCGTGCTCCCGTATCCCACGCTCGCGTCCAGGAGCTCGAGCCCATGGTGCTTTTTAGCGGGTCCAGCCTGTTTGGGCGAACGTGTCGCAACGGCGCCGACCGCGAAAAGGACCGCGACGTATGCCAGGGCCACGGCAAGCATCGATGCGCCGCCCGAACCGGAGCCAATGAATTCTGTCGGGAAGCATCCTACGTAACCCGTTGCCTCGATAGGCGAGAACACGGCCAGCGGCAGGAGCTCGAGCGCGGCGTTATGCCCCAGTGCCGAATCGGACAGTAACGGGAATGCCGGGGCCGCGACAAGCAGCGCGGAGGTAAGGGGGCCCGCGAGGACGCGCCTCGTTGCGGTCGATAGGACGGCGGAGCAAACGGATATCAAGGTTCCGCCCGCAAGCAGCGCGAGAAGCAGGGCTGTGAAGACGTTTCCCGCGGTCGTGGTGGTAAGCGCGCCGTCATGGAAGAAGGCGATCGGGTACCCGATCTGCCCGAAGCCGTTTAGGGCCAAGGCGTAAATACCCCCGGGTGCAAGGCCGGCGAGGAGCATCGCGGTCCCCGCGCCGATTATCGAAAACACGGTCTGGATAAGGCGCCGGAATTTGGGCACGGGCGCCTTTGCCGCCAGGGTCCCGGGCCTTGTGGCGCCGAGCACGAGTATCGACGAGAGAAGGAAGGGGATGAAGGGAAGGAAGGACGGCGCCTGGGCAATGGCGTAGGGCAGGAAGGAGAGGAACGGCAGATCGCTTGCGGAGGCTGGAATGTGCGTGATGCCGGAACTGCTCAGAGCACGGCAATATGCGAGCTCCGCGGCATTGGTCTCTCGGTCTCCCACGATGGATCCGGATTGGAAGCCTTCGTCCATGAGCGCGTAGTAGCTCTCGGCAGAATCGAGAAAGGCGGCGTCGGTTTGGGCGGCAAGAGCGGCGTTCGCGTATCTTGCAAGCTCCGCGTCGACTTGCTGCTCTGGCGATAGGTCTGTGCCGTTGGCTTGGGGTGCGCGCGTATTGAATGCGTCGACAAAGCCCTGCATGCCCTGCTTCATAAAGAAGGGTCCGTAGATGGGTGAATTGAACGCAATGGGGATGGAGAAGGCTGCGGCAAGAACGAGCGTAGAGATCCATACGGCCCTGTCTCTTAGGATTAGTTTGAGAAGAAGTCGACAGTACATTTAGAAGCACCTACATTTCTCAAGTCATCGATAGATTTATAATGACAGACCGAATGAAGATGCGTGCGATGGGGGCGAGGCGAATGGCTGGGCGGTATCGATACGCGGGTTCAACGGCATCATATTGACCACATAGATTTTTAACTTGCATTTCTACCCGCCCTTTTCGTAGAGTCGCCGATACGTGCTTAGCGCACCCTCGGCGCGTCCGGCAGGCTTTGCGAAATGGGATCCAGGAGACTTCGGCGCAGCATCATCTTGCGGAATGCTTCTAATGAGCCTCCCATCCTTCAAAAACAGAATCTCATCGCACAGTCTATCGACCGAATCCAAGATGTGGGATGACATGATGATGCACGTACCAGAATCGGCCAGCTTCCTGAGAATCCCGGAATGCAAGTCCACCCTGCTGGGATCGAGCGCGTTCATGGGTTCATCCAACAGGAGGTACCGCGCACCCGTCGCATACGCAATCGCCAAGGTAAGCTGCTGCTTCATACCCTGGCTCAGAGCGCGGATCCTCATCTTCGCGAACTCGCCTATCTGCGTTTGCTCCACCACCTCCTCGATATCACGAGCATGCGGCCACATATCGCAAACCATCTTGAGGTGATCTTCCGCACGCAATCCGGGATACAGCAGCGTTCCCTCACCAGGTGCATAGAAGATCATAGAACGGACCTCTCTCGCACCCGTACCCTGCACCTCATCCAGAACGATGCTCCCGTCCACGCGAGGACCCGGCAAACCTGCCATCGCACGCAGCAACGTCGTCTTTCCATGCCCGTTCGGAGCGACGAGACCGTAGACCGTACCCGGGGCAAACTCAGCGTTCACCGAATCTACGAGCACCTTCTTTCCATAAGAGATCGTCAGCGTTTGAAGGTCAATCATCGAGATCATCCCCTTTCGATCTTCGGAACACCCAGGCGCACCAACAACGGAGATACGGCGCCCAAGACCACCAGCAGAGCGCCCGATGCGCCGACGACCTCTCCAAAAGGCATCGCGTTCGTCCCTCGCCCAAGGAACCCAATCGTCCCCACCTGGGAAGCGGGATCAAACGAGGCGAATGGAGCCAGCAGCGCGGCGCCCATGCCCGCGCTTTCAACATGAGCGCTCAACGAACCCAACACCAAGAGAACCGCGCAAACCACTCCGGTGACAACGGGGCTGCGGCTAATCGCTGCTGTCAACGCAGCGACGACGGAAATCACGCCGTATGCCATGACCAGCAACGGAACGCTACGCAACACCGCCTCCCCCACCATGGACGTTGTCGAAGCCCCCGCTCGAATGAGAGCGACGGGATACTCCGATCCACCCGCACCGTTCTTAATCAAGGACACAACCGCAGCGGGAACCATCGACACCAAAAGCAGCGCCAGGCCAAGCAGGAGAGACAGCGCAACAGCCGTCAGAAAACGCACATGCGCTGTTGCGGGGACTTGGAAAACCAGAAGGGAACGGCACTGCAGGTGGGTACACGCAAGCGATGTGACAACCACGGGCAACAGCCAAAACAAGGAAGGAAGCGCTGCCTGGAAATACGAAAGGAGGATTAATGGGGGCATCTTCGTACTTAACTCGTAAACCTTGGGGTCCGGCAAGCTCGCGATCGACTCGAGCAGAAGGGCGCGCGCCTCCGCACGAGAAGGAGTCTCCGGCTCGATTCCGATCGATTGCAGGAGGGTCGCATCTGCCGCGCCCAGTTCGCCTCGAGCGCGCTCGTACGTCGCAAGGCTTCGAAACCCCTCCGCAGGCGTAGGCGCGTACACAAAACCCGAAAGAGCATCTCGCATGTCTTCCAGGGCCGTTTTGCCCTCGACATCCATATTCGCAGCGTCCTGCTCTAGATACCGATCTATTGAACGGAGCTCCCCATCCCTATACCGAACAGCGGAAACGTCATCAGCGTCAGGAAACACCTCAACCAGAGCCGGGGCCAGCATCGTCGTCGACATTGCAATCGCGCATACGGCGAGGGCAGGAGAATGCAGGAGCAGTTTCCCCATCGTTCTTACGTATGCAACGGCGGAGGCACAAGCGCTCGAACGAGTTGCCGCTCTCGATGCGGTGAAGGAACCTCTCTCAAGACAAATCGGGGGCATCGGGCGCGCGCAGCCGCTCTTTCCAGCAACGCAAAGCAGGCTAATTGCCAGCACCTCGATCCCGATTGCGCATACGAGGGTAATCGCGCCACGCTCGAAGCAAAGTCCGGGCAGATTCACTATCTGCGTTGTCGGGTACGGGCTATAGGCGCCGACGGTCAACTCGGTGTTCGCATACGAAAGGGGATTCAACAGGGCGAACTCACGTAAAGCGATGGATCTTCCGTAATACCCGGGAACCATCGTCACCCCCATCAGGGCACATACGAACACGATTCCAAGCGTAGGGTTATTGGCAATCTTCACGGCAAGGTGAACGACAAGCGAGATGAACGCTGCCACCAAGAATTGCAAGATGGCCGCCTGCGCGAACACCAGCCAAGCCGGTTTGATAACCGGAGTCGCATATTGAATGTAGCCTATCGGATAGAACAGCGAGCCCGGGCCATTCTTCACAAGCGCGGCGATTATCCCTGGAAGATTGATGGCAAAGACGGCAAGCATCGCAAAAACACTCGCCCATACGCTCGATGCAACAAGCCTGTCCAGCTCACCCATCGGTGCCTGGATGATGAGCTTTTCGCGTTTGTTAAGACGCGCGGCAAGGAACGAGACGGCAACGGCCGTTGCGGCCCATAGCAAGTACTCCTTCGATCCGTCATAAAAGGAGTACGCTCCATCCGATACCTGCAGAAACGGAAGCAGAGGAGAGAGCGGCGCCAAGACAAGACGCCCCGCGGCAAGAGGGTACAGAAGCGCGGGCATGCTTGATGAAGAGGTATAGACGCCCTCCTCCCCCGCATTCACAAGCGCATCCGCATAGGATGCTGACAATTCCTGCTCAACACGGGTTATTCCCGACTCGAGGTATTCAACCCGTCCGTCGATGCCAGCCGCGCTCCTGAAGACGGGCAAAGTACAAAGAACCATCAACGCAACAACGACAACACAGAGCGACCTGGAGGAGAGGAGCGACCTAAAGATTGCCTTCGAGATCTTGAGCATATTCATCGCCAACCTTAACCTCATCCAGTCGGAACAGAGGGGCCGAACAAAATGCTCGGCCCTTCCTCGCATCTAGTAGGTGCTATAGACAAATTGCCATTTATCAGTTGTGCCAAGAACACCACAGGAGCACATTGCAGCGAGGCGGGATTCCCTATGATGCGCGGATGGCGATAGCCATTTCGGTAGGAGATCGTCTTGTAAGAGATGTTGAACATCGAGATGCTGTGCCCGCTTACGCCGCGAGGACAGCTGTAGCTCCAGTAGGTATCGACGACGTCGTCCGTATACCCGAGGGGCTCAACGAGGGCACACTGGCTGCTCTCCTGGGAAGGAGGCATCGGGGTATCCGCAAAAGCGGGGGCTCCCGGCAGCAACAGACAAAGAGCGAGGCCGAGGAAAACCAAGAGCTTACACGACTTAACAGTACTGAACATAATCCTCTCCAATCTAGAGGGGTTTCGGTTGCAGCATGCTGTGATTACTTGCCGGCAAAGTCAATTTAACATAAACTGTTAAAAAGTAACCTGAGTTTTTTAAATTCTTCGGAGGTTATTATGAGTTCCGACAATCGCACTCCCCGGCTTCATTCCTTCCGCATCGCATGTGCGATAGCCTCTGCGACCCTTTGCGCCACCGCCATCGCACAAGTGGCGTTCTCCTTAAAGCCAGCAATCGAAGTGCTCGACAACCCTGTAATTGCAGACTCCCCCGCGTATCCAGCCCTTGCGATCTCGACATTGGTCCCTGCCGTCATCGGTATCGCTACGACCATCCTCAGCGCCGTTCTCGTGTGGACAATCAAGAGCGGAGACCCCTTCAAGAAAGGGTCTGCGACATGCTTGAAGGTGCTCGGCATTCTCTTCGTTGTTCAAGCTGCCACCAGCCTCTACGCCGGCTCACTCAAAACCTCCGTTTCGATGTTTGGCGGCGAGGGGGCCGTCGGCGCCCAAGAGATCGCTTCATCATTCGATTGGACCTCTCTGGTTCTCGGCATCGTCCTGTTCATGCTTTCCCAGCTCTTCTTGTACGCCCGAGAGCTGTACCTCGACTCCGACGAGATTGCGTAAGGAAACGCCATGCCCGTAATTGTTCGCCTCGACAAGATCATGGCCGAGCGAAAGATTTCCTCGAACGAACTTGCCGAAAGGATTGGAACCACGCCCGTGAACCTGTCCCGTATTAAAAAAGGGCATATTCGCGGCATTCGCTTCAACACACTCGAGCAGCTATGCCTCGCCCTTCGTTGCCAACCCGGAGACCTTCTCGAAGTCATGAGCGAAGAGGATGCCCGAAAGGAGTTCGGACTCGATTGGTCCGCCGAGGATTAGAGGGCGGTCGTACTCGCCCTGCACACGGGGATGCGAATCGGCGAGGTCTGCGGCCTTCGGTGGTGCGATGTGGATTTCGAGACGGGCCTGATCTCGATCAGACACTCGGTGGCGTACGCGAAGGGAATGGGTTCGTTCATCAAGGACACCAAGACTCATGACGCCAGGGGTATCCCCATCGACCCGGTCGGCCTACTCCCCTTCCTGAAGGAGACCCACGAGATCGACTGCGGAAAGCTGCGCTTGCGCGGCCTTACCGGGGCGGTCGAGATCGGGGACTGCTACATCCTGTCGGAGCCGGGCGCGACCTTCGCGACGACAAGCTATATCCGCAGGGCGTTCAAGACGTTCTCGGAGACCAACGGCCTCATGGGCACCAACGACGAGCTGATCACGTTCCACGGCCTTCGCCACACGTTCGCAACGCAGTGGATCCGCCAAGGCGGCGATATCAAGGCGCTCCAATCGATCCTCGGCCACAAGGACGCCATGGCGACGCTCAACGTCTACGCCGACATCGAGCCCATCTCCAAAATCCATAACATGCTGCGCGCCACGCCGTGCCTTTGGCGCGGGCACCTCGGGCCGAGGGTCGATCCGGGTCCCATGTTCCAACAGAGGATCCAGGAGTCCATCGAGACGCTCCAGGCGTTCGGCTACGGCATCACCGAGCCGGACGACCGAAATATCGCCATACGCGACGTGAAGACGAACAGTTGGCTCTAGCTCACCGAGTACGCGGCAGTGCTGGGCCCATCCCAACTGAGGTCACGGTGGTCCGATAGGGGCGCCGCCCGCGGCATGCGCCGCGGAGCGGTATCCCCTACCGAAGGGCGGGGATGCCCTCCGCTTCCAGTTCGGAATCAGCCGTCGGAGGCGTTCGGCTGACTGCGGGAACGGCCTGTCCGCTCAATGTGTTCGGCTGAGATCGGAAATCAACCCAACACGAGCCGGACACGCGCCAGACGGCTCTTCCCCGTACGGCCTTCCCCCTTACGCTCATGTTGCAGGCATGTAACGCCGCAGCGAGCGCGCCTTTTTTGCGCCAGACAGGTACAATGATGAACACTGTACCGTAGCGGAGCGCCCCGCGCGCGCCGCAATCACGCGAAAGGGTTTCCCATGGCCGAGATCTCGTCCTCCCGTATCGTCATCACCGTCCTTGGCAAGAACCGCCCCGGCATCGTCGCCGGCGTCACCCGTGTCCTAGGCGAGGCCAACGTCGACATCCGCGACATCACGCAGTCCATTATCGAGGACATCTTCACCATGACCATGCTGGCCGATACCGCCGAGTCCAAGCTCGACTTCGCCGAGCTGCAGAAGGCGCTGGCCGAGGCCGGCGAGCTTTCGGGCGTCAACGTGTCCATCCAGCGCGAGGACGTCTTTAACTTTATGTACCGCCTGTAGCGAGCAAGCCGCTGGGGATAGCCTGACGCGCGCATGCCCATGCAAGTCACCCCGATGCGGCCCGGAGAGGAGCGCGCATGGCCTACGACGCCAAGAAAATCTATTACCGCTTCGACGACCACTTGAGCCGCCTGGTCTTGGATTACGAAGCGAGCCGCCAGATTTCGCCCGAAAGCGAAAATCTCTACTATGGCCTGCCGACTGACCCTTATGACGAGGGCCTATTTGTTGAGCACAATGTCAAGCGCGGCCTGCGCAATGCCGACGGCTCGGGCGTGGTCGCGGGCCTCACTCGCATCTCGGATGTGCACGGCTACAACAAGGTCGACGGAAAGGTCGTGCCCGATCAGGGCAAGCTCACGCTTCGCGGCTACAGCATCGAAGACCTGGTCAACAACGCCCAGGCCGAGGATCGCTATGGCTACGAAGAGGTCGCCTACCTGCTCATCACGGGCTCGCTGCCCACCAAAGAGGAACTCGACGGTTTTTGCGAACGCCTGGGTGCTTTTAGGCATCTGAGCGACGAATACGTCCGCAAGTTCCCCATGACCACGGTGTCGTCGAGCATCATGAATGTGCTTCAGCGCGCCGTGCTGCTGCTCTACGCCTTCGACGCCGAGCCCGACGCCATTACACCCGAGCACGAAATCGACGTCGCCATCTCCATGCTCGCCCGTCTCCCCCGCATCGCCGCCTTCGCGCATATGGCCTCGGTCGCCAAGCGCCGCGGCTCCGAGGTTCATGTACCGCACCCTACGCCCGGCCTCTCCACCGCCGAGACCATCCTGCAGGTGCTGCGCGGCGGCATGGCATTCACCCGCGATGAGGCCATGCTGCTCGACGTGATGCTCATGCTGCATGCCGAGCACGGCGGCGGCAACAACTCCACGTTTGCCTGCCGCGTGCTGTCCTCCTCGGCCACCGACCCGTATTCCGCCTACGCCGCGGCCATCGGCTCGCTCAAGGGCCCGCGCCACGGCGGCGCCAACGCCAAGGTCGTGTCCATGCACGAGGACATCCGTGCGCATGTCTCCAATTGGGAGGACGAGGACGAGGTCGCGGCCTACCTGGGCAAGATCCTCGACAAGCAGGCCTTCGACGGCACAGGTCTCATCTACGGCATGGGCCACGCCGTCTATACGCTGAGCGACCCTCGTGCCGAGGTGTGCCGCCGTTACGCGCGCACGCTTGCCGCCAAGAAGGACTTGGGCGAGGAGTTCGCGCTCATCGAGCGCATCGAGCGCCTGGCCCCACAGGTGATGCGCGACCACGGCATGACCAAGCCCATCTGCGCCAACATCGACCTGTACACAGGCTTTATCTACAAGATGCTCGGCGTGCCCGAGACGCTCTTTACGCCGCTGTTCGCCGTCGCCCGCATGGCCGGCTGGTCGGCGCACCGCATGGAAGAGCTCTTCTGCGCGCACCGTATTATTCGCCCGGCATACCGTCCGGTTATCGAGCCGCTGGAGTACAAGCCGCTCGCCGATCGCTAGGACGCGGACCGTTATAGAACCCGAGCGTGGCCAGGGCATCACCGCCCTCGGCCACGCTTTTTATGCCAGTAGAAAGGACTGCATCGAATGATTGTGTTTTCCGATATGGACGGAACGCTGCTAACGAGTGATAAGCAGATGAGCGATGCCACCTGGGCGATGCTCGACGAACTCGCTCGACGCGGGATTGAATTTGTGCTCTGCACGGGGCGCCCGCTGTCGGGCATCTTTGAGCCCATCCTCGCTCACCCCGCCGTGCACTACGCGGTCTGCGCCAACGGTGCCAGCGTCTGGCAGCTCGACGACGACGTGCCCACCGATACCTCACGTGCTACGCGCATTTTGAGCCGACCGCTCGACCGCGCCATCGCCCACCGCGTCCATAGCATTGCCGCCGGCCATGACGTCACCTTCGATATCTTCGCAGACGGGCAGTGTTTCCTCCCCCGCTCGCTCTACACGCGCCTGGACGAATTCTGCGGCGGCGACCCCCATATCGCGGCTTCGCTCAAGCGCACACGAACACCGATCGACATGGATATCGACAACAAGATCGACGAGGTCGAGACGCTCGAACGCATCGCCATGTACTGGCACGACCCGGCCGATCGCGACGCCATCGCAGCGGAGCTCGACACGCTCGGAGGCATTGAGGTCACGCGTTCGTACGCCATGAATATCGAGGTCATGGGCGAGGGCGCCACCAAGGGAACGGCCCTCACGTGGCTGTGCGAGCATCTGGGCGAGCGTCTTGCCGACGCCTGGGCCTTCGGCGACAACATCAACGACATCCCCATGCTGCAGGCGGCGGGCCATGGCATGGCCATGATCAACGCCGAGCCCGAGGACCGCGACGCCGCCGACGCCATCACCGAATACGATAACGACCACGACGGCGTCGCCCGCACCATCATGGCAACCCTCGCCTAGTCATCGGCTAGTCATTGGGGACGTTCTTAAACGACTAGTCGTTGGGGACACTCTTCGCGAAAAAGTTGCAAGGACTGTCCCCCACTGCCGGCGGAAAAGGAACGTCCCCAACTGCCGGATCAGGCGAGGCTCTCCAAAACGTGGCGGAGCTCCTGCTGGACGGCGTGGTCGCGGTTGCGCCCCACCACGCGATCGGCAACGGCCTTGAGCGCGGGGCGTGCATTTTCCATCGCACAACCCGTGCCGACAAAGCGAATGATCTCGTAGTCGTTCATCGAGTCGCCAAACGCCATAACCTCATCGCGCCCAATGCCATAATGCTCCGCGAGCTGTGCGATACCCGAAGCCTTCGACACGCCGGGCTGCATGGCGTCGATCCACGCGTTACCCGAAGGCGCAAAAGTAAAGAGCTGACCGAGTTCGCGCTGCAGCACGTACGCACTGTCCATAACGGCACCGTCGTCGCAAAAGATACTCGCTTTGATGATATTTACGCTGGGATCGGGCAGCTCCCAAATGCGCTCGGCATTGGGAAGGTCCTTATCGACCTCACGCACGAACTTGCACTCGTCATCGAGCAGGAAGGACTTGGTTCGGTCAAAAAGCGCAAGATGCAGATTGGGAAACGTCGCGACAGCCTGGGCGAGCCTTCGAATCGCCAGGTGTGAATACACCTCACGGTCTACCATTTTGCCGTCGGCGAAGACCTGGGCGCCGTTGGCGGCGACAAAGTCCATCTTGTCGCGAACGGGCGCAAAGAACTCGCACAGGCGATCGTAGCGACGACCTGACGATGCGGCGAAATGCACGCCATGCTCGTGTAGCGCCAGAATCAGTTCGTAGGTCTCGGGAGGCACCTGGCCGTTTTCGTCAAGCAACGTGCCGTCCATATCGGATGCAATCAGTTTAAACATAGAAAAGCTCCCTTCGGGCTTGTTGGAATCGGACGTATATCCGATTCCAACGTACCCAAAGGGAGCTCAGATAAGACTCCGCGGGCGCAAACGCTACAAGGACCTAGCAAATAGCTCACACATGCCAGAGGCCTCATGGTCGCGGCGTCAGGCGACACGTCAAAGAGTGTCCCCGACGACTAATCGTTGAAGAACATCCCCGATAACTAGTCGGCGTAGGTGAAGGTGGTGACGTCGAACATGCCCTCGGGGCGGATACGGAGCGTCGGGATGACCGGCAGGGGCAGGAAGATGATGCCCATGATGGGGTCGAGCGGCGGCTCAATACCCATGGCGCGCGCCTTGACCATAAAGTCGTCGTGCTGCGCGGCGACATCCTCGGCCGTGCCTTCGCTCATCAGGCCGCCGAGCGCCAGCGGAATGCGCGCCACGACCTCGCCGTTGCGCACCAGCACGTGACCGCCCTGGCCCACGGCCTCGACGGCAGCCATCATATCGGCGGCGTTGTCGCCCACCACGCACACGTTGTGCGAGTCGTGGCCAATCGTCGAGGCGATAGCGCCGCCCGTGATGGTAAAGCCGCGCACCCAGCCGCGGCCAATGTGCTTGCCAACAAGACCCAGGCCCGCAGGGCCATCACCGTCGGCGCCCTCGGCCTGCAGTGACAAGCCGCGGCCGTGGCGCTCGATCAGCATAATGCGGCGCAGGCCCTCGGCATTCTCGGGACGAGCCATACCCGTGATGGCCTTGCCCGGCACCACGTCAATCACGGCCTCGCCCGGCTTAAAGGCATAGTCGAACACGTCGAGCGATAGCTTCGGCAGCTTAACGGAAGCACGCAGCTCATCGGCAAGGGCCGCAACCTCGGCCATCTCGGGTGCGATCTCGCCCACAAAGGTGCCGTCCTGCGCCACCAGAGCACCGGCGGCATATACGCGATGCGGAGCCGTGGCAAACGTCAGGTCGTTGAGTACCAGCAGGTCGGCACGCTTGCCCGGGGCAATGGCGCCACGCAGCTCGTGCGGGTCGCGACAGCCGTGGTCCAGGCCAAACGCCTCGGCCGTGGAAAGGGACGCCATAGAGATGGCGACCACGGGGTCAATACCGGCCTCGATAGCCACTCGGCAGGCGTTGTCGATCATACCGGTCGAAAGCGCATCGGAGGGAGCGCGGTCGTCGGTCGCAAAACAGCAGCGACGGGCGCGGGCGGGGTTTTCCAGCAGCATCGGCGACAGGTTGGCCAGGTCATGGCTGCACGTACCCTCGCGCAGCATCACGTACATGCCACGAGACAGCTTGTCGAGCGCCTCCTCGGGAATCGTCGACTCGTGGTCGGCGATAATGCCCGCTGCGGCATAGGCGTTGAGGTCCTTGCCGGCAACGAGCGGCGCATGGCCGTCGACCTGTTTGGACGGCGTCTGGTTGGCAGCATCGATACGAGCGCAGGTCTCGGGATCGGCCATAAAGACACCCGGCAGGTTCATCATCTCACCCAGGCCAAAGACATCGCCCGGATGCTCGGCGAAAAACGCCTGCATATCGGCAGCGGTGATGACGGCACCGGCCTGCTCGTCGGGCAGCGCGGGCACGCACGAGGGCATCATGTACTTGATGGAAATAGGAGCACGACGACCGTCCTCGATCATAAAGCGCAGGCCGTCGAGCCCCGCAACGTTGGCGATCTCGTGGCTGTCGGCAATGGCAGTGGTGGTGCCGCGTGTCGCCGCCATGCGCGCATACTCGGCGGGACGGATGTTCGAGGACTCGATATGCAGATGTCCGTCGATAAAGCCGGGGGCGATATAGCGACCCTGGCAGTCAATGACCTCGGTCGCCTCGTAGGTGCCGGCGGCATCGTCGCGACCGTCGTAGAGCACGCCGACGATCACACCGTCCTTGACGGCAACGCTACCGGGCGCCACGCGCTGGCCATATACGTCGACAATCTGCGCATTGGCAAACAGCGTGTCGACGGGCACGCGGCCCTCGGCTGCATCGATCACAGACTTCATGACCTCAACGGACATACATACTCCTTTAACTGTAGAAATAACTGCGGAGCGGACGAGCCTTCACCGCAGCAAGCCAATAGCAATTGTATGCCCAAAAGGAGGTCCCGCTAACACCCCATCCGCTTAACGGCACCGCCAAATGATCCCTTGGGTGCGGAAGAAAAGTTGCGGTGGAATAGTTCCTGCCTGGGCGCCGTATGGCATTTTTAGGAACTATTTCACCGCAACTCAAAGGGCCGCAGCCGGAATCGTTCCGGCTGCGGCCCTATTGCACATGTTAGGTTGACCTACTTGCTAGACCAATTTAAAGCCCTTGCGCTTGCCTACGGAGAGGGTGTCGCCCAGCTTGAGGGCGCTCGGATCGATGTTGTAGCTCTTGGGAGCCACGGCCTTGCCGTTGATCTTGACGCCGCCGCCGTCGATGTCGCGACGAGCCTGGCCGGCGCTCGCCGAAAGGCCCAGGTCCTTAAGCAGGCCTGCGAGGTAGATCTGGCCCTCGTCGTTGACGGTCAGCTCGACATGCTTCTCGGGGAAGTCGGCAAGCTGGCCCTCCTTGAACACGCGGTCGAACTCGGCCTGAGCCTCGTCACCGGCACCGGCACCGTGATAGGTGTCGCACAGGTCGCGGCCCAGCGCGCGCTTAAGCTCATAGGGATCGGCGGAACCGTCGGCCAGGGCAGCGTCGATCTTGTCGACCTCGGCCGGGGTGAGCGAGCTGGCCAAACGATAGTACTTGCCGATCATCTCGTCGGGGATGGACATGGTCTTGCCGAACATATCCTTGGGAGCATCGGTCAGGCCGATGTAGTTGCCGTAGGACTTGGACATCTTGCGCACGCCATCGGTGCCCTCGAGCAGCGGCATGGTAAGCGCGATCTGCGGCTCCATGCCCATCTTCTCCATGAGCTCGCGACCAGCGAGCAGGTTGAAGAGCTGGTCGGTGCCGCCCATCTCCACGTCGGCCTTGATCTGAACGGAGTCGAAGGCCTGCATCACGGGGTACAGGAACTCGTGCAGGGCGATCGGCGTCTGGGACTGGTAGCGCTTGGTAAAGTCATCGCGCTCGAGGATGCGGGCGACGGTGAACTTGGAGCACACCTGCAGCAGGCCGGCCAGATCCATCGACAGGATCCAGTCGCCGTTGTGCACGATGGTGGTCTTCTCGGGATCCAGGATCTTCATGGCCTGGCTCACGTAGGTCTCGGCGTTGGCCTCGATCTGCTCCTGCGAAAGCTGCGGGCGGGTGGAGTTCTTGCCCGAAGGATCGCCGATCAGTGCGGTGCCGTTACCGATGATGAGGGTGACGTTGTGGCCCAGGTCCTGGAACTGACGCATCTTGCGCAGGGGCACGGCATGGCCCAGGTGCAGGTCGGGGCTGGTGGGATCGACGCCGAGTTTGATGTTGAGGGGCTCGCCCTTCTCAAGCTTCTTGCGAAGGTCGGCCTCGGGGACGATCTGCGCTGCGCCCGAGGTGATGATACGCATTTGCTCGTCGACAGACAGCATTGGGTATCCTCCTTTTGCTATAGCACCCTCACCGGATACGGCGGTGCTCGAAGTTCATAAACCCACTAATAATAACCAAAACGGCGCGGCCGAACACCTACGACAGGAAAATCCTCGTCCTGCCGCACGCGTCGATAACGACCGGCAAACGCGTGCCGTCACGTTCGACCAAAAAGCGCGCCTGCTGACGGCGCGAGCAGTCACGACAACGGACCTGCCCCGCCGCATCCGTGGCGCAGGCGCCCTCGGCAGTCAGCAAGCAGTGCTCGCACACCATGAGCTCGGGACGGTCGGCATCGACAGGCCCCAAGACACCAGGGCAAGTGGCAAGCTCGGCAACGCGCTCCGCGTCGTCGGCGACAAGCTCGGCAGGCAAATACACACGGCCCGCGCCGAGCCCGCGTAGCCAGGCAAGCGTAACCCGGTTCGCGCAAAACACCGGTGCCGCAACGTCAAACGCCACGCCCAGCTCACGCGCCATCGCCACCTGTCCCAGATTACGGCAGACGACGCGCCCGGCACGCCGCATAAGCGAGCGGGCACGCGAGGCATCGGCTGCGCGACAGACCTCGTCGAGCACCACGGTCGCATCGGACAGATCGCGCTCGCCGCACGGGTCGGTATCCATCAGCTGCCAGGCAAAGACCATGCGAGCGGAAGCCCCCCTTTCCGTCGGCTCCGCCAACGTCGCCTCGGGCACGTCGTCAACAGTCACGGCGCCCTCAAAGGGCAGTACCTCAACGGCTCGTGCGACGGGTACGACCGCGTCCGCCTCGACTCGCATGTGCTCCAGTACGTCGGCCGTCTGCTCCAACACGCCGGCGCTGCGAATCAGGTACACCTCGCATCCCGCATCCACCTTACGTTTGCAGTGCACGACGACGCGCTCCCCCGCCGCTGCATCCACCGGGCAGGGCACCTGGGGCCAGCGCTTGGGCACATCGGGGCGCGCGTCGGCACCCGGATAGAACCGGATCTCGAGCGTGTCGCCCGCGGCAACGGCGGCATCGAGCTCGACGGTCACCTCTTCGTGACCCACCGTCACCAAGTGGCCCACGCGCACGCCCTGGTTAATCGCACGCTCAAAGCTCATGAGCTCAGCACCCGATCGCCCCCGCAGATACGCATCGGTAAACCCGCGGTTGAACGACCTGCCCAGCTCGCGCTCGAGCGCCGACACGGCAGCGGCATCCCACGCGCCATCACGTAGCATATCGAGTGCACGACGCCACACCCGCACCACGTTGAACACGTAGTCGGGGTTTTTCATGCGCCCCTCGATCTTGAGCGACGCCACCCCGGCCCCAACAAGCTCGGGCAGGTACGCAATGCCCAGATAGTCACGCGGGCACAGCAGACGATCGCCCTCCACGGAAACGACGCTCTCCCCCGCCTCGTCCACCAGGTCGTACGCCAAGCGGCACGGCTGCGTACAGTCGCCGCGCATCGCCGATCGCCCACGCCGCAGGGCCGAAAACTCGCAGGCGCCCGAATATCCAATGCAAATCGCGCCGTGGCAGAACACCTCGATAGGCACGCCGGTGGCACACAGGGCGGCAATCTCGTCGACCGCCAGCTCGCGGGCGGTCGTCACGCGCTCGACCCCGAGCTCGTCGGCAGCTAGGCGCACGGCGCCTTCGCTATGGACGCCCGCCTGCGTGGACAGGTGAATCTCGACCCCGGGAATCACCGCGCGCAACGCGCAGGCCAGACCGGCATCCGCCACGATCAAGGCGTCGGCACCCAACTCATGCGCGTGTGCCCCCAGCGCCACCGCGTCGGCCAACTCGTCATCGAACACAAACACGTTGAGCGTCACGTATACACGCACGCCGTGCGCATGCGCCACGGCGCAGCCGCGCAAAAACTCGTCGTCGGTAAAGCCGTGCGCGCTCACGCGGGCGTTAAACCCGCCCAGGCCCGCATAGACGGCATCGGCGCCCGCCGCAATGGCAGCGAGCATCTGATCGAGTCCGCCGGCAGGCGCCAGCAGCTCGGGCAGCGCCGCCTCGGCAGCCCCCGGCTCGTTATCGCATTGTCCACTCGGCCCCATCGTCCGAATCGCCATCGGCAAACTCCTTACCAACAAGGTATGCATTCACTCTGAAAAATGCCGTCATCCAGCATACACGAGGCCTCGCGCGCCTCGTTTGGTTTATCGTGTAATAACTTATGTCCATCCTGCCCCAGCGGCGCACCCGCCGCCCGGCACGACATACCTGGAGGTCAATATATGGGTCCTCGCCAACGACAGGGACGCAGTCGTTCCAAGACGCATGCCCTGCCCATGATCCTGCTCTCGTTCTTGGGCTTTTTGCTCATCGCGGGCGTAGCGTTTGGCATCGGCATGATCGGCAACGTCAACCGTTGGCTGTCCGATCTGCCCGACTATACCGACGCCAACGCCTATCTGGTGAGTGAACCCACCGAGATCGTCGATTGCAACGGCAACAAGATCGCGAGCTTCTACACGCAAAACCGCAAGTCCGTCACCAAGGACCAGGTCTCTCCGTACGTGCTGCAGGGCACCGTCGACGTCGAGGACGAGCGCTTCTACGAGCACGGCGGTATCGACCTGTGGGGTATCGCGCGTGCTGCCGTGGCAACCGTCTCCGGTGGCCACGAGGGCGCATCGACCATTACCCAGCAGCTGGTACGCAACACCATCCTGCAGGAGGAGCAGTTCGATTCGACCATCGAGCGTAAGGTGCGCGAGGCCTATATCGCCATCAAGATGGAGGAGATGTACTCCAAGGACGAGATCCTCATGATGTACCTCAACACCATCTATTACGGCCACGGTGCCTACGGCATCGAGGCCGCCGCCGAGACCTACCTGTCCAAGAGCGCCGCCGACCTCACCCTGAGCGAGGCCGCGCTGCTCATCGGCCTTCCCAACTCGCCTTCGCAGTACGACCCCACGGTCAATCCCGATCTGGCACTGTCTCGCCGCAACAAGGTTCTCGACAACATGCTGCGCTTGGGCCATATCACCCAGGAGGAGCACGATGCCGCCCAGGCCGAGCCCATCACGCTCAACGTGACCGAGATTTCGGGCAGCGGTGTCGACGTCTACTCTCAGCCCTACTTTGTGGCCTATGTTAAGAAGCTTCTGGAGCAGGAGTTCTCCACCGACGTGCTCTTTAAGGGCGGCCTGACCGTCAAGACCACCATCGACCCCACGATGCAGCAGGTGGCAGAGAATGCCGTCCGCGAGCAGCTCGACACGCTTTCGCTCGACGGCCTGGACATGGGCATGGTCGTTGTCGACCCCAAGACCGGCTATATCAAGTGCATGGTGGGCGGTTACGACTACAACGCCGACGAGAACCACGTAAACCATGCCACGGCCAAGCGTCCCGTCGGCTCCACCTTTAAGGCCTTTACGCTGGCAACTGCCATCCAAAACGGCATGAACCCCAACGTCACCCTCAACTGCAACTCGCCGCTCAAGGCCAAGGGCACCACGACCGAGGTCCAAAACTACGCCAACCATAGCTATGGCAACATCACGCTTAAGCAGGCGACGGCATACTCCTCCAACACCGGCTACATCCAGGTGGCGGAAGCCGTCGGCAACAGCAAGATCATCTCGCTCGTCAAAAAGCTCGGCATCGATCCCGCCAAGGACAACATCGAGGACGTTCCCGTCATGACGCTCGGCACCGGCTCGATCTCGCCGCTCGAGATGGCCGCCGCCTACGCGACGTTTGCCAACGGCGGCTACTATCGCCAGCCGATCGCCATCACCGAGATTGACTCTCGTACCGGTTCGGTGCTGTACCAGCACACGGACAATCCCTCACAGGTGCTTACCGAGGGCGAGGCCGCCGCGGTCACCGATGTTCTGTCCGGCGTCATGCAGGGCAGCGGTACGGGTGCTGCCGGCGCCTTGAGCGTCAACCAGCCCTATGCCGGCAAAACGGGCACCACCGACAACACCACCAACCTGTGGTTCTGCGGCTATACCCCGCAGCTGGCGTGCGCCCTGTGGACCGGCTATTCCGCAGGTGAGATCCCCATCCAAAAATACGGCACGGACCTGCTGGGCGACAGCACCAACCTGCCTGTCTTTAAGCGGTTTATGAACACCGTTCTGACCGGTACCGAGCGCGAGGAGTTTGCGACCGGAACGGCGCCCACCTACAAGAACAACAGCGTCTGGAAGTTCTACGGCACCAGCAACACCAAGAAGACGGAGAACGACGACAAGGACCAGAACGAGGACGAAGAGGAAACCACAACGACGACAACGACGTCCACGACCACCGAGACCACGGGCGGCGACACCACCGGCGGCACCGGTACGACCGATGGCTCGACGGGCGGCTCCACTGGTGGTTCGACCGGCGGCGATGGCGGCACGCCTACGCCTACGCCTACGCCCACTCCCGACCCTACGCCTACGCCTACGCCCACTCCCGACCCTTCGCCCACGCCTGACGATACGGTCGGCTAGAAATCATCCGGCCATAAGCAACAAGGCCCCCGAGCAGCTTATTAAACTGCTCGGGGGCCTTTTTAGTTTAAAGCGACCTGATGGGCGGTCTTTATACCGGCAGACAAAAAAGGGGGTACCGACCAACGTCGATACCCTTTACAAGCCACTATGTCAGCGCGCACAGTGCCTAGCGCACGACCCGCACGCCTACTTGCGAGAATTGCTCAGCTTATTGATCAGCGCCTCAAGACGCTCGCCGTCCTCGGCCGTCTGGGCAATAACCAAAATCGTATCGTTGCCGGCAAGCGAGCCAAGCACATCGGGCAACTCTGCCGCATCAACGGCGGCGGCGATGCCGGAAGCCGTGCCAGGCTGGGCCTTGATCATAACCAGATTATCGGTACGCAAAACGCCCGTTACGAGCTCGGAAACCATACGCTGCAGGTGCAGGTCCTCTGCTAGAACATAGATGCCCTCAGGGAGCTTACGCAACCCCATATCGGCAATATCGCGAGAGACAGTCGCCTGCGTGCAATCAAAGCCCATAGCGCGGAGCTCATCGACCAGCACGCGCTGCGTGCGGACGTCCTTATTGCGCACAATATCTCTAATGGCATCCTGGCGCCCATTGCGTTTTTTAGCCATACAAACCCTCTCTCCAAAAGATGGCGGAGACAATCAATCAGTGATTGAATAGTTTAACGCTATTTGAAGGCTTTTGTGTATAAGAACGCATTTCGAAACAATTCTATGCAAATTTGTTTCGAAATGAGCCGTTTAGGCGGTTTTTGCGCCCGTCCGGTTAAGAAAAGCTGCCAGATGCGTACACATCACGCAGCGCGCGGGCTTGGCGCTGGCGATCGGCCCAAACAACAGACCGAGTCCCCGATGGTTGTCCTTGAGCGCGGCGACCATCTGACGGGTTCGAGGCGCCTCGAGCATATCACGCAAGCGGGCGGAACGCTCGATTGACGACACCCCATGCGGGCTCAGACACAAATTCTCGATGCAGGCGACCAGTCCGGCAAAGTAGAACTTTTGGGTTGCCAGCTTGAGCCGACCACCGCTATCTGCTTCCGAGAGTGAGTCCGTAAGCTCGTCGAGCGCCCGGGTGTCATCGGATACCTTGGCATACATGGTGGGATCAAAGGCATCTGTAAGCTTAGGTGCCGCCGCGTGGAAACAAGCGTCGCCGCATCCGGAGACGCGCTGCGCCCGCGAGAGCGAGCACGCCATAAACCCAACTGTGCGAAACGCCTTGTCGTACAAAAGGCATGCCTCAAACAGCGGACGGCTATACATCACGCCAGAGGTCTGAACGACTAGGCCGCCTAAAATCAACTGGGACAGCCCGGTCACCATCGAAGATTTGCTATCAATGGAAATATGAGCAGCATCCAAGACGCGCGAATGGCGCTCTCGATGTGCATCATAGCGGTCGAGCGACACCGTGGGGAGCACTATGTCTGCCGCAGTATCGCACGCGATATCGACCATCTTGGAAAGAGACTGCGGAGCAAACCACTCATCGGCGTTCATGGCGATGATTTGAGAGCCGCGCGAGGCAGCAAAACCGGCACGAAGACAAGCGCCGCGCTTCGCGTCCTCGACGTCAATCAAATCAATATGGATGTCCCTGTCGGCGGCAACTTGAAGCGAATGGCGCACACCGGGCGCAGCATCGCGGCAGACAACGACAATCTGCAAATCGTAGAGGTCTTGGTTCTGGATACTCTCGAGCGCACGCATCGCATAGCTGGGCGAACCTTCTACCACAAGGATCACCGAAAGTCGCGGATGCGAGCCACGTCGAACCAAGTTATCCGTCCTCTCGACAGCAGTGAATCAAACTGTCGTTCATGGTACACCCCGGCAATAAAAGCAATGAGACACCGGTTGTATTGCACGCCAAGAACAGATGTTGCACACGCGCAGCCCACAGATGACAGGTGCCGACGCACGACGCGCCGAGCCCTCCCCTAGTCGAGCACGACGAGCTCGGCGGGATCGTAATCCACGCCCATAAACGTAAGGCCGCAGGCAGGAGCCGTGGGGCCCGCAGCGGTACGGTCGCAAGCATCGATGACCTCACGCATCCACTCGGGTTCACGGCGATGCATGCCAATCTCGACAAGCGTGCCCACGATCGTACGGACCATCGAATGCAGGAACGCATTGCCCTCGATGGTAAACGTCAGGATGTCCTCGCCAAACGCAATCTCATGGCCAAACTCGGCACGCATCACGCAGCGATGCGTGGGCTTGCCAACGGCCGAGGCAACCTTGCAAAAGCTTTTAAAGTCCTGTTCGCCCAGCAGCGCGGGGCAGGCAGCAGACATAGCCTCAACATCCAAGGGATAGCGATGCCACCACACGGCACCGCGGGACAGCACGGGGCGCGCATCTCGATCGGCAATACGGTACGTATACGTACGGGAACGCGCGTCAAAACGTGCAGAAAAGCCTTTACGGGCCCTGTAGACCTCGTTTATGGCGATATCTTTGGGCAGCAGGGCATCCATGGCCCTCAGCCACCTACGGCGCGTCAGGACAAGCTCAGCGTCCGTTACGGGCACACTAATGTACTGCGCCACCGCATGCACGCCGGCATCGGTGCGCCCTGCGCACGTCAGATCGATCGGACGGCGAAGCAGCGTCTCGATGGCTCGACGCAGCTCGCCCGCAACCGTCGTCTGGCCAGGCTGCTCGGCAAAGCCGCTATAGGACGAGCCATCGTAGGCCACGCGGAAAACGAGCGTGGCGTCGAGCTCGGGAATCGAATTGAAATCAGACGACGCGGTCATGGGCGCTCCCAACAAACAGGCAATGGCATTTCGACAAAAAAAGAGGGGTACGCGAACGTACCCCTCGAATATAGCCTATGCAGGCGGATTGTCTACTCAGCGGTCTCCTCAGCAGGAGCCTCCTCGGCAGCCTCGACCTTCTTGGGAGCAGCGGCCTTCTTGGGAGCCGGAGCAGCCTTCTTGGCCTTAGGCGTGCAAGGCTCGGTGACGAGCTCCATGATAACGATGGGAGCATTGTCGCCCTTACGGTTACCGAGCTTCATGATGCGGGTGTAACCGCCGTTGCGGTCCTGCCACATACCCTGGGCAGCCTTGTCGAAGATCTCGGCAACGAGCTGCTTATCGCCGAGCTTGGCGATAGCCAGACGACGAGAGTGCAGGTCGCCCTTCTTGGCCCAGGTGATGATCGGATCGACGACCGAACGCAGCGCCTTAGCGCGGGTCTCGGTGGTCTTGATGCGGTCGTTCTCGAAGAGGGCCTTAGCAAGGCTCTTCTTCATGGCCTTGGTGTGGCTCGCATCGGTGCCGAGCTTCAGGCCCTTCTTAACGTTGTGACGCATGGTCTAGTTTCTCCTCAAATATGCGAAGCATTAAGCCTTCAGGCTCAGGCCCATGGACTCAAGCTTGTCCTTCACTTCCTCGATCGACTTAACACCGAAGTTACGGATGTTGAGCAGATCGTTCTCCGAGAACTCAACGAGCTGACGGACCGAGTGAATGCTGGCGCGCTTAAGGCAGTTGTAGGAACGGACGGAAAGGTCCAAATCCTCGATCTGCTTGTCCAGCTCGGCGTTGTCGTTGGTGACCTCGGGAGCGAAGATCGAAGCCTCCTCCTCGACCTCGGGGGTCTCGGCAAGGTTCATAAAGGCGGCCATATGCTGGTTGATGATATTGGCAGCCTGGACCACGGCGTCGCGCGGGGCGATGGAGCCGTTGGTCTCGATCTCGAGGACAAGGCGGTCGTAGTCGGTGTGCTGACCGACACGGCAAGCCTCAACGAGCTTGGCGCAACGGGAAACCGGCGAGTACAGCGAGTCGACGTGGATCACACCGATGGGATCGTTGTCGCGCTTGTTGGCCTCGCCAGAAACATAGCCGCGGCCATAGCCGATGCGCATGCTCATGGTGAGATGGCCACCCTCGGTGAGCGTAGCAATGTGCTGCTCGGGGTTGACCAGCTCAAACTCGGACGGAATAAAGAAGTCCGCACCGGTGACCTCGCAGGGGCCGTCAACCGAGATGGTGGCGGTCGCCTCGTCGGTCGTGCCGAGAGCCCTGAAGACAAGACCCTTGACATTCAGGACGATGTCGGTGACATCCTCGACCATGTTAGGGATGGTCATGAACTCGTGCTGCGCACCATCGATCTGAATAGCCTCGACGGCGGCACCCTCGAGCGAGGACAGAAGAACGCGACGAAGGGAGTTACCCAGCGTATCGCCGTAACCACGCTCGAGCGGCTCGACGGAGACACGAGCAGACGTCTCGTTGATCTCTTCGACCTGAACCTGAGGCCTAATGAATTCTGACATGTATTACCTCCAGCCTCAGCAGCCCGGATGGACTACTTAGAGTAGAGCTCGACGATGAGCTGCTCGTTGATATCACCGCTGATCTGCTCACGCGTCGGCAGAGCGAGCACGTTACCAGACAGCTTCTCGATATCGACCTCGAGCCAGCCAGGGACCTCAAAGCGCTCGGAGGAAATCAGGGCCTCCTTGATGGGGAGGAGGTCACGGAACTTCTCGCCGACAGCGACGACGTCGCCGGCCTTGACGCGGTAGGACGGGATGTCCACGCGCTTGCCGTTCACGGTGAAGTGACCGTGACGGACGGACTGACGAGCCTCTTTGCGGGTGCGGGCGAAGCCAAGACGGAAGACGACGTTGTCGAGGCGAGACTCAAGAATGATCATGAGGTTCTCACCGGTGACGCCGTTCATCTTACGGGCCTTGTTGAAGTAGCCGTGGAACTGCTTCTCCAGAACACCATAGATGAACTTGACCTTCTGCTTCTCGCGCAGCTGCATGCCGTACTCAGATTCCTTGCGACGGCGCTTGGGCTGACGGATAGATTCCTTCTTGCTGCTGTAACCGAGCTCAGCGGGATCGATCCCGAGCTGACGGCAGCGCTTAAGAACAGGAGTCCTGTCGATTGCCATATTGATACGATCCTTTCAGTTACACGCGGCGACGCTTCTTGGGGCGGCAGCCGTTGTGCGGAATGGGGGTCTTGTCCTGGATGCTCGAGACCTCGAGGCCAGCAGCCTGGAGGGAGCGGATGGCGGTCTCACGACCGGAGCCGGGGCCCTTGACGAAGACGGAAACCTTCTTCATACCGTGCTCCATGGCCTGCTTGGCAGCAGCCTCGGCAGCCATCTGGGCAGCGAACGGCGTGGACTTACGGGAGCCCTTGAAGCCCACCTGGCCAGCCGACTTCCAGGAAATGACGTTGCCCTGGGGATCGGTGATCGAAACGATCGTGTTGTTGAACGTAGAACGAATGTGAGCCTGGCCCACGGAAATGTTCTTACGGTCCGCGCGCTTCAGACGGGCAGCGCGAACGTTCTTCTTAGCAGTAGCCATCTATCTAGCGCTCCTTATTTCTTCTTCTTAGCACCGATCTGACGCTTCGGGCCCTTGCGGGTACGAGCGTTAGTGTGGGTGCGCTGGCCGCGGACCGGGAGGCCCTTGCGGTGACGAAGGCCGCGGTTGCAGCCGATGTCCATAAGGCGCTTGACGTTCTGGTTGCGCTCACGGCGGAGGTCGCCCTCAACCATGATCTGGTTCTTATCGATATAATCGCGGATGGCGTTAACCTCATCCTCGGTGAGGTCCTTAACGCGCGTATCCACGTTAACGTTGCACTCGACGCAAATCTTCGTCGCAGTGGTGCGGCCGATGCCGTAAATGTAGGTCAGACCGATCTCAACGCGCTTCTCACGCGGGAGGTCGACACCATTAATACGGGCCAACGTAGTCTCCTCTCTTAACCCTGACGCTGCTTATGACGGGGGTTCTCGCAAATGACGAGGACCTTGCCATGGCGCCTAATGATTTTGCACTTATCGCACATCTTCTTGACCGAAGGACGTACCTTCATCGTTCTTCCTTTCGGTAGCGCTCAAACTACTTCCCTACTATCTACTCGCCCAGCCGCAGGCGTTTAAAACTATGGCTGGTCTTCACACACAATCCGACCGTAGGTTGAGCTAAGCCTGCAGTCGGAAATGGAGTGCGTGTATGCGTGCCGCTATTTGTAGCGATAGGTGATGCGGCCGCGGGTCAGGTCGTACGGGGAAAGCTCCACGACAACCCTGTCACCGGGGAGAATACGGATGTAATTCATTCGGATCTTGCCAGAAATGTTGCACAGAACCGAATGACCGTTCTCGAGCTCGACCTTAAACATGGCGTTGGGCAACGGTTCCTTTACCGTACCCTCGAGCTCAATTGCGTCTTCCTTCTTCACAAGCAATCATCTTTCTCTAGAAAACGACAGCGATTGAGTATTCTACAACACGTATGCACGCATCGTAATAACTTCGTAATGGCTCCACAACTAAATGGAACTTGTTACATTTCTCCGCCTTGGAGGGAGCACCAAGCACCTTGGGCATCCGTGGTGAGAATCACCGGACCGTCATTGGTAATGGCGACGGTGTTCTCGTAGTGCGCGGCGGGCAGGTGATCGTTGGTCGTAACAATCCAACCGTCGGAGCCCGTGCTCACATGGTTGGAACCCATCGTAACCATCGGCTCGATAGCAATGACCATGCCGGCCTGGAGGCGAACGCCCCTCCCCTTCTTTCCATAGTTAGGAACGTTGGGGTCCTCGTGCATCACGCGGCCAATGCCATGGCCTACATAATCACGAAGCACACCGTAACCGTGAGACTCGGCGAGGGACTGAACGGCATAACCGACGTCCCCGATATGGTTACCGGGAACAGCCTGCTCGATGGCAGCCTTAAGGCAATCGCGCGTGACCTCGCACAAAGCCTTGGCTTCGGGCGTGGGGGTGCCGACGAAAAACGTCCAAGCATTATCGCCGACCCAACCGTCGACAACGGCTCCCGTATCGATGGAGATGATATCGCCATCGCGCAGGATCATGTCGGGGTTGGGAATACCGTGGACCACGGCATCGTTGATCGATGCGCAAATGGTCCCCGGGAACCCGCCGTAACCCTTAAAGGCCGGGGTGCCGCCATGCATGCGGATAATCTGCTCCGCGAGCTGATCGAGCTCAAAGGTGGAAACGCCGGGGCGCACCATGGCTCCAACGTGGCGGAGCGCCATCTTAGATAGCGCTCCTGCCTTCTTCATCTGCTCGATTTGCGTTGCAGACTTAATCTTGATCATAGACCGAGAGCCTCTTTGACATCCCCGTACACGGTCTCGCGAGCCTGGTCACCGTTGACCGACTTGAGCAGACCCTGGCCACGATAGTAGTCGACGAGCGGGCTCGTGGACTTCTCGTAGACGTCGAGACGGTTCTTGATGGTCTCGGGCTTGTCGTCGTCGCGCTGATACATCTCGCCGCCACACTTGGGGCAGGTAGCATCGGCAGCGGTGCCGGTGTAACCGCATGCGCGGCAGGTGCGACGCGAAGACAGACGATCGATAATGACCTCGGGGGCCACATCGACCAGAAGGGCGCAGTCGATCTCGCGACCCATGGCGGAGAGCTCGGAATCGAGCGTCACAGCCTGGGCGGTGTTGCGCGGGAAGCCGTCGAGGATGAAGCCCTGCTGGGCGTCATCGGCGGCAAGGCGCTCCTTGACAAGGTCGATCACGAGCTGGTCGGGAACGAGCTCGCCAGCGTCCATGTACTTCTTAGCCTGAATACCAAGCTCGGTGCCACCCTTGACGGCAGCACGCAGCAGGTCGCCCGTGGAAATGTGGGCGACGCCAAACTCGGCGACGAGCTCCTGTGCGACGGTGCCCTTACCGGCACCCGGAGCTCCGAGCAATACGAGGTTCATGAGCAATCCTCCTCTAGCCTATTTAAAGAATCCATCGTAATCATACATCTTGATCTGGCCTTCGAGCTTATCGACCGTGTCGAGCACGACGCCGACCATGATGAGGATGGACGTGCCGCCAAATGCCTGGATCAGATGGTTACCCGTGAAGGAGAAGATGATCGAAGGCACGATGGCGATGAGCGCCAAAAAGACAGCGCTGGGAAGCGTGATCTTGTTGAGCGCGTTCTTGATGTAGGCCGCGGTAGCCCTACCCGGACGCACGCCCGGAATAAAGCCGCCCTGCTTCTTAAGGTTATCGGCCGTGTCATCGGGGTTGAACACCATGGAGGTGTAGAAGTACGCGAAGAACACGATGAGGACAACGTTAAGCACCCAGTTGAGCCAACCGGTCGAAAGCGCGGAGGCAACTGCCTGAATCCAGCCGATGCCGGGGAAGAACACGGCAATCTGAGCCGGGAAGTACAGCAGCGCCGAAGCGAAGATGATCGGCACGACACCCGCGGTGTTGACCTTGATGGGCAGGTAGGTGGTCTGGCCACCCATCATGCGACG
>JAXKGH010000051.1:0-3223 GCA_036550475.1 Collinsella sp. | reverse complement strand
GATATGAAGATTGGATTTGTCGGTTTTGGCAATATGGCGAGCGCTATGGCCGATGGCTGGATCGCTGCCGGTGTAGCTGCGAGCGACATGTGCGCCTGCGCGGGTCGCTACGACGCACTGGTTGAGCGCTGCGAGGCGCGCGGCATGGTCGCCTGCCACGATGCCGCCGAGGTTGTCGCCGCATCCGATATCGTGGTCGCTGCGGTCAAACCGTACATGATCGAGAAGGTATTCGCCCCGCTCAAGGATGCTCTTGCCAAAAAGGTCGTTCTGTCGGTTGCCTGGACCTGGGACAGTGCCAAGTGGGAGCAGGTCCTGCCGGGCGTCGCGCATATCTCGACGGTGCCCAACACACCGGTTTCGGTGGGCGAGGGCGTCATCGCTTGCGAGAAGGCTTCCACGCTTAGTGATGAGCAGAGCGCCGTGGTGCTTGATCTGCTTGGCAAACTCGGTGCGGTGGTCGAGCTCGATACGAGCCTGCTGTTTGTGGGCGGCACGGTGGGTGGTTGCGCTCCGGCATTTGTCGCCATGGCAATCGAGGCCCTGGGCGATGCAGCGGTCAAGCACGGTATCCCGCGTGCCGATGCCTATCGCATTGTGAGCCAGATGGTGTTGGGCACGGCAAAGCTGCAGCTTGCTACTGGCCAGCATCCCGCGGCGATGAAGGATGCCGTATGCTCGCCCGGCGGTGCCACCATCAAGGGCGTCATCGCGCTCGAGGATGCCGGCATGCGCAGCGCCCTGGTCAAGGCCATCGACGCCACCCTTCAGTAAAACCTTCCATTTAGGGACAGGTTTATTTTGGCGGGTTTTCCTGCGGTTTTATCTCTATAGCAAAAAGCGCCCCGCAACTGGCTCAATTCCAGTTGCGGGGCGCTTGCGTTTGCCCAGATAAAACCGACCAAAATAAGCCCGTCCCTTTTTGGCAGGTTAGTCCCAGAAGCTGTCTTCCTCATCCTCGGACTTGGGTCCGCGGTCGACGTACATCTTATGGGTACGCTTCTCCATTACAAAGGCAAGAATCGCAAATAACAGGATGCCGCCGGCGAAAAGGATGGCAAAACCGGTGCGGGTGCCAAACAAAAAGGAAAAAACTGCGTCCATTGGGTGCCTTCTTGCGTAGTTGAGTTGGGTCGTAAACGCTCATAAGTATATACTTGCCCATACATGTACAAGGTTGCAACCTAAATGGAATGTATATCGCCGGAGGATCTAATGCTTGATATCAAGTTTGTTCGCGAGAACCCCGATGCCATCGATGTCGCCATGGCTAACCGCCAGACGTCTTGGGATCGCGAGAAGTTCTTTGAGCTCGACGACGAGCGTCGTGCCGTCATCACCGAGGTCGAGGAGCTCCAGGCTACGCGCAACGCCGAGTCCAAGAAGATCGGCGCCCTGATGAAGGAGGGCAAGAAGGACGAGGCCGAGGCCGCCAAGGAGGCCGTGCGCGCCGTCAACGAGAAGATTGACGGTCTGGCCGAGCGCCGCACCGCCCTCGAGCAGGAGCAGTACGACTTCATGGCTCACCTGCCCAACATTCCGTGCGAGGCCACGCCGTACGGCAAGGACGAGGACGAGAACATTGAGCGCCGTCGTTGGGGCACCCCGCGCGAGTTCGACTTCGACTTTAAGCCGCACTGGGATCTGGGCACCGATCTGGACATCCTCGACTTCGAGCGTGGCAACAAGCTCTCCGGCAGCCGCTTTACCGTTCTCGGTGGCGCCGGCGCCCGCCTGGAGCGCGCCCTCATCAACTTCTTCCTCGATACGCACACCAGCCGTGGTTTTAAGGAGTGGTGGCCGCCCATCGTCGTCAAGCGTCAGACCATGTTTGGCACGGGTCAGCTGCCCAAGTTCGAGGACGACGCCTATCACGTCTCGGGCGACAACTTCCTGATCCCCACCGCCGAGGTCGTGCTTACCAACCTGCACGCCGGCGAGGTCCTCGATGCCGACACTCTGCCGCGTCGCTACACCGCCTTCACCCCCTGCTTCCGCGAGGAGGCCGGTTCCGCCGGTCGCGACACCCGCGGCATCATCCGTCAGCACGAGTTCGACAAGGTCGAGATGGTCAAGTTCGCTAAGCCGGAGGAGTCCGACGATGAGCTCGAGAGCATGACCGCCGAGGCCGAGTACCTGCTGCAGCAGCTGGGCCTTCCGTATCGCGTGATTAGCCTGTGCACCGGCGACTTGGGCTTCTCTGCCCGTCAGACCTACGACGTTGAGGTCTGGCTGCCGAGCTACAACGCCTACAAGGAGATTAGCTCCTGCTCCAACTGCGGTGACTTCCAGGCTCGCCGCGCCAACATCAAGTATCGCGACCCCGAGAACTTCAAGGGTTCGCGCTACCTGCACACGCTCAACGGTTCCGGCCTGCCGGCCGGCCGCACCATGGCTGCCATTCTGGAGAACTACCAGAACGCCGACGGCACCATCACGATCCCCGAGGTTCTGCGTCCTTACATGGGCGGTCTCGAGAAGATCGAGCCGGTCGCGTAACTTCGCTGCATAGGGGATATGCAAGGGCGCTCCTTCGGGGGCGCCCTATTTCGTGCGCAGGTCCATATCATGCCGTGCGGACAGCTCAATAGAAAACACACGAACAACTGTTCTGTATACAGCCATCTACCTGCTATGCTTTTGCTAAATAAGAGCGAGAGAAAGGGGACGCGATGGAGCTGTTTGATGATCGGGTGGTTTTGTTTGAGAGCGACGAGGGCGGGGAGTACCTGCTTGTAACGTGTGAGCCGTCTGGCATGGGCGGCCTGGTGGTTCGGCAGACGAGTGAGGGTCCGTTGACACAATGGTGCTTTGAGGAGTCGCCGCATGTGGTCGAGACCTTTGTGATGCACGAGGGACTTGTGGCGCTGGAGCACTTCTATGGAGTTGGGACTTCCAACCAGGTCGCGCGCATGCTGAGCATCTCGTTTGCCGATTATGATTGTGCCCAGCGGGTGAGATCGCTCCTGAGGGAACTTGATGCCAAATTTGACGTGATCGAAAAGCCAATCGATCGTACGGGGAACAGCGGTATATGCGGAGCAGCATGACAAAACTGCGTTTCACAAAAAAGTTTGAGATTGAGCTTGACTCCAATAAGCTAAAGTGGTTTTATATGTCTTGCGCTGCGGCGTTACCTCAGCTGGATAGAGGGTCTGACTACGAATCAGAACGTCATAGGTTCGAATCCTATACGCCGCACCAATTGAACTTGAAGCCTCCG
>JAXKGH010000050.1:0-11375 GCA_036550475.1 Collinsella sp. | reverse complement strand
AACGGGATCGTCAACTTCTTCGGCCGTCTGTTTAGCGGCCGCTAATATGTATTCGACTGTCGCATCTGCGGCAGGCATAAGGAGGAACCATGGCTTTTAATACGAAGGTCGATGTGGCCGATACCGAGCTCGAGGCAGACGAGACCGTCACCGCCGAGGCTGAGGACGTAACGCTCGAGGACGAGGCGCTCGTCGAGGCCGAGCCCGCCGATGATGCGGACGAGGATGATGAGGAAACGGACGAGTCCGAGGACTCGCTGACCTATTCCAACGGCGTGATCGAGAAGATCGTTGCCATGGCCACCCGCGAGGTTCCGCACGTTCTGGGCATGAAGGGTAACCTCATGCATTTTGTGCAGGAGCAGTTTGGTGCCGAGAATCTGACCAAGGGCGTGACGGTCGAGGTCACCGATGACAATCGCGTGGTCGTCAACATCTCCGTCATTATCGAGTACGGCGCCTATGCGCCCGCGATCTTTGACGATGTCAAGGCGCGTGTCACCGAGCGCCTTGCCGCGATGACCGGCCTTGAGGTGGCGGGCGTCAACCTGCGCATCGAGGACGTCATCACCCCCGAGGAGTACGAGCACCGCACCAGCCAGTACGAGTAACCTACCAAATAGGGACAGGTTTGTTTCGATAGGTTTTACCTGCGAAAACGCTAAACGGTCGACCGCGCAAGCAAAAGTGCGGTCGACCGTTTTCAATATGCCCCCGATGCAGGCATACCGCTCGTCTAACTAAGGGTTGCAATCTTCGCGTTCCGCGTTACCCTAATGGGCGCATTGTTTCCAAATTGTTAACGAAGGGTTGCCGTAATGGCCGACGAACACGAGACCGAAAGCAAGGCATGGGCGATTGAAGCCGCTGCGGCAGAGGCGGCGTCGCGTGCCGCCGAGGAGATGCATCGTCCTCCGGTGGTGCCGATGGAGCGCGTTGTCGGTCGCGAGGATATCGAACGTGGCGAGCGCGCCGGCCGCAAGCGCAGCCAGGAACCAGGCTTTCCGCGCTTTTTTGCCGAGCTCAATCTGGGCCTGGTCCTCACGGCCTTTGCCATCGTGGCCTTTAAAACCCCCAATCACTTTGCCTTCGGCGGCACCTCGGGCGTGTCGGTCATTCTTTCCACGCTGTTCCCGACTCTGCCCGTCGGCGTCTTTATGTGGATTATCAACGCGGTCCTGGTTGTTCTGGGCTTTATCTTTTTGGAGCGCAAGGCGATTCTGTGGAGCGTCTTCGCTTCGTTTGCGCTTTCGGCCTACGTCTCGCTGTTTGAGCTCTTCATTCCGACCGATGTCTCTCTGACGGGTGATATGTGGCTCGACCTGTGCTTTGCCGTGATCCTGCCGGCGCTCGGCAGCGCCATTGTCTTTGATATTGGCGCCTCGACGGGCGGCACGGACATTCTCGCTATGATCCTCAAACGCCGCACCACGCTCGAGATTGGTCGCGCACTGCTGTTGGTCGATATCGGCATCGTGACCATCGCGGCCTTTTTGTATGGCCCGCGTGTCGGTCTGTATTGCGTGCTCGGCCTGTTTGCCAAGACGCTTGTGGTCGACAAGGCCATCGAGAGCATCCATCTTCGTAAGGTCTGCACGGTCATTTGCTCCGAGCCCCTTAAGGTCGAGGAGTTTATCGTCAAGCATCTCAACCGCACGGCGACCATCAGTCGCGGCTACGGTGCCTTCTCGGGCAAGTGCGTGACGGTGATCATGAGCGTGCTGAGCCGTCGCGAGGCCGTGCAGCTGCGCCGCTATGCGCGCGAGGTCGATCCGGGTGCCTTTATCACGATTGTCGACAGCTCCGAGATCGTCGGCAAGGGTTTCCGCGGTACGAACTAGCGCGGACGTATTCAACGAACCGCCTGCTGGCGCCGTGTATCTTGCAAATCGGTCATCTTTGAGTATTTGACCCCACATTGGGCAATAATGATGCTAAAGACATCGTTTGCGATCCAAGTGATTCGTTCAAGATACGAAGGGATGATTCTATGTTCTGCTCGCAGTGTGGCGCCCCCATGGGCGATAACGACAAGTTCTGCGGCGTGTGTGGTGCTCCTAATGCCGGTGCCGCTGGCCCCGCTCCCCAGGGACAGCCTCAGCCCCAGCAGTTTGTTCCGCAGCCGCCCGTGGCGAATGCGCCAAAGGGCTGTGTGGCTCAGGCGTTCCAAGATATGACCAAGACCCCGGGCGTGCTTCAGCGTGTATGCCAAATCGCGTTTTTGCCGGCGCTGATTTGCGTTGTGTCGGTGCTCGTGTTGTTTATTCCCGTTATTGGCGGCATTGCGGCTGCCATCGGCTTTTTGGCAGCTTGCATTGCGAGCGTGTGCGGTTCCGGCTTTGGTATCGAGTGGGGTCGCGATCTGTCGCTCAAGGTCGATGACGGCATGGACCGTCCACTCATGCGTTCCACGTCGTTTGGTCTCGGAGTCTTTTCGAGCGTTATTTCGGTCGTGCTCGAGGTTATCGCTGCCATTCCCGTTATCGGTGTAGTGCTTTCGCTGGTGGAGGGCGTGGTAATTGGCGCCGCGGGCTCGTATTCTTATTACGGCTCTTATGCGCTCGAAGCTGCGCTGTTTGGCTCGCTTGGCCTGCTTGTCCTGGCGCTAATTGCCTCGGCGATTCTGGGTGTCTTCTTTAAGATGTTCGCCGACATTGCCGTGATGCACTTTGCGGTGACCGGGCGCGTCGAGAGCGCGTTTTCGCTCGATAAGGTCTGGGCGGCCTTTAAGCACAACAAGACCAAGCTGTTCTGTGCTTCGTTCCTTCCCGAGTTTTTGACGGGCCTGGTCGCCAACGTTGTCACATGGATCTTGACGGCCGTCTTTGGCGCCATCGCCTCTGTCGGTATGTATAGCTACTACTATCGTCCTACGGGTATTGAGGCAATTGTTACCGGCGGTGGCGTCACGCTCGTGCTGTTCTTGGTGCTGGTCGCTTTCGTCACCGTATTTCTTACGGTCTTTGGCAAGATGCTCAAGCACCGTGCCGTTGGCTATTGGGCCGCACGCTATGCAAGCGAGTGGGCCGATGAGGATAAGGACGACGTCCTGACTTTTGTGTTGCCCTTCGAGAAGAAGTTCGCTGCTTCGGGTTACAGCGCTCCGGATGTCGCGCCTGAGCCCGAGCCCAAGCCTGAGCCGGCACCTGCACCCGCTCCCGCGACCGAGCCTGAGCCGGCGCCCGAGCCTGTACCGGCGCCCGAGTCTGAGACGGCATCTGAGCCCGAGCCTGCGCCTGAGCCTGAGCCGGCACCTGCACCTGAGTCGGCGTCCGAGCCAAGCTCCGACGAGGAGCCTCAGGACGAGTAGCCATGCCGTCTGCCATTTGGGGACGGGGTAGAAATGGTAGAAATAGCGCTTGAAGAATGAGCGGGGGCGGACGTTTCGATACGTCCGCCCCCGCTCTGCTTTAGCCAGGCTGTTATGGATGGGTGTGACGACTACTTGTCGTGCTTCTCCTCACGGCGTGCAGCAGCGCGTGCGTCGTGGATGCCCTTGATCGCGGCATGGCGAGCCGTTCGGGCATCATGGATGGCGTCGCGAGCCTCGGCGGTCGTCGCCTTGGCAGAGCGCAACTTGGCGGCCAGATCGGGGTTGGTTTCGGCGACCGCGGTAATCGCGGGGCCGTCGAGCTCCTCTTGCGTGGGCTCGGCCAAAAAGTCGATAGCATACTGGGCGGCCACCATGGAGCCCTTTGCCAGCACGGTCTCGTCAATCTTGTAAAAGCAGGAATGCTGGGCGTACGTGGCGCCAATCTTGGGGTTGCGCGTACCTACAAAGGCGAGCACGCCCGGTACGCGGCGCAGGTACTCCGAAAAATCCTCGCCCGAAAGCGTGCCACGGTAATGGCCTTGACCGGTGGGGCCCAGGCACTTGATTACAGCCTGACGGCAGCGCTCGCTCGAGGCGACCTCGTTTTCGACCTTGTAGTTGGCGATGGTGTAGTCGGTGAGCTCAGCCTCGGCGCCCAGAGCTGCCGCAGTATGCTCCACGATGCGGCGCATGAGCTCCGGCATTTCCTCGTGGGTCGAATCGCCGTAGGTGCGCACTGTGCCGGCGAGGTAGGCCGTGCCGGCGATAACGTTGCGCGCGGTGCCGCCGTGAAGCTCGCCGACGGTGATGACGGCCGGCTCGTAGGGGCTGATTTCGCGCGAGACGATGGTCTGCAGGGCGTTGACAATCTCGGCGGCAACCATGACGGCGTCGTGGCCGCGCTGGGGCATGGCGCCATGGCACGAGGTGCCGCGGACGTCGATGCGGAACCAGTCGGTATTGGCCATGCGCGGACCGGGCTCGCAGCTCACGGTGCCGGCGTCGACCTCACTCCAGATGTGCGCGGCGTAGGCGCCATCGACGCCGTCGAGCACGCCGGTGCCGATCATGAGCTTGGCGCCCTGGCCGTTTTCCTCGCTGGGCTGGAAGACGATGCGGACTTCGCCGTGGATGTCGTCGGTCATATGGCGCAGGATCTGCAGCGTTCCGAGCATCATGGCGATATGGCAGTCGTGGCCGCAGGCGTGCATGCAGCCCTCGTTGACGCTGGCGAACTCCTCGCCGGTCTGCTCGGTGACGGGCAGGGCGTCGATGTCGGCGCGCAGCAGGATGCGGCGGCGTGGCGTGCCGTCCTCGCGATAGGCGTCGGGCGCGGTGCCGCGAAGGGTCGCCACAAGGCCCGTCTTGAGCGGACGCTCGTAGGGGATATTCATGGCGTCGAGCTGGTTGGCGATGTCGGAGGTCGTGCGCTCTTCGGCGAGGCTCAGCTCCGGGTGCTTATGGAAGTGCCGGCGCTGCTTGATGATATAGGGCTCAAACTCGGCGGCGATATCTCGGATGGCCGCGGTGACATCGTCTGCCGCGCGAGCCTCGGTCGCCGCCATAATCTGCTGTGCCTTGGTCTTCGTCATGGTCGATTTGCTCCTTGCTGGGTTGATCGCAAAATCGTACAGGCTCTCTTCAGTATGCCACCTGCCGCTAGGGCTGGTAAAGTTGCCGTTTGCCGCTTGGGGTTTTGTTGCAAGGGCGGGGGAGTACACTCGGGGGTGTTGAATTTCCTGCCAAAGATGGGGATGCCCATGCAACATATCGATCGGATTATCCGCTCCAAGAACGTCTTTACCGCGCAAGACGGCATCGATACCGCCCGCGAGCTGGCGATTGCCATCGCAGGCGACCGTATCGTCGCAGTCGGTGCGCCCGATGACGTGATTGCCGCCGCGCCTGCCGCCACGTCGGTTATCGACTACGGCGAGCAGTTTGTCTGCCCCGGTTTCCATGACGCTCATCTGCACTTCTTCCATACCTCGGTTGGCTCCTCGCCGTACATGCTCATGGATATGGGCACGTCCTAGGCGGCACTGGTGCAACATGCGCTCGAGTTTTCCCAGGACCTGCCCGACGACGCTTGGGTTGTGACGCAGGGCTGGCGCGACTACCGTTGGGACCCGCCTGAGCATCCTACCAAGGCGTCGCTCGATGCGGCATTCCCCGATCGTCCCTGCGTTATGTACTCGGGCGACGGGCACACGCTGTGGCTCAACAGCTGCGCACTCGAGGCGCTCGGCGTCACGCGCGACAGCGAGCCGCCAGCGGGCGGTAGCTACGACAAGGACGCAAACGGCGAGCTCACGGGCATTGCTCACGAAGCGGCTGCCATGCAGCTGTTGCCGCGCTGCCTTGAGTGGCTGGGCGAAGATCGCATCGCAAGCGCTTACGCCGATCAAATGAGGCGCATGGCCGAGCAGGGCATCACCTCGATCTGCGACATGTCGCTCATGCCCATGCCGGGATGCGACTTTATCCGCGACGATGTCTATGACAAATTGCAGACGGCCGGCAAGCTGGGCATTCGTGCCCATCTGTTCCCCACGCTGCTGGATGACCAGTCGCGTCTAGAAGAGCTCCAGGTACGTTACGCGAACAACGCGCTGCTTTCGGCGCCAGGCTTTAAGCAGTTCTTCGACGGCGTGTCGAGCGAACACACGGCCTATCTCACCGAGCCCTATACCAACCCGCGCTTCCCGGGCGACCAGGGCCGTCTGACAGTTCCTGCCGAGCGCATGCGTAAGCTGGTTCTGGCGGCCGCGGAGCGTGGCCACACTGTGCGTATTCACGTCATCGGCGACGGTGCCATCCATGCCGCGCTCGATATCTTTGAGGAGGCCGCCGAACTGTACGGCCTGCCCCAGCACGGTCATAACACGCTCGAGCATCTGGAGAACCTCTTGCCCGAGGACATCGACCGCCTGCGCAAGCTCAACGTGGTTGCTTCGAGCCAGCCCTGCCACATTACACTCGACCCGGGTGGACCGGAGCGCGACCTGGGCCTGGAGCGCAGCCGCATCATGTGGCCGTTTGCGACCTATAAACAGCGCGGCATTCGCCAAGCCTTCGGCACCGATAGCCCCATCACGCCCGTTACCAGCATGAATGTGCTCTACACGGCTATCACGCGCCAGGACCCCAAAAGCCACTGGCCCGAGGGCGGCTGGCTGCCGAGCGAGCGCATCGATGCAGCAACAGCCCTGCGCAACTACACCCTGGGCAGCGCCTATGCAGCGGGCGACGAACAAAACCTCGGCAGCTTGGAGCCCGGCAAATACGCCGATCTGGTAGTCCTGGACCAAAACCCGCTCACCATCGACCCCCAAGAACTCCAAGCCACCAAAGTCCAGGCCACCTACCTGGCAGGCAACTTGATTTACGAGCGCTAAGTATTCATGCCGTACCGTTAAGCGCGGCTCGGACAGCCTATTTTGGGATAGCGCTCGAGCCGCGTTTGTTTGCCGGTGGGGATTTGTTAGGAGCGTCCCCGCTCTGCTGGATTTGGGCGCAGGGTGGAGGCGCTGCTGCCCTGCGCGCTCAATTTGAACATCAGCAATGCTGCCTCTTGATGTTTTGCATACTTCCCATTACAGATTGCATAAAAAGGCTGGGATGTTCTTCTTGATCCTGATGTACCCCCGCCCGTGCCGTGCAAAAAACGGAGTATTCAGCACCGCGAGCTCTGCCGGTGCCGCTGCGGCTGAGTAACGTTGCGAAGATTGACGTCATTTTGGGCTCCGGTACGGCGCGAAGTACGCCCATTTGTCCCAACGGGGTCTGCCCACCGACCAAAACCGCCCGCTGAAGGCGTTCTTGGGACCAATAAGGTGTGTCCGGCGCGTATGCAGCCGTCCTGGCTTGCTGAATACTCCCAAAAATGCACGGTGCTCCCCAGGGGACCCGTGCGCACAGCGAAAACCATGCCCACGTTCCTATCCGCATCGCCATTTTGCTGCACTGACTTTTCTGAATGCCGGGACCGAATTAGTTAACCTGCCTCCCGTGTGGCTCCGGAGGGGCGGGGCATAAGGTTTATCGCGAGTTCCGCACGAGCCGAAGGCCACTTAATGTGGCCTTCGTGCGAGCAGGACTGCCCGAGCAGGAAACCTTATGCCCCGCCCCTCCGGAGCCACACGGGAGGCACCGCTAAGTTATCCCCCGGCATTCAGAAAATCTAAGTGCCAAAAAATAAGATTTTTTGACTCCGTGTTGTATAACCCGCCATTCGTGGGTACCATTCAACGCGTACGCAAACAAAAAAGGGTTAATTCGCGTGGTATAACCGCGCGGCCCAAAAAGGAGGAGACAAGCATGTCGTCTTTGAAGCCGCTTGCAGATCGTGTTCTGGTCAAGCCCGACGAGGCCGAGCAGAAGACCGCTTCTGGTCTGTATATTGCCAGCAACGCTCAGGAGAAGCCGCAGCGTGGCACCATCGTTGCCGTTGGCGCCGGCAAGGTCAACGACAAGGGTGAGCGCATCCCCATGGACGTCAAGGTCGGTGACGTTGTCATCTACGGTAAGTTCGGTGGCAACGAGGTCAAGGTCGACGGCGAGAAGTATCTGCTGATGCGCGCCGACGACATCTACGCTGTCGTCGAGGCCTAGTCTCGTCAGAATCTCTGATTCGTCTTTGAACGCGTCCGCCGCATAGGACTCGGAAGCGGCGACGCGAGTCACATTTCTTTTGGAGGATTACCTACCATGGCAAAGAACATTACGTTCAACACCGATGCCCGCGCTAAGCTTGCCAAGGGCGTCAACACTCTGGCCGACGCCGTTACCGTCACCATGGGCCCCAAGGGTCGCTACGTTGCGCTGCAGCGTACGTTCGGTGCTCCGACCATCACCAACGACGGCGTTTCCGTCGCCAAGGAGATTGAGCTCGAGGACAACATCGAGAACATGGGCGCTCAGCTGGTGAAGGAGGTCGCCACTAAGACCAACGACACCGTGGGTGACGGCACCACCACCGCAACCCTGCTCGCTCAGGCTATTGTCAACGACGGTCTGCGCAACGTTGCTGCTGGCGCTAACCCGCTGGCCATCCGTCGCGGCATCGACAAGGCCGTCAACGCCGCCGTCGCCGAGATGAAGAAGCAGGCCAAGCCGGTCGAGACCAAGGAGCAGATTGCTTCCGTCGGTACCATCTCTGCCGGTGACCCCGAGGTCGGCGAGAAGATCGCCGAGGCCATGGAGGTCGTGGGCAAGGACGGCGTCATCACCGTCGAGGATTCCCAGACGTTCGACATCACCATCGACACCGTCGAGGGCATGCAGTTCGACAAGGGCTATGTCTCCGCTTACTTCGTCACGGACAACGACCGCATGGAGGCCGTGATGAAGGATCCGTACATCCTCATCACCGACCAGAAGATCTCCAGCGTTCAGGACATCATGCCCGTTCTCGAGGCTGTCCAGCGTGCTGGCCGTGGCCTGCTCATCATCGCTGAGGACATCGACGGCGAGGCTCTGCCCACCCTCGTCCTCAACAAGATCCGCGGCGCTCTCAACGTCTGCGCCGTCAAGGCTCCGGGTTACGGCGATCGCCGCAAGCGCATCCTCGAGGACATCGCCGTCCTCACCGGTGGTCAGGCTGCTCTGGATGAGCTGGGCGTGAAGGTCGCTGACATCACCGCCGATATGCTCGGTACCGCTAAGTCCGTCACCATCTCCAAGGACAACACCGTCGTCGTCGGCGGCGCTGGCTCCAAGGAGGCCATCGACGCCCGTATCGCTCAGATCAAGGGCGAGATGGAGAACACCACCTCTGACTTCGACCGCGAGAAGCTCCAGGAGCGCCTGGCCAAGCTCTCCGGTGGCGTTGCCGTCATCAAGGTCGGAGCTGCTACCGAGTCCGAGCTCAAGGAGATCAAGCACCGTGTCGAGGACGCCCTGCAGGCTACCCGCGCTGCTGTCGAGGAGGGCATTGTCGCTGGCGGCGGCGTCGCCTTCATGGACGCTGCTCCTGCGCTCGACGCTGTCGAGATCGACGACCCCGAGGAGAAGATCGGCGTCGACATCGTCAAGAAGGCTTTGACCGCTCCGGTCGCCACCATCGCCAAGAACGCTGGCTTTGAGGGCGCTGTCGTGGTCGACAAGGTCGCCGAGCTGCCCGCCGGCCAGGGTCTCAACTCTGCCAACGGCGAGTGGGGCGACATGATCGAGATGGGCGTCCTCGACCCCGTCAAGGTCAGCCGCGTCACCCTGCAGAACGCTGCTTCTGTCGCCAGCCTGATCCTCATCACCGAGGCCACCGTCTCCGATGTGCCCAAGAACACTCAGCTTGAGGATGCTATCGCTGCTGCTACCGCTGGTCAGCAGGGCGGCGGTATGTACTAAGGCCGACAAGGTCTAGAACTCCCACCGGGAATCCGGGGGCGTGACGGGGGTTTCTCTCCGGAACGTCCTCGGACATGCAAAGAGGCTCCGCATCGCGCTTCGCGCTGCGGAGCCTCTTTGCGTCCTGACGCTCCTATTTGGCAAGGTGTTTTTTAGAATCCATTTTGCGCTCGGCCTCGAACGCCTGCCTGTCCCAATTGAGCGGGAGCCCCGCCTCGACCCACGCCTCGTAGGCCCTCCTTATTGGCTTGAGCTCCCTTTGGCCCCTCTCCAGCATCGAGATGTACTTCTCGCTGGTGCCCAGTATGGACGCCGCCCTCACCTGGCTGACCTTCGCCGCGCGCCTGGCCGCCACGAGCTCCGACGCGTCCGCCGGCCTCCTTATCTCGTGCGGGCGCATCAGCGCCCGGTACGCCTCCCTGGCCACGTAGCGCTTGAGGCACCTCATGACCTCCCTGTCGCTCTTCCCCCGCGCCCTGGCCCTCTCGGCGTACTCGGCGGTCTCGGGGTCGCGCATGACCCTCTGCCTCGCGATCTCGTGCAGCGCGCTGTTCGCCTGCCGGTCGCCGCCCCTGTTGAGCCTGTGCCTCACGGTCTTGCCGCTCGAGGCGGGGATGGGGCAGGCCCCGCATATCGCCGCGAACGACGCCTCGGAGCGCAGCCTGCCCGGGTTGTCCCCGGCCGCGACCGCGAGCTTGGCCGCGCTCACGGGCCCGCACCCGTACATCGCCAGCAGCGCGGGGCAGTTCTCCTCCAGGGACGCCTCGATCGCGCGCTCCATGTCGAGCGCCGCGTCGCGCGCCGCCGCCCACAGGTCCGCCAGCGCTCCGAGCGCGGCGCCCAGCGCGCCCTCGGAGCGCACGGAGGGGAGCTCCTCCATCAGCCTCGGCCCTCCCATGCCGCGGAACCTCGACCTGAGCCCCTCCGGCGCGGTGGTGAGCAGCGACCTCGCGGTGTTGATCGCCGAGGTCCGCGCCTTCACCGCCCCGGAGCGCGCCGCGAGCATGCAGCGCACCCCGTCGACCCACCCGTCCTGGCTCTTGGGGGTCCCGAGCTTCGAGCCGGACATCGCCGCGCGGGCGGCCCTCTCCGCGTCCGACTCGTCGCACTTCCCCTGCCCCGGGCGCCTCCTCTGCGTCCTCGCCGGGGAGAGCGCCTCGCGCACGGGCATCCCCAGCGACGCGAGGTGCCTGGTGAGGCCCGCCCCGTAGGACGACGTCCCCTCCATCGCGACGCAGGCCGGCTCCCCGGCCGCCGCGATCGCCCCGGCGAGCGCCTCGTAGCCCGCCGCGTCGGCGGGGAACCGGCGGGACAGGACCCTGCGGCCCCTCCAGTCCAGGACGCACAGCCAGTGCGAGTCGGCGTGGGTGTCGACCCCGCAGAAGACCGGCCCGCGGGCGCCGGGTGTCGATTCGGTTCTCATGTCTCGCTCCGTTCTTTCCGTGCTCGCCTGGACCGGGCAGACGGCACACTGACGGGGCGCGATAGAATGCGGTTGTTCGGGTCCGCGGTATCGCTCCATGCTCCTATTAGGTCATGCGGCGGTCTCGGCTCGCCGCGGCCCGCGCGGGACATGTCAGGAAACGAGGGCAGCCCTGTGGGCGCCAGCGGAATGTGGGGTCACCGCGCGGTCCGCATCTGATGGTGTCGACGTCAATGGTATACGGGTGCATCATCGACGTCTTCAATACAGAAGATATCAGTGCGGAATGTT
>JAXKGH010000049.1:0-4295 GCA_036550475.1 Collinsella sp. | reverse complement strand
TCGCCGCTTACGTGGTTCGCGCCGATGGTGCGGTCGAGCAGATTGAGCTCTACATTGCCGATATGACGGCAGAGGAGCGTGCCATCGTCAAGGCCGGCTGCCTGATCAACTACAACAAGTTCAAGGCCGCTGCCGAGTAACTCTGCTGTACGCCCCGGCCACACCTTTCCCTCGTGCTCACGCGCTTCGCGAGGGTCGCCCGAGGGAAAGGTGTGGCCGGGGCTACTGCGACGTTCTCGTTGGGTCTTGAGGGGCGCTAATAATTGACCGGGACCATCACAAAGTTGCCTGCTCGGCGGGTCCTTATTTCGATGGGGTCCAGGTTATTTCATCGTCAAATAGCCAAGTGCGTGCCGAGCCACTGTTGCGCGCTGTCTGCGGATCGGGCTCGCAGGTTTGTTCGTAGGCATCCTCGGTACACCGATCCATAAAATCGACGACTGCCGTCTGGTCGCCCTCCATGACGTAGATTACGTCGCCATCCGAGATATAGACCCCCGGTCCTTCATTGTCCACGCAGCCGGGGTCGTATGAGACGTTGCACAATTTGCTCCCGTTTGCCGCATCGAGCTCAAGGGTCGAATAATATCCGCCAACCATTTGGCCATTCTTGGCTCGATATATTGCGGCGCCGTACCACCGCTTAAACGTCTTGCCTTTGAGTAAACTGGTTGCCTTGCCGATAAGCTGCTCATCTTTGGTGTAGCGTCTGGCCCCAAGTTCGATGCGGGGATAGTTGCTGACACCAAGCGCTGCGGGCGTACCGTCAAAATCGACGGTGACCGAATCGGGTTTGACGATATCGGTGAGGACCTCGATGGGATAGCTTACGGTCTCAACCGCCGCCTGCGTCGCAGAGGCGGGGAGAAATGCGAGATAGATAATTCCTACGCCGACTGCGGTAATCGCAAACGCTAAGACGAGCAGGCCGATATAGGTGGAGCGTTTCACGGCGGGTACCTCGCAAATAGTATGCATTCATTAAGATAAGTGATACCAGCTTACGACAATCTTCAAAAGAAAGCGATCGATCGAAATGACGGGGTGAAAAGGCCCTATTGGGCTTCGATTTGACCTCTAATAGAAATATTTGCCCCACTCATTCTGGGCGTGAGGTCAATAATTGAGTCCACGAGTTTTGAGCGATACTCTTCTCACTAAACTCACTATTTTCACTATAAGCACTATAAATATGATAGGGGGACGACGAGAACAATGTGACGTGCGATAGCTAAGCCGTTTAAGCCGGACTCTGACCTTGAATCTCTGCCTCTATCTGTGCGAACGGGCTATTGTCGGTTCTCGATTCCATCGCTGCGTTTTCGTTGGGTCTTGAGGGACGCTAATAAATGGACTTGCTTGATGCCACCTCTGTTAATGGGGCGGCTTCTTTTTGTCGAAAACCACCACATTGGGAACAGGCACCTTTGTGGTGGTTCTCGGTTTGTCTCGACTTGTAACATCTTGGCCGCTAAAAGTGGGCCTGGTGTTACAGATTTAGATTTTCGATTCGGGTGTCTTCTGTTCGTCTCGATTTGTAACAGATAGAGCTCTATTTGCCGAGTAGATGTTACAGATTGAGACAAACGGGTGCCGCTGAACAATTCGTCTCGATCTGTAACATCTGGAGCCAGAAACGGTCGATAGATGTTACAGATTGAGACGGTAGCGCACCTGTGCGGCGGCGGGCCGACATCTTTACCCCTATCTCTCAATCACTCAGAAAATCTTATATATAGAGACTTAGATTTGTGTATAAGATCGTACAAAGCTGGCAACAATACTTCTCGAACAACGTGAAGCCGCCCCGTAGGGCGGCCACCCCAAGAGAGGTGATTCCATGAGAATCGATAAGCTAGCAATGACGTCGCGCGAGGCGCTGCAGACCGCCATGAGCACGGCTGCCGATGCGCAGGCCGGCGCGGTGGAGCCGATCCACCTGCTGTCCGCCCTGCTCGGTGCCGGCGAGCGCAATATCTCCGTGATCATTGAGCGCATCGGTGCCGACCCGGCTCAGCTTGCACGCTCCACACAGGATGCGATCGACCACGCGCCCAAGGTTTCGGGCGAGGGCCAGCAGATGGGCCTGTCCAACGAGCTCGTCCGCGTCATCGAGAAGGCCGAGAAGAAGGCCACCAAGATGGGCGACAGCTTTGTGGTGACCGAGCATCTGCTGATGGCGCTTGCCGAGGACAAGGGCGAGGCGGGCCGCGTGCTGCGCGACGCCGGTGTTACCAAGGAGCGTATCGAGCAGGTCTACGAGGAGCTGCGTGGCGATGACCGCGTGACGTCCGCCGAGGACAAGACCCAGTTTGAGGCGCTGGAACAGTACGGCCGCAATATCTGCGACCTTGCCCGCGCCGGCAAGCTCGACCCGGTCATTGGCCGTACCGACGAGATCCGTCGCACCATTCAGGTCCTGTCCCGCCGCACCAAGAACAACCCCGTGCTCATCGGCGAGCCGGGTGTCGGCAAGACGGCCATCGTCGAGGGCATCGCCCAGCGTATCGTGGCCGGCGACGTGCCGAGTACCCTGCGCGACCGTGACCTTATCGAGCTCGACATGAGCGCGCTGGTCGCCGGCGCTAAGTACCGCGGCGAGTTCGAGGACCGCTTGAAGGCTGTGCTCAAGGAGGTACAGAAGTCCGAAGGCAAGGTCATCCTGTTCATCGATGAGCTCCACACCATCGTGGGCGCTGGTGCCACCGAGGGCTCCATGGACGCCGGCAACATCCTCAAGCCGGCGCTTGCCCGTGGCGACTTGCACGCGATCGGCGCGACCACGCTCGACGAGTATCGCAAGTACATCGAGAAGGACGCGGCGCTCGCCCGTCGTTTCCAGACCGTTATGGTGAGCGAGCCTACCGTCGAGGACACCATCTCGATCCTGCGTGGCCTCAAGGAGAAGTACGAGATCTTCCACGGTGTGCACATCACCGATAGCGCGCTCGTGGCCGCTGCTGACCTCTCCGATCGCTATATCGCCGACCGCTTTCTGCCCGACAAGGCCATCGACCTGGTCGATGAGGCCGCAAGCCGCCTGCGCATGGAACTCGACAGCATGCCGGTCGAGATTGACGCCACCACGCGTCAGCTCACCCAGCTGCAGATCGAGGAGCAGGCGCTCATGAAGGAGACCGACGACGCCTCCAAGGAGCGTCTGGAGGCCCTGCGCCAAGAGATCGCCGAGGTCCAAGAAAAGCTCAACGTGCAAAAGGCCGGCTGGCTCAACCAGAAGAACGCCATCGACCACGTGCAGGAGCTTAAGGGTCAGCTCGACGAGGCCAGAAGCGAAGAGGAGCGCGCGACGCGCAACGGCGACCTGGGCCGTGCGTCCGAGCTGCGCTACTCCGTGATTCCGGGTCTGCAGCAGCAGATTCAGGATTCCGAGGCTGCGCTCGAGGCACAAAAGCAGAAGGACGGCGAGGGTCTCAACGAGCAGGTGACCTCCGATGAGATCGCCGAGGTCGTGAGTGCCTGGACCGGCGTGCCCGTGTCCAAGATGATGCAGGGCGAGCTCGACAAGCTGAAGGGCCTGGAGGGTGAGCTGCATAAGCGCGTCATCGGCCAGGACGAGGCCGTCTCCGCCGTCGCCGCGGCTGTGCGCCGCAGCCGTGCGGGCCTCTCCGATCCGGACAAGCCCATCGGCAGCTTCTTCTTCCTGGGCCCCACCGGCGTGGGCAAGACCGAGCTCGCCAAGGCACTTGCCGAGTGCCTGTTCGACGACGAGCGCGCGCTCGTGCGTATCGACATGTCCGAGTACATGGAGAAGTTCAGCGTCCAGCGTCTGATCGGTGCGCCCCCGGGATACGTGGGTTACGACGAGGGCGGCCAGCTCACTGAGGCCGTGCGCCGTCGTCCGTACTCCGTGATCTTGCTCGACGAGATGGAGAAGGCCCATCCAGATGTCTTCAACGTGCTGCTGCAGGTGCTCGACGACGGCCGTCTGACCGATGGCCAGGGCCGCCAGGTGTCCTTCAAGAACACGATTATCATCATGACGTCCAACGTGGGCTCCAAGGCCATCGCCGATCTGTCCGGTAAGGACGAGGAGGAGATGCGCCATCAGGTCGACGCCGCCATGGCTCAGACCTTCCGCCCCGAGTTCCTCAACCGTATCGACGATATCGTGGTGTTCCATCCGCTCGGCATGGCGCAGATCGAGAAGATCGTCGACATCCAGCTTGCCGACGTTCGCGCACGCCTGGCCAAGGAGCGCATGACGCTTGCCATCACCCCGGCGGCCAAGCAGATGCTCGCCGTGGGTGGCCTGGACCCCGTGTTCGGTGCCCGTC
>JAXKGH010000048.1:0-26691 GCA_036550475.1 Collinsella sp. | reverse complement strand
GTACTGCATGCCTCTCCTCTCTATCGTGTTGGCGTCCCGTCTGGGGGTCGTGGCTGGCGATTGCCGGGCGACCCTTCGAAAGGGACATGACATGCAGCCCCTATAATACCGCGAAATGCACGGAATATTCGGCGAACGGCTTAGTTTTCGTAGCGAGAAGCGCGGAACTTTCAATTGAAACGATTTAACCAAGCTGTTTGTGGTTATGCGGTCCGTTGAAGGGGCTCGGTTGTGGTCAAGCTTTTGCTAACGGTGCGTTTCCTGACCTGTGGCTATGTTGCCGTTCGCCGTCGGTTTGCCGCCTTTTACCGTCGACGGGTGCCATTTTGCGTGAATGTTTTGATGGCACGTTTCAATCGTGATGTATTGGATGGTAAGCAGATCCCGGCGAAGGGAGCGCCATGCAGCGCGTTTGGAAAACGATCACCGGTTTTTACCATGTTTGTGCCCGCGGTATGGGCGGGCAGTTGATCTTTGAGAGCAACGAGGACCGGTGGGAGTTTTTGGAACTGATGCGCGACTGCTGCCGCGATGCCCAGGTGACGATTGTGGCGTGGTGTCTCATGAGCGAGTACGTGGATCTGGTGCTTTTGGATTACGAGGACGAAATGAGCGCTGCTATGCAGCGGCTGCTGTTGACGTATGCTCGTCGGTTCAATAAGCGCACTGGGCGCGCGGGCTGCCTATTTCGTGAGCGTTTTGAGCGCCGCTCGCTCGATACCGACTGGCAGGTGATGGAGGCTATTCGCTCCGTGTACGCCAATCCGCAGGAGGCGGGTATTAGCCTAATCGAGCGTTATCCCTGGAGCAGCTTTGCGGAGCATCTGCGCGCTTACGACAGTGATGCGGCTGATGTCACGAGGGGATTTACCGATCCTTCTTGCGTGCTTGAGCTTTTTGGTTCTGCCAAGGGCTTTATTGCCCATTCGCTTTCGACGCCCGACGGCGGCGAGCCAGCGCTGTGCGATATGAAAGAGACGGAGTGGGAACGGCACGCCTTTGCCGACAAGTTGGCGAAGAGCCTCGGGGTTTCGCTCCACGGGGTTAAAGATGCGCCGTCGGCGCAGCGCAATGCCGTAGTTGTTGGATTGCACGATGCCGGTTTCACGGTGCGCCAGATTGAGCGGTATACCGGGATTGGCAAAAGTACCGTCTCTCGTATTGTGCGCGCCCGTGCGCGAACGGCAATGCGGGCTGGCGGAAACGTGATGTAGGGCTGTCTGTGCACCGCAGATGGGGTCGTCCATGCGCCGCAACCAGCGTTCTAAATGCTTGGTACGCTGTCCGCACTTCTTGATATGCATAGAACGATTGTCGTCTTGCATAAAATTACGGCTCAGTCCGGTTTTGCCCGCGCCTACCCCCGTCCACGCCGTGCAAAAAGCGGAGTTTTCAGCATCGTGGTGCTGTCAGGACCGCCGTAATCTTGAAATATATGGGTCCCGAAGCTATTTATGCCTGCCGATGTGCCCTCGAAGCACATGCCTGAGGCCCATCAGACCGCGATGTTTGTTCTAAAACGCAATATAAAGGTGCCTGGAGACGTTAATTAACGCTTTCAATGCGTATACACGCAACTTGGCGTGCTGAAAACTCGCAAAAATGCACGCCGCACCCTATGGGACCCGTCTGTGGCGGGCGCGAAGCGAACCGGAGCCCAGCAGGACGGGGCATGGGGCGTTGCTTGGGGTGCCCGTGGCTCTGTCGCTAGCCGTTGGTGCTGTGGAAAACGTCCGTGTTTGCGGCTGGCTGTTCGGTAAATGACAGGGCGAGCGCCGGACGCGCGAACTTTGTGTGTCCGAGGCGTTATGAAAAAGCCGAGCCACCCGTATTGGGCGGCTCGGCAATCAAACCCTTTGATCTGGGGCATCCGCTACTGGATAGTTTACCCTTCGAGCATGCCGTCGAGGGTGCGCCAGGCGAGCTCGGCGCATTTGACGCGGGCGGGCATGTGCGAGATGTCCTGGAGCTGGGCGGCTTCGTCCAGGTCTTCCAGGTCCTCCTCGGAGAGCTTCTCGCCGCGGATCATGGCGAGGAAGAGCTCTGCCAGGCGGCGAGCTTCCTCGACGGTCTCGCCGGTGATGAGATCGGCCATGATGTCGGCACTGGCCTGGCTGATGGCGCAGCCGTGGCCGGTAAAGGAGGCCTCCTCGATCACGTTGTTCTCGACACGCAGCTGCAGAGTGAGCTCGTCTCCGCAGCTGGGGTTGATGCCGTCGTGCTCGTGCGTGGGAGCATCCATCTCGTACTTGTAGTCGGGGTGCGAGTTGTGCTCCATAAATGTGGTGGAGGTGTACAGATTACCCATTGAACGTGCTCCAAACGTGATGCAGGCCGGCGATGAACTTGTCAATGTCGGCCTTGTCGTTGTAGAAGGCCACGCTGGCGCGGCAGCAGGCAAGGTTCTCGACGCCCAGCCAGGTGAGCAGCGGCTGTGCACAGTGGTGACCGGCGCGGATGCAGACGCCGTCCATGTCCATGATGCTCGCGACGTCGTGCGGGTGGATGCCGCGGACGTTAAAGCTCACAACGCCGTGGTGGTTGTCCCAATAGATGGAGCCGATGATCTGGACAAAGTCGAGCTGCATGAGCTCGCCCATCAGGTAGTGGACGAGTGCCTGCTCGCGTGCCTGGATGTTCTCGTAACCCACCGTGTTGACCAGGTAGTCGAGTGCCGCACCCGTGGCGAAGATGCCGGCGGCGTCCTGTGTGCCGGCCTCGAATTTCTCGGGAACGGGCGCCCAGACGGCGTCCTGCTCGGTAACAGAGTCGATCATCTCGCCGCCGGTGAGCATGGGCGGCATGGCGTTGAGCAGGTCCATCTTGCCCCACAGCACGCCGATGCCCATGGGGCCCATAGCCTTGTGTGCGCTAAAGGCAAAGAAGTCGGCGCCCAGGTCGGCCACATCGACCGGCATGTGCGGCAGCGACTGCGCACCGTCGACGACCAGGTAGCCGCCATACTTGTGCACGAGCTTGCCGAGGTTCTTGACTGGGTTCTCGACTCCCAACACGTTGGAGACCTGACCCACGGCCAGAATCTTGGTCTTGGGACCAACTTTGGCAAGAACCTCCTCGGTGGTGAGCTGACCGGTCTTGGTGGGGTAGAGGTAGACGAGCTTGGCGCCGGTCTCGCGGCAGACCTGCTGCCACGGAATCAGGTTGGAGTGGTGCTCCATGATGGTGATGACGACCTCGTCGCCCGGCTCGAGGACTGTGGGTGCAAAGCTCTTGGCGACCAGGTTGAGCGACTCGCTCGTGTTGCGGGTGAAGACGACCTCGTTGGCCTGGGCAGCGCCGATGAGGTCGGCGATCTGCTGGCGCACCTTCGCGATAGCCTCAGTGGCCTCGACGGACAGCGAGTACAGGCCGCGCAGAGGGTTGGCGTTCATGCGCTGGTAGAAGTCGCGCTCGGCGTCGAGCACACAGGCAGGACGCTGCGCGGTGGCGGCACTATCGAGGAAGGCGATCTCGGGGTGCTGCTGGAACAGCGGGAACTGCGCCTTGTAGGGATTAGTCTCGATGTCGACGGTAGGCCAGCCGCGCGAGGCCTCGTCGCTGGCGTCGAGCTCCATAGGCTCCGGTGCGGTACAGGTGTCGCATTTAACGTGCTCGGTGTCGATCATGCGAGCTCCTCTTCAAAGTTGTCGATCAGGTTGTTGCCCAAGCGGACGACGGCGGCGCGGGTGCGCTCGTCGGTGGCAGAAAGCGCGGCGTCTTCCAGCTTGGCGCGGATGAACAGGTCCTCGGCGGCGTTTTGGTCAAGGCCGCGGCAGGCGAGACAGAACAGCTGCTCGTCGCGGACGTGGCCGATCGTAGCGCCGTGGTTGCCGGCAACGTCGTCCTCGTCGCAGAGGATGACGGGGACGGTCTTGTTGTCGACGCCCTTGTTGGCGAGCAGCACGGTTTCGCGCTCGGTGCCGGTTGCACCCTTGCAGCCGTGCACGAGGTCGATGGTGCCGCGGTAGACCTTCTTGGACGTGCCGGTCAGCACGCCGTTGGCGTCGATCTCGCACTCGGTCTTGCGACCGCGGTGGCGCAGCTCGTAGTTAAAGTCGCGCACCTGCTCTCGGGCGCCCAGGTAGTCAGTATCGATGGTGACCTTGGCGGTATCGCCCAGCAGGTCGCCGGCAAGGCCGGTGGCGCTGGCGCCGGCACCCAGGACGGTGTGCTGCACGTTGACGCGCGCACCCTCGTCCAGGAACAGGCCGGTGTCGTCGAGCGCGATCCAGCTATCGTCGAGCGTCTGCGTGCAGGTCACGTTGACGGTGGCGTACTCGTGGGCGCACGCGCGTAGCACGGAGCCCACGACGCCTTGGCCGGCAACGGGGGAGTCCAGGGCTATGCGTAGGTCGAGCGTTGCCTGCGGACGGGCGACGACATCGATGGCGGCGATGGCCGCGGCTGCATCGACACCGCTCACGCGCACGGTAACCGTGCCGTGCTGGTATGCGGGCACATCGATGACGATGCGCTTGGAAGCGTGCTCGGCCAAGTAGGCGTAGGCGGCCTCGCCCATGCCGGTTTCGAAGGCCTCAGCGGGGGAGAGCTCCTCCTCCAGCTTAATGGCACCGGCCTGGTAAACGGAGGTGGCGGGCACGTCAAGCTCGGTCTCGGGCGTGATGCGGGCGCGGTCGGCGGCATCGCCAGGGGCGGAGGCGCGGCGCTCGGGGAAGCGCTCGGCCATGGCGTCCATGGCGGCGTCGAACGCGTCTGCCACGCCAGCAAACTGCTCGTCCAAGCCCTCAACCTTAACGGTCTCGGCGGGAGCGGCGGCAAGCTCGTCAGAGAGCTCGAGCTTGGTCTGGTTCATCTTGAGCCAACCCCAAGTGGCAGCCGGCATCGCATTGACCTGTTCAAGGGTGGTAGCAGCGGTGTTCGTGGTCTGTTTCATTATCCGATCGCTCCTTCCATCTCGAGCTTGATCAGGTTGTTCATCTCGACGGCGTACTCCAGCGGTAGCTCCTTGGAGACCGGGTTGGCAAAGCCGTTGACGATCATGGTACGGGCCTCTTCCTCCGAGATACCGCGGCTCATCAGGTAGAACACCTTATCGTCGCCGATGCGGCCGATGGTGGCCTCGTGGCCGACGTCGACGTTCTTGGCGCGGATGTCCATGGCGGGGATGGTGTCGGAGCGGCTTTGGTCGTCGAGCATCAGTGACTGGCAGCTCACGGTTGCCTTGGAGCCCTCGGCCTTGGGCGTGGCCACGATAGAGCTGCGGAAGGTCTGGATGCCGCCGCTCTTGGAGATGCCCTTGGTCTCGACGGTTGCCGAGGTCTCGGGCGCGTTAAGTACGACCTTGCAGCCGGTGTCGAGGTTCTGGCCGGCACCGGCAAAGGTGATGCCGGTAAAGCTCGAGCGGGCGCGGCGGCCGTTGAGCACGCTCATGGGGTAGAGGTAGCCCACGTGGCTGCCGAAGGAGCCACTGATCCACTCGATGTCGCCGTCCTCGTCCACGCGCGCACGCTTGGTGTTGAGGTTGTACATGTTCTTGGACCAGTTCTCGATGGTCGAGTAGCGCAGGTGCGCACGCTTGCCCACAAAGAGCTCCACAGCGCCGGCGTGGAGGTTGGCCACGTTGTACTTGGGCGCGGAGCAACCCTCGATAAAGTGCAGGTCGGCATCGTCCTCGACGATGATGAGCGTGTGCTCAAACTGGCCGGCGCCCTTGGCGTTAAGGCGGAAGTAGCTCTGCAGCGGGAAGTCCAACTTGGTGCCCTTGGGAACGTAGACAAACGAGCCGCCCGACCACACGGCGCCGTGCAGGGCCGCAAACTTGTGGTCGGTGGGCGGGATGAGCGTCATGAATTTCTCGTGGATGAGCGGCTCCCACTGCGGGTCGTGTAGGGCCTCCTCGATGCCGGAATAGACGATGCCCATCTTGGACGCTGTGTCCTGCATGTTGTGGTAGACCAGCTCGGAGTCGTACTGCGCGCCGACGCCCGCCAGGTAGCTGCGCTCGGCCTCGGGGATGCCCAAGCGCTCAAAGGTGTTCTTGATGTCGTCGGGCACCGACTCCCAGTCGTGCTTTTGGTCGGTGTTGGGCTTGACGTAGGTGACGATGTTGTCCATGTCCAGGCCCTCGATGGAGGGGCCCCACGTCGGGTCGGGAAAACGATTGAAGATCTCGAGGGACTTGAGGCGCAGGTCGAGCATCCACTGCGGCTCGTCCTTTTTGGCGCTGATCTCGCGCACGATGTCGGGCGTGATGCCGGCGTCGAGGCGCTCGAATCCCTCCTCGCCATAGGTGAAGTCGTAGAGGCTGCGGTCGATGTCCGCGACCTCGGTGCGGTTCTTGGTCATTGCGTCGCCCCTTTACGCCTGCTGCTCGGCAGCGGCAGACTCGGCCTGGGCGCGCTGCTCGGCGGCCTTGCGCTCGAAGGTCTCAAAGCCGTTCTTGTCGATCCAGGGGATGAGCGAGGCGTCGTCCTCGCGCACGATGTGGCCCTTGACCATAACGTGGACGCGGTCGACATCCAGGTGCTCCAAAATGCGCGTGTTGTGCGTGATGATGAGCATGGAGCCGTCGCAGCTCTTGCGATACGCGTCCATGCCGTGGCTGACGGTGGACAGGGCGTCGACGTCCAGGCCGGAGTCAGTCTCGTCCAGGATGGCGAGCTTGGGCTGCAGCAGCAAAAGCTGGAGCATCTCGACCTTCTTCTTCTCGCCGCCCGAGAAGCCCACGCCCAGCTCACGGTTGAGGTAGGCGGTATCCATGTTGAGCTCGGCCGCGAGTTCCTTGACGCGACGGCGGAACTCCTTGCCCTTCATCTTCAGGCCGGGGCGGCCGGCGATGCTGGCGCGCAAAAAGCTCGACAGCGGCACGCCCGGAATCTCGACCGGGGCCTGGAAGCTCAGGAACAGGCCGGCGCGCGAGCGCTTGTCGGTGGTGAGCTCGGTGATGTCCTGGCCGTCAAAGACGATGCGGCCGTCGTTGACCGTGTAAACGGGGTCGCCCATGACCAGGTGGCCGAGGGTGGACTTGCCGGCGCCGTTGGGACCCATCAACACGTGGGTCTCGCCGGCGGCGACGTTGAGGTTGACGTTGTGGAGGATGGTCTTCTCGTCCACGGAGGCGGTCAGACCTTCGATGGAAAGCAGCGGATTTGCGCTCATGCTGTCCCTCTCTGTATATGGTGTACTCATAGGTGTACTAAACCCTAGGAATCTTCTCGGAATAAAGTTACTATGGGTTCGGCGTTAGTCAAGGGAAAACCCGACTAATCCACTCGACTTTTCAAATTCTGGGACAAAATAACCTGTTGTGTTTGTCCCATTTACTTAAGATTTGGGACAAACAAAGCTGGTTATGTTGTCCCAGATGCGATGGGAGGGTAGGTATGCTCATTTCTTCTAAGGGCCGCTATGCCCTCCGGCTGATGATCTATATCGCAGCGCTTGGTGACGCCGAGGGCAAGATTGCCCTGCGCGAGGTCGCCGACCGCGAGCATATCTCGCAAAAGTATCTGGAGCAGCTGGTCCGTCCGCTCATGAAGGCGGGCCTGCTTAAAAGCGTGCGCGGCAAGGGCGGTGGCTACATGATGGCCAAGGACCCCGCCGAGGTGCGTGCCGGCGACATCCTGCGTGCCGTCGAGGGCAGCACGGCTCCGGTGGCGTGCGATGGCATCGACAACAGCTGCGCCCGTAGCGATTTGTGCTCGACCGTCAAGTTCTGGCGCGGTCTGGATGACGTGATCGAAAAGTACGTCGACGGCGTGACGTTGGCCGACCTGGCCGCCGTCCCCGAGATCAACTTTGACATCAAGCTGTAGGGGTGCAAATGGCATCTCTCGACAAGGTGTACAAGCAAATCGAAGTTTTTGCTCGGGAATGTGACGCCGAGAAGGTCGTGTTGTTTGGTTCTCGTGCTCGAGGCGACAACTTGCCCAAGAGCGATATTGACATCGCCGTAGCAGGTTGCCGGGATTTCGGCCGTTTCTCATATTTGATCGAGGAACATCTTGATACTCTTTTAGATGTAGATGTCGTCAATCTCGACGAGTCCCTATCGCAGCAATTGCTCGATGAGATTGCCAGGGATGGTGTGATTCTGTATGAAAAAATATGAGAACTTTGTTAGCGCCTTGGCGAATCTTGAGGATGCGCCCAATCAGGATCTCAACAATGATTTTGTTCAGAGTGGATTGATTAATAAGTTCAATCTTCAATTTGAACTGAGCTGGAAGCTCCTTAAGCGTCTGCTCGAGTATGAGGGCGCCACGCTTGCCGCGTCGGGGTCTCCTCGTGCCATCTTGAAGGAGTCGTACCGATTCTACGACTTTATTGATGAGGCGGCCTGGCTAGACATGCTCAGAGACCGCAATACGAACGTCCATATCTACGACAACAAGCTCGCTCAAGATTTGATTCAGCGCATCTTGAACGTCTATATCCCCGCTTTCTGTCAGTTGAGGGACGGGCTGATGGAGCGATACGGCGAGCTTCTGATGGCGCCCGACGACCAGTTTGTTTAATTACTTAAGATTTCGCGGAGGGTTGTTGCCGTTTACCGAGGGGTTGTTGTGTAACAACGGGCGAGCTGCAATACTTACTTTTATCTTTGCAAACTGAACTTTAACTACACCAATGCAGGGAGGATCTTATGCAGCCCAAGCATTCTGCTATTGTCGCGGGTCTGACGCTGGCGCTTTCGTTTGGCGCCGTTTCCGCGCCGGCACCCGCCGCTGCCGAGGAGCCCACGCCGGGCGTTGCCTCGGATGCCACCGATATCGATAAGGGTCTTTACACCCAACAGTCCTTCTCGGGCGTGCTGAGGTCGGTCCAGGGCGTTTCGTTTGTCAACGTGACTCCCGAGATGAAGTACTTCACCAAATATGAGAGCCATGGCAACTATAACCAGGGCTTTTCGTATGGTGACGGCTACAACGCGCTGGGTTATTACCAGTTCGACCGTCGTTGGTCGCTCATCCCGTTTATGAAGCAGGCCTACAACTACAACCCCGAAAAATACAGCATGCTCAAGGATGCGATTGATCGCGGCAGCGAGATTTCCAACATGAGCAATGCCATGTACGAGAACGGCCAGCTCACCGAGTTGGCCCGTATTGCGCAGGAGGCCTTCCAGGGCGCTTATAACATCGACCCTGCTGAGTTTTCGGCTCTGCAGGATGCGTATGCGTACAACTCGTACTATGCGGTGACCGAGGCGTGGCTTAAGAGCGCTCTTGGCATTGACATCTCCGGCCGCGCCGATTGCGTCAAGGGCATGGTGTGGAGCATCACCAACATGTGCGGCACCGGTGGCTGCAGAGACTTCTTCCGCTGGGCGAATCTTTCCAACGATATGTCCGACCGCGAGTTTGTGACGGCGCTCTCCAATAGCGTGGTCAACAATGTCGCCACCAAGTTTTCAAGTCAGCCCCAGTATCATGAGGGCTGGAAGAATCGTTATAAGAATGAGCTGAAGGACTGCTTGGTTTTTATCGCCGAGGATGAGGCTGCCGCTGCGACGCCCGTGCAGCCCGAGCCTACGCCGGTGCCCTCGCCGACACCTGATTCGAATGACGACTCGAGTGACGACGCCAACGATGACAGGATGGATGCGCCCTCGACCGATGCTGACGGTAATGGCTCTGCTGGTGGCACTACCAACGACGGCTCTACCCCGAACGGCTCCAATTTGAACGGCTCTGCTGCGGGCGATTCGCCTTCAAGCTCTGCCGGCAATACGGACAGCGACGCTTCTGGTTCGACTGGCGCTGACACCTCTAACTCATCTACCGGCTCGAGCGATTCGTCCGTTGACACCGGCTCTAACAACGGCTCCGGCTCTGACGCAGCCCCTGATTCCGATGCTTCCAAGGACGACTCGAATAAGGCGCCGGACGCCCCTGTTGCTTCGCCGGACAAGAAGCCTTCTTTCTCCGTGCAACTCGGTTCTACGCTGGGCTCTTCGCTGATGGCTGGCGTCAATAATGGCTCGACCCAGAACAAGGACAACTCTGATCAGGTTTCCACGGAAAAGACCGAGGCCGCAAAGGGCGACTCCAAGGACAAGGCTTCCGAGAAGACCGAATCTGATAAGGGTTCTAGCTCTGAGGAGAAGGACGACAAATCCGCTCAGAAGAAGGACGAGGATAAGAAGTCTGAATCTGAGAAGAAGGACGAGAGCAAGGACAAGACCGAGGACGGAAAGCAGCAGGGCGAGGACGGCGGTAAGGGCAACACCGACAACAAGAGTCAAGAGCAAAATGACTCCAAGGCGGTGACCACTACAACCACGACGACTACAACTACAAAGTCCTCGGGTGGCAACATGCCCAAGACGGGCGATCTGATTGTGATGGCGAGCCTTGCCAGTGCAAGCTTGGCCACGCTGGGCGCTACGTCTATCGTAAGTGGTAAGCATAAGCTCGATCAGCAGAAGAAGGCTTCTGGGGAGGACGGCTCGGAGGAGTAGCCTCTTGGTTGCTAGATAACTAAAGATTTGGGACGGGGTCCGGTGCGAATGCATCGGGCCCCGTTTTGTTGTGCAACGATTAGTTATGCCCCCTCACACCTCTTGTTGCTACCGTTGCCCGATATGTTCGCCCGGCGTCGTCGGTACGCGCGAGGCGGTCATTACAATTGGCATCGTGCAGCGATTTAGGGGGAACGTTTTGGTGTCTGAACAGGCAAATGTTGATTGTGCTGCTGGCTTTGGCGTGCGCTTGATCGGCTGTGCCGACGATGCGGTTTTGCCCATTGGCATGCACGACTATGCGGAGGCCCTTGGTTGCTGCATGCTGGTTGACAAGACCATGTTTATTGCCGATGTGTTGGACTGCGACGCGTCCGTTGTGGTGTGCTGTCGACCCGAGGGTTTTGGCAAGAGCATGAACTTGTCGATGCTCAGGGCTTTTCTGGAGCGTCCAGCGGTCGGTCGCTCTGGTCAGCGTTTGTTTGCCGATGCTCAGATTTGGGATGCGAACGGCGGGCGCTATCGGGATGAGTACGCTTGCTATCCGGTGATATCGCTGGATTTTTCTGGCGCTGCGAGGCGTGGCGCCGCTATTGCCGACGTCGTGCGCGATGCTCTTTCGGACGAGTGCGCCCGCCTGCTGGCGCTTTTGGAGGCTCCGGATTTAGCTCGAGACAAGGTGCGTCACATCGAACGTGTTGCGCGTGGCGCGGCGAGCGAGGACGAGGTCGCCTCGGTGCTTGGCGTGCTCATTGAGCTGCTGGAGATGGCCTGCGATGAGCAGGTTGTATTGCTCGTTGATGGGTACGACGCGGCGTGGTTGGGCCGTGCGAGCGCGAGGGTCGCTTCCGGCGCCGATCCGGCAGGGATATTTGATCGCGTGCTTTTCGAGGTCATTGCCACTGCGCGCGATTCGTTGCGGCTGACGTGTCTGATGGGGGAATGTCCCGGCCCTGCCGAAGCGGCGCTTTCTTTGCATGGCTGCTCGTATTGTCTGACGACGCCGCTTTCGACCTGGTGTGACCGTTGTTTCGGCTTTTCGGATGCCGAGGTCCAGGCTCTGTTGAATCATGCTGGGCGCGAGGAATACCTGGAGGATGCGCGTGAATGGCTCGAGGGATATCGGTTTGGCAGGGCCTATTGCTCGAGTCCGGCGCGCGTGATCGGTTTTCTGGACCGAGGCTGCACGGCGCCTGTGCGCGCCGATCTGTATGGGTATGCGGATTGCCTGAGTAGGGTAGTTGCCGGGTGGAATCTCGACCGCCTTTCGGTCTTGTTTGATTTGCTCGAGGCCCATGGGTGCGCTGAGGTCCCGCTTTGTTTGGGCACTGCAGAGCCAGATTTCTCGCCTGACGATGGCATGTGGACAGCGCTGTATCTGTCCGGTTTTCTCACGACGGATATGACTGAGGAGCCAGAGCATGGCGATCGCCTCCGTGCTTTGCGATTGCCCAATAACGAGCTTCGCCAGGCCTTGCGTCTAGTGATTATTGAGTGGTTTGAGTGCGCTGCCGAAGACATTCGAGACGTCGATGCGTTTCGCGACGGGCTGTGCCGTGGGAACGAGGATACCGTGAGGCGGGCGCTAAGCCGCATCCTGGGGGATGCTGGAATCGGTGAGACCGACCCAGATAAGCCGCTGCCATATCATCTGCTCTTGCAGGGGCTCTGCTTTGGCTTGCCGGGCTATGCCAATCCTGCCTCGAGGCGAAAGTGTGGCGCGGGTCGCTGGGACATCCAGGTTTTCCCTACGGGTGCCGTGTTCGACGTAGCAGACACGATTGGCATGCTGGACGAGCGCCCGCTGATAACGATTAACTTGATGTATGACCCCGATGTGGATGCGCTGGGCCTGGAATTGCTGGCCGTGCAGTCGCTACTCGACATAGAGCGCGACGGCATCGACGAAATCCGTGTGCCACGCCCCGGCGTGGGTCGCATGCGCTGGGGGTTCGGTTTTGATGGGCAGCATGTGGCTACGGTGTGCCAGCGGCTTTAAGCGCCGAGGTGTTTCCGACTTCCGTTACTCGGTGTCCTTCATGGGCGGCATGGGCTTCCAGTTGGGGTCCTTGATGATCTTGCGGGCGTCCTTCATGCCGCGGCGCAGCGCCGGAATTCCGGTCTTAAAGCACTTGTCAACGGCGGCCAGGCGAATAAATTCCTTGCAGAAGGTCGCGGCGTTGCCCAGACGGAACAGCACGGGGTGATAGTCGCCGTAGATCTGCATGTAGCGGGCCAGATAACCGCGGTTGCGCATGATGTAGTAACGGTTGGTGTCGCTCGTAGAGTTGAGCTGGCGCTTGCCGGCGATATCCCAGTTAGAGACAGCGCGGGCGCGCTTGAGAACCACGTCGGCAACAACGGCGGCGGGGAAGTGCTGGCTGGCCACGTAGCCATAGCAGGCATCGTCGCCGTAGATAAAGAAGCGCGCGTCGGGCAGGCCAATCTTGTCGACCACGCGGCGCGAGAACATGCCGCCCTCAAAGCACAGCTGGTTCATGGTGCGGTAGCCCTTGGGACCCAGATCCCACTTGGCGACAGGGTTTGGAATGCCGAGCGAAAGGATCAGTTGGTACTGCCAAAAGAACGCGCCGCCGTCGAAGTCCAGGCGCGAACCCTGGATGACATCGTAGCGGTCGGTCCACTTGGCCAAGCGCTCGATGCCTTCGGGGATGACGAGCACGTCGTCGTCCATCACCCAGAACCACTGGGCGCCCAGGTCGTAGGCGCATTTAGTGCCGGCGGAGAAGCCGCCCGCACCGCCGCCGTTTTCGAGCTGCGGTGCGTAGATGACGCGGTCGGTGCCGCCCTGCGCGTCGGGCTGCTCGGTGTCGATGCCCCACAGGTTGGCCAAGCGCTCGTTGAATGCGGTGCACATGGCCTCGGTCTCGCGCGAATTCTCGTTATCGACAATCACGATGCGCCAGGGCGTTGCCGTGAGCTCGGTCATGGAGTCGAACAAGTTGGCCAGGAGTTCCTGGCGCTTGTACGTAACGACGACGATGGCGAGCTTATCGATGGGAGCGGGGAGGGTTGAAGGCATGGGGCAATATATCCTTTCACGCGCGGCGGGCGAGTGCTGCGCGGAAGCTATCGAATACGTCCTTGGGACTGTCCTATTGTAAAGGCTCGGCGCACCTTGGCGGCAAGCTTTGAATAAAACGCAGGAACCTGCCACGGCTGTAGCGGCTTTAGCGTCTTACGGCAGCGTGTCTATTGTCGCTTGAGCTTGCGAGCGATAAGGCTTCTAGCTGCGTCGATGATGAGGAGCACTAAGGCAAAGACGATGCTAATGACGGTACCCGTGACGATGCATATAGCTGCCGGGCTGTTTTGGCTGACCAGTATGTTTGCGAGCAACGTATTGAAGATGGGACGCCACAGGCTACTGGTGAGCGACTGCATCACATAGAAACCGAGCGTGGCGGTCGATAAGATGACGGTGACACCTGCAGTCCGCGGATTGCCTGAGACACTGCGTCGGGTTGCCGCAAAGAGCAAGGAGGCGGCAGCGAGGGCAAACGAGATCAGCGAGGTCGATTTGTAGGAGAGGACTGCCATTGCCGTGAGGTCGCCGGTGAAGGAGAGTGCTCCTTCCAGGATGATGGTGAGCGCCAAAACCGTCACGAGCGAGCGCGTGCCCAAGGCGCCCGCCCTGTCCGAATCCATGGCGTCGGTTACATCGCGGAGCAGTCCGCCGATCAAAAACGCGATAGCGTACGTGACGGCGCTCATGAGCTTCTGCAGCCAAGAAAACTCACCGCCGCTTGTCGCGCTCATGGCGGCTAAATACCCGTTAACAACAAATGCGAAGATGCCAACGGCGATGACCGTCGTCGTGTGGGTTTTCTGGGGGAGTCGACTCTTGGCCAGTCCAAACCATGGCGCCATGAAGACCGTAGCGGCATAGACCCAGATAAACTCAAGGCCTAGCGTGTACCAGTAGTGCGTGTTGAGGGTAACATCGGGAATGGGGGAGACGACCGTGGACCACGCGAGCGCCACGAGGCAATAAAACGCAGTGGGCATAATGACCTTGCCAAGGCGCTGCGCCGTCCGTTGCATTTGCGACTTCCACGTTGCTCCACCGTCCCAAGCACGCGCGGCCGAAGCGATGAGAAAATAGCCCGAGATCATAAAGAAGACCTCGTTGGCCCAGCAGCCAAGCAAGTTAATAAAACCGAGCACGCCGGAATAGGGGAACATCGCAAGTGGGGCATATTCCACGGCGCCGACGCAGACGGCTTGAAAGGTCCACTGAAAGGTGTGGAACACCGCGATGCCGACGACCGCGACCAAACGCAGCGCTTCGATGGATATGTTGCGTGCGGCTTTGGGCTGCATGACGTCCTTTCTTATCGGTTTGCCTCTGCGAGCTCCATAGATTATATAAACGCCCGCTGGCGCGCTGACCCTTTGATACCATGAAACGACAGGTATTTCCTAAGGAGCACATTTGTCTACTAACGCCTCTGGCAGCCCTGTTCTGTCGCTGCTTATTCCCATTTACAATGTTCAGCGCTACCTGCGCGAGTGCCTCGATTCCGCCCTGGTGCAGACGCTCAAGGATATTGAGATCATCTGCATTAACGACGGGTCGACCGACAACTCGCCGGCGATTATCCGCGAGTATATGGAGCGCGATGGGCGCGTCAAGATGATCGACAAGGCCAACAGCGGCTACGGCGACTCGATGAACCACGGCCTGGAGATGGCGCGTGGCAAGTACGTTGGCATCTTGGAGTCCGATGACTTTATGGCGCACGACGCACTCGAAAAGCTTGTCTCGGCCGCCGATAGCAATAATGCCGACTTCGCGAAGGCGAACTTTGATTTCTACTGGTCTAAGCCCGAGGAGCGCCGTTCGCTGCACGAGATGTTTAAAGCCAAGGACTGTGGCAAGCCGGTGCATCCGAGCGATACGACTCAGTTCTTTAAGCAAAAGCCGTCGATTTGGTCGGCCGTGTACCGTCGCGATTTTCTTGAGCGCAACGGCATTACGTTCCTGCCGACTCCGGGGGCATCCTTTCAGGACACGTCATTCGCCTTTAAGGTGATCGCGTGCGCCGATAAGGCTGTTTACCTGCATGATGCCGTGTTGTCGTATCGTCAGGACAACGAGAATTCCTCGGTCAATTCTTCGGCTAAGGTCTTTTGCGTCAATACCGAGTATGCCGAGATTGAGCGTTGGATTCGAGAGGATTATGCCCGCGACCACGCAAACGGCGATGTCGCGCGCATGCTCAAGTTCAATCAGCTCATTAAGTACGATTCGTACATGTGGAACTACGTGCGCCTGGCGCCTAAGTTCTATAAGGAGTTCCTGGTTCAGATGGCCAAGGAGTTCCAAGCGGCCTTGGACGCCGGGGACTTTTCGCTTGACGACCTCAAGCCGTGGAAGCGCGCAAATCTCGCTGCCATCCTCAAAGATCCTGAGGGCTGGGTTGACGAGCATCCGAGTTTTGCGACGGATGGTGCCTTGGGGCGTGCTAAGTATTACGCCTCGGTTGGAGGCCCAGGTGTGGTTGCTGCCTTCCTCATCGAATCGCTGAGGGGGTAGGTCGACATGGGAGAGACTTTGACCCCCAAAGCGACCATTGTCGTTCCCGTCTACAATTCGTCGCGCTCCATTCAGCGATGCCTCGATTCGCTGTTGGCCCAGTCCGAGCGTTCGATTCAGGTTGTCTGCGTCAACGACGGTTCGACTGATGATTCGTTGAACGTGTTGCGCCAGATCGCGCAGGCCGACGATCGCGTACTGGTGATTGACCAGGAAAACGCGGGTGTCTCGTGCGCTCGAAATACCGGTATCGATGCGGCCGAGGGCGAGACTGTCTTCTTTGTGGACGCCGACGATTACATCGATGCCCAGACGGTCGAGCGCGTGCTGCATGCCATGGAGTCGTCAGATGCCGAGGTCGTCGTTTTTGGCGGCGTCTGTGAACCTGCCGATGCCGCCCCCAAACGTGTCCAGCAACTCATGAGCCCCAAAGCTGGTACCTTCGGCGCCCGTGATCCCCAACTGCTGTTCCATTCGAATGCGCAGCCCTATGCCTGCCGTGCGGCTTTTTCGCGCGAGCTGCTCAATCGCGAAGGCATTCGCTTCGCCCCCGGTTTGGCTTTGGGCGAGGACGTCGTCTTCCAATTTGCGGCTTATGCGCTTGCCCGCAGGACCGTCGTCATGCCGGACAAGTTCTACCACTACGTGATGGAGAGTGAATCGGCGACGCACGAGTTCAACAGTGCCGAGGCTCGCGCCAAAAAGCTCGATGCCCATATGAGAATGCTCGAGGAGGTCTTGGAGGACTGGGCAGCCTACGGTCTTTTGGACCTGTGCCCCGGCGAGCTGATAACTTGGTTTTTGGACCTTATTGTGTTCGACCTGGCGCGCTTGGATGCCGATGGTTTCCATCGCGTGGCGGCTCGCGTCAATATGGATCTCACGACGTTTTTGGGAACGGCGTGGGCGGATATGCCTGCCAAGGGCGCCGTTTGCCGTGTTGCCCACAAGTTCGTTGCGACGACCTCGGGCGTTTCGATGGCAGACGCCACGCTGTTCTATCTTTCGACTCGCGGTCTCAAAGCCTGCCTGGAGCGCTTTATCTAATTCCAAGCGCTGCCGCCCGCCGCAACTCGGCTGCTAAAATAACCCTGTTACACGCTATTCAACAGGAGGTTCTCTTGCAGATCTCTGATACCCCTAAAGTTTCGCTGCTTGTGCCCATTTGCAATGTCGAACGCTACCTGCGCGAGTGCCTCGATTCCGCCGTGGCGCAGACGCTTAAGGACATCGAGATCATCTGTATCAACGACGGGTCGACCGACAGCTCGCCGGCGATTATCCGCGAGTACATGGAGCGCGACTCCCGTGTCAAGATGATCGACAAAGCCAACAGCGGCTACGGCGACTCGATGAACCGCGGCCTGGAGATGGCGCGCGGTGAGTACGTGGGCATCCTTGAGTCCGACGACTTTATGTTTGAGGATTCGCTCCAAAAGCTGGTCGCCAAGGCCGATGCTGAGAATGCCGATGTGGTGAAGGGCGACTTTTACCTGTATTGGTCCACGCCCAGCGAGCGCCGTGAGCTGTTTGGGATCATCGACGAGCATATGACGGGCGCCGCGTATCGCCCTGTCGATCGCCCGGGCATCTTCTACCGCAAACCTTCCATTTGGTCGGCTATCTATCGGCGCGAGTTCCTCAACGACAATCAGATTCGGTTCCTTCCCACGCCGGGTGCCTCGTATCAGGACGCAGGCTTTAACTTTAAGGTTTGGGCTTGCGCCGAGCGTGCCGCGTTTATTGCGGACCCCATTTTGTGCTATCGCCAGGATAACGAGAAGAGCTCCGTTAATTCGCCCAACAAGGTATTTTGCGTGTGCGACGAATACGCCGAGATGCAGCGCTTTTTGGATGAACGCCCCGAGCTTAAGGCTCAGCTTCAGGGTATTTTAATGCGCATGAAGGTCGATACGTACCGTTGGAATGATGAGCGCCTGGTCGATGAACTGCGCGAGCAGTTTTGGAAGAAAGCCTCGTCCGAGCTCAAGGCCGACTGGGATGCCGGTCGCTTTGATCTGTCGCTGTTTGATCCGCGTGGCGAGACCGACTTGCGCCTGATGGTCAAGTCGCCCCGCGCCTATATCGATTCGCGCTTTGATTTTAAGAAGCCGGGCAAGCTCAATACGTTTAAGCACTACTTTAAGATCGGCGGCCTGCCGCTGGTCTGGCGCGTGCTGACGTATCAGCGCACTTACGGTGACAACCCGCACCCTGATGACGTTCCGGCCGCACAGTAGGAGCGCGTGATTATGGTTACCCCCAAGATTTCCGTTGTCGTTCCCATCTACAAGGTGGAGGATTGCCTGGCATGGTGCCTGGACTCCCTACTCGCGCAGGATATGCCCGGTTGGGAAGGTGTGCTGGTTAACGATGGCTCGCCGGATGGGTCGCGCGACATCGCCGCTGCCTATTGCGAAAAGGACGCGCGCTTTACGCTGATTGATAAATCCAACGGTGGTTTGTCGAGCGCCCGTAACGCGGGTATCGCTGCGTCCTCGGCTCCTATCGTCGCGTTTTTGGATTCCGACGACCGCTTTACGCCCGATGCATGCCGCGTGATCGTCGATGCCTTTGAGCGCGAGGACTGCGACGTTTTGACCTTTGGCGCGAACCCGTATCCGCTGGAGGCAGGGTATCCGTGGCTTAACTATGTGCTGAGCCCGCGCGATGTGTCATTTGAGGGCTATAGCACCGACCTGCTGTTTAAGGAAGCGTCTCGCCCCTTTGCATGGCGCACCGCCTGCAAGCGTGAGTTTTTGCTGGGCAACGGGATCGTGTTCGACGAAACCGTTAAGTATGGCGAGGACCAGGTCTTCGATTTTGCCGTGTACGGTCGTTCGTGCAAGACTTCGCTTATCTCGAACAAGCTGTATGACTACCGTGTGGCGCGCAAGGGCTCGCTCATGGACATCATGCGCTATGACGACGAGACGCGCCTGCTAGAGCACGTGAAGATTTACTCCGCGGTGCTGGCTGACTGGCAGCGCGATGGTCTCGATGCCCAGCATGCCGATGACCTGGCATATTTCCTGTGCGATCTGGTGCTGTACGATGCGCTCAGGCTGTTGGGTACGGACTGCGGCAAGGTGTTTGCTGCCGTTGCCACGGCACTTGCCGGTTCTGCCGTGGGCAGCGATGCTGCGCTCGCGCAATGTGCCCCGTCTGTTGCCGCTATGGTGCGTGCGGCGCTTGCCAGCAAGGCCCCCAATGCCCGTGCGTGCAAAAAGCTCATGTTCGATTACGACGTCTTGAGGTTTGGGCGCCTGGGTGCCTGCAAACGCATGGCAGCGAACGCCCTTGGAAAGCGAGAAGTGTAGATGAGTATCAAGCGTTTGGCACTTTGCCGCAGTCAGGGCCGTCTGTTTGTGCTGCTTCGTTTTGCCGGTCAGGATGTCGCCGCGCTTATCGAGCGGGAGGGTTCTCAGGCGTTTGCCCATGCGACAACGAGCGGTTCTTGTGTGCCGTCGCTGGTGTTCCCAGTCGATCATGGCCGTGTGCTGGCGCTTTGCCCTTCCGTTTCCGATTACGAGCGCGAGCTCGCTGTCTTGGTGCTTCCGTTTTTGGATGGCTCTGCGATCGACGCTGCATTTGTGTCCGGTGGCCAAAAGCTTGGCGCCATTCGCCTCGATAGCCGCGTGGCCAAGCTGGAATCCAAGATTAACTACAAAGCAAAGCCTGCGATGTGTGCGCTTGTTCGCGATGCACAGCGCAGCGAGTGCTGCGGTCGCTATGAGATCGATGCCGTTCGTTATTTACCGGCAGACGCCGGCGCGGTGTGGCGCTATGAGGTTACCTGGGCTGGAGACCTCCAGTGCGCACCTGAGCTCCAGATCTTCGATGCGCATATGAATGTCATCGATGCCACCGTGCATGTGTTTGAATCGCAGGGCGATGTGCCGCAGCGCAACGGTTGCCGCGTCAATAAAACGTATCTGAGCGTAGAGATGCCTCAGGATATACGGGATTTTGTCGCGATTGCGAGTGATCCCACAGAGCAGATTCAGAGCGGTTTTTGCGCCATGGATGGTCGCCTGTACAACGGCATGGTCGACGACAGTTGGAACCGCATGAAGGACGCGCGTGCAGACGACGCAGCTTATCGACGTTGGTTTGAGCGGCATCGCGCAAAGCCGGCCGATTTGGCGTGCCAGCGTGTCGCTTCGGCGGCCTTTGCCTATAGACCGCTCGTGAGCATTGTGGTGCCGTGCTACAAGACAGATCGGGTCTACCTGCGCGAGCTGCTGGACTCGGTGCTAGCCCAGAGCTATGACAACTGGGAATTGCTGCTTATGGACGCCTCGCCCGAATGGGATGCGGTGGCCAATCTTGCGGCTGCCGCCAATGACGAGCGGGTTTGTCGTATTGAGCTGCCTGGCAACGGCGGCATTGTGCTCAACACCAACGCTGGTATTCAGCAGGCGACTGGAGACTACATCGCGTTCTTGGACCATGACGACATTCTGGAACCGGACGCGTTATTCCAGTATGTTTCCGCGCTGAACAAGGCTGCCGAGGGCGAGCGTCCCCAGGTCCTGTTCTGCGACGAGGACATGTTCCAGAAAACGGGGGAGTGGGGCCAGCCGGTCTTTAAGACCAAACTCAACGTTGACCTGCTCTATAGCCATAACTGCGTGACGCATTTCCTGATGGTGGAGAAGGCGCTTATCGATCGTATTGGCATGTCCCCAGAAGACGTTGCGGGCGCCCAGGACTACGACCTGACGCTTCGCTGCCTTGCGGCGGGCGCGCGGTTTGAGCATGTTGCGCACGTGCTGTATCACTGGCGCGTTCATCCGGGGTCGACCGCCGATGGCTCTGCCGATAGCAAGCCGTATGCCATTGAAGCCGGGCGCCTTGCGCTGCAGCGTCACTTTAACGAGCTGGGCATTTGCGGAACGGTCGAGGAGACCGAGACGCCGTTTGTCTATCGCATGCGCTATGCGCTGCCGGAGCCTGCGCCGCTGGTGAGCATTGTGATTCCCACCAAGGACCACGTTGAGGCGCTCGATGCCTGTGTGATGTCGATTGCCCAGAAGGCCACGTATGCCAACTATGAGATCGTCTTGGTGGAGAACAACAGCGAAGCCCCGGATACGTTTGCGTATTACGAAACCCTGCCGGAACGCGTGGCTTCAGCATCAGAAGGCAAGGGCATCGCGCGCGTTGTGTACTGGCCGGGCGAGTTTAATTACTCTCAGATCATCAATTTTGGTGTGGAGCACGCCAAGGGCGACTACCTGCTGCTGCTCAACAACGATACCGAGGTCATTAGCCCCGACTTTATCGAAGAGATGATGGGTTGTCTGCAACGTCCCGATGCGGGCGTGGTGGGTGCCAAGCTCTATTTTGCCGACCACCTGGTGCAGCACGCTGGCATTTTGGTCGGTGTGCGCGGCGCACTTGCCCATGCCAACCAAGACTTCTCGGCAAAGCGCGAGGGCTATCTTGCCCGTGCTGTGCGTCCGGGCAACTTTAGCGCCGTAACGGGCGCCTGCCAGATGGTGCGACGTGACGTATTTGAGCAGGTCGGGGGCTACAACGAGGAATTCGCCGTCGGCTTTAACGACGCAGACTTTTGCCTGCGCGTGTGGGAGGCGGGCTACCGCACCATCTTTACGCCCTATGCCGAGCTGTACCACTACGAGTTCACCTCGCGCGGCAGGGAAGAGGCTAACGAGGAAAAGCTGCGCCGCTGGAAACGCGAGCAAGCTCTGTTCATGCAACGCTGGCCTGAGTTCTTCTTGACGGGCGATCCATGGTTGGGGCCGAACTTATCCGCTGAGAGCGAGTATTTCTCGCTTTAGAAATTAGATTTTAGGAAGTCCTCAACTTACTTTCGATATGAGCTGAGAAGAAAGCAACGTCTAGGCGATTTGCTGCAATACATTACGATAGCTCGATACTTCCACGATACGTTTATACAGACTTATACAACTCGATATAATCTGATGTAGTCTACGATAAACTTATAAAGATAAGATTGACCAATAATCGATTGTCTTGAGAGGCAAACAAGTGAGCGCCACTGTATTCCATAATCCGTTTCGTCCCACTGCCGGCGCTGAGCCTCCGCGTATAATTGGTCGTGATGATATCGCCCTTGAGTTTACCGAGAGTTTGAATGCGGGAATAGGTGCACCTGCGAGACTCATGCGCATCGCTGGGCCGAGAGGCTCCGGAAAAACTGTTTTGCTCTGCGATCTTAGGGATCGTGCGCGAGAGCTTGGATGGAAGACCGCTATTGTTTCTGCTGGCCCTAACCTATTGCTGGACTTGAGGGATCAGGTTGCTGATTCTACCCTTGCGGCCAATGCTTCGGTCGGCGTAAACGCCGGCTTTGTTTCCGCGAAAGTCGATGTTGCGCCCAAAGAGTCGAGCCTTAGAAAGTTGCTATGCTCGGCAGCGAAGTCATCCAAGGGTCTTTTTATTGCCATCGATGAAGTTCAGGACGCTCCGATTGACGATATGCGTGCCATTGCGTCTACGGTTCAGCTTTTGATCGGGGAAAAAGTAGATATCGCACTTGCCTTTGCCGGCTTACCCGCCGGCGTTATGGATCTTATTAACGGCAAGGCGCTTACGTTCTTGCGTCGTGCCCTCCCCGAAGATCTGGCGCCTATCAACCAGGTGGAGGTAGCGCTCTCTATGGGCGATAGCTTTGTCGCGACTGGTTTGACCATAGAGGACAATCTTCTGTCGAGAGCCGCTAAGGCCACTAAGGGCTATGCCTATCTGGTGCAACTGGTCGGTTATTCCATTTGGCAGCGCGCCAACTTGCATCGTGCCAAAAGTGCCATTGTGAGCGAGCGCGATGTTGCCGAAGGCATTGCGCTGGCAGAGGCTCGTTTTCACGATGTTGTTCACGAGCCCGCGATTTCTGGACTGGGGCCTAACGATATCAAATACCTTTTGGCGATGTGCGAGGACAAACGACAGTCCAAATCATCCGAGATTGCTAGGCGCATGGGTAAAAAGACCAATGAGGTTAGCTCTATTAGGGCAAAATTGCTACAAAGAGAGGTTATTCAGGCGCCACAGAGGGGCTACGTGCAGTTTGCCGTGCCGGACCTAAATATCTATCTGCGAGAGAATGCCGAGGAGATTCTCGAACGGTTCTAGTTCGCTGCTTGTTTGGGGGCCGCGGATACTATGGTGGGTCATTCGATTGTTCGGACGGGAGTTCGCGTGCATACTGGGGAAGTGGTTAAGTTCCTCGTGGCGATAGATGAGGGGATGGGGTAGATTCAGATTTACTCGAGCGTCGGCCTGGCCCTCCTTTGGGGTATCGTTGCGGCGGGTGACATGTCCTCTATGTCGGCGTACTTCGCCACGGTGTTGCGGCTCAGGTGAAGTGCCCGGGCTATCTTGAACCCCGGGCGTCCGGCTGCCTCCGTCGACCGTATATCATTCACTGTGTCCAGGGGCACGGTCATCTCCCCATCCTTCCCGGGCGGCCTCGCCAAAGTGTCCGCCCGGGGAAACCGTATGGCGAGGGCCGCGCTCTCGGTTCCCGGGGTACGGCCCTTCTGCTCAAACTGCTCAGTTTCGGTGCTCACGGTGCTCGATTGCCGGCGATCACGCGGACCTCTTTTTAGTGATCATTAACACCCGTCGACATGCTCGACCTGACGCCGGGGCTCATAGAGCCTGCGCGCGCCGAGATGGGCGATACCCCGCTGGTCTATCCTTAAGGTAAAACGGAATAGGCGGACCGAACGTCCGACTGGGTCTGGGAAGCGGTGTCAGGCGGAGGGCGAAGCATGGCCACCGAACCCATCGAAACACATCTCCACCGTTCCTCCAACTGGGAAAACGCCGCCCCCGGGGCCCACGGGGTCCGCGGGGGCGTCCGGATAACTGCCGGAACGGCCTATCGGTTTAATGTGATCGGCTGAGATCGGAAATCAACAGATGTTTAGCGATTGTGTATGATTTTCAACCGGATAAATGTTATCGAAACTCTTTTCCTCTCTATTTTGGGGTATCAAGAGTAGAAAGGGAGGTGATTTTATGAATCATAATCAGGCTATTGAATTGGAGAGAATAGTTAGAAGTGTATATGACTGCGACAGGGGCGGTATGGGTGGCTATATTGATGCTGATAATTTTTCCTTCAATCCTTTTGATGCGGCGTTGATTGCACTTGCTCCACTGTGGAAGAATGACCCAGATCGACAGGTTGAAAATTTCCTGTATAAATGGGACCACATTATTCGAGCAGAAGTCTCGCCATCGGATGATTCGGTTGAGTCCTACATTGTCGAGTTGGAGCGGATAGTACATGACTTGGGCGGCGCTTCTCTCTGTTAGTCTAAGATTGACTCAACTTGGTCTCAGCGCCTAATTCAATTGTGCAAACAATGGGGTCGCTTCTCGAAGCGACCCCATTGTTTGTCTCTACTTGTGTGCCCCGTAGGGGTTCGTTCTTTCCATATCCATCTGTCCCATCCGGCCGAACGCCCTGTTCCCGAATCATTACCCGTTATCTAAACTGTTGGATTGATTTGGCTCTGTTAGGGCGGCAGGACGTTGAACATATCCACGGATGCGGCTCCTGCACACGCCGTTGGCGAGCTGTCGCGCAACCGTGCGCTCGGCGGTGCCGGAATCGGTCGCCATGAAGGTCCGGCGCTACTTGAACCAAGCGAGGTAGGCGCCGAGGTGCTTCTTCGACACGCCCTTTAACGGCTTCATAAAGGTATCGAGGAGCGAATGGACGGTGTTGATCCGATTGATGGTCCCCTCGGAACGGTCCTTGGAATCGTGGACCGTGTGTGCGGCGACCTCGAGTTCCGCGAGGACGTCGACATAGGCGGACGCCTTGTCCGGCGCCACGACGGAAGCGGACGCGATGCGGTCCCTCAGCACGTCCATGGCGCGTTTCCTCGACAGGATGCCTCGTCCCGAGACCTCGAGAAACGTCTCGTTCGAGTCGTTCACGCCGGTCATGACGCAGATCTGCTCGCGCGACAGTCCGCGCCTGTGCACCTGCTTGCCACGATGTCGGGAGTGACGTGGCATCGTAAATGACCCCTTCGTGTGGTTGCCCTTGAACGACTCGGGGAAGTAGGTCTCGTCGAGCTCGCAGCCGCAGCCCCGCCCGGTCTTGAACGAGGGCGAGTAGGCCGAGAGACACTCGATGAGCCTGTGGCGCATGGTGTAGGCGGTCTTGAGGCAGACATGGCAGCGCCCCGCGCATTCGCGCAGGGGCAGCATGAGAACGAAGCACTCGGCATTGGCCATCCAGGTCTCCTTCGGGAGCCTGCTCGTCCCCAGGATGTGCCCGCTGCCCATGCCGAAGGTCCTGCCGCAATCCTGGCAGAGGTAACGCTGCTCGCCGTTCTTTGATTTGCCCTTCTTCACGACCGCGGCGGACCCGCAGCGCGGGGAGCGCTCGGCCTCGTAGGCGGAGCCGGCGGCGTTCGGTCCTGCTGAGGCTCGCGATGTCCCTCTTGAAGGTGATTACCAGGTCCTCGGCGTTCATGCTGCCCCGCGGTCTACGAGGCTAACGATATGGCGCCGTGATGACATATGTATGTCAATCTTGGTCTAACAGAGCCTAACGAAAGTGCATGTCAGGAGTTTCCCTTAGGCATTTTGCGGCTATAGGGACAAGGTCGAACATCGTGTGAACGACATCGCCCGTGTTTGCAACGGTAGCCGTGAACTTGCCGTTTCCAAAATCCATCAGATGGTAGAGGTTGATGGTTAAGTCCTTTTGCGTGGCAATTCTCAGAATCCAGTAAGCGCAATTGTCGCTGCAGGTTGTGGCGTTGTATACGTTCTGAGGCATGAAGTACATGAGCAACAGCGTCTTAGTGCCTCCCGACAGCCTTTCAGGAGGGATAATGCCTAGGATCTTGGTGTCTATTGCGCAGGGTCCAACGACATTGCCTTTATCGATTGATTTAATAATCCTTTGAGCAAAGGCGTCTTGAAACCACTGGGGCGAATAGACGTTATCGAAGTAAACCGACGTATTGTAGATAACGTTTTCCATATCACCATAGTGAATTGTTAACACGTTGGTCCCTTCGGGTTGCTGGTTTGGTGTTCGGTGAGACTGATTGTATCGCACGCATAAGACGGGCGTAATTTGCCAGAAACACATGCGATTGATAACCATTGACAGTCAAGACCTGTATCCAGTGCCCGTATTTGCATGTCCGTACTTGAACCTAAGTTGCTTTGAAGGCCTATGTTTTAGACAATAGTTCCAGGCTAGGCTCTGCGTGGCGGCACGTAAAAGCCGTACTGTGCTTGGGTGGGTAAAAGTCCAAGACGATTAGATATCCGAGAGGATATCGAGCCCGTGCCGGGGAGATAAGGTGAGCCCGCGCCGGGGACTATAGTTCCGGCAACAAATGGGTTTCCGCGAGGATGCCGCGGCTGACGGTCAGTATATTACCGCCCTACACGCTCCTTCCGCGCGTCGCCTGCTCAAACGATTTGCGCCGAATTTTATTCCGCGGGCGGTGAGCCTGTTTATAGACAACGTCACGACCTATAGACGGGTGTCTTGGGGGTATTGCAGCTTGGTTCCCGTCCCCCCAATCTAGTAGACTTGGAAACCGTTGCTAGATTAGGGGGATTTTCCATGAGACGCTCCACGAAACGAATTTCCGGTGCCGCCGCCGCGCTGGCGGTCGCGGCCGCCCTGGCCCTGTGCGGGCCCGCGGCCTACGCCGCCCCCGCCGCCCCGGGC
>JAXKGH010000047.1:0-3840 GCA_036550475.1 Collinsella sp. | reverse complement strand
CGGCATCTCCAACACCTTCTCCATCATCCCGAGTGCGCTCGGCAAGGAGGACCAGGTGTTCTTTGGCGATATCGACCTTGATCAGCTGGGCGAGTAACTATTGTTAGTGCTATACTAACAATAACGATTACTGATTAGCGCACCGGTTTCGGCCGGTGCCTATCGATCGAAGGAGACACATTATGAAGGTTTCTGAAGTTTCCGAGACTCAGGCCGATAACCTGGTCCACATGCTCGACGCTTACGCCGAGAAGGGTGGCCATCACCTGAACATCAACGTCTTCAACCGTGAGACGTTGCTCGATGCTCAGGCTCACCCCGAGAAGTACCCGCAGCTGACCATCCGCGTTTCCGGCTATGCCGTGAACTTCCACACGCTCACCAAGGAGCAGCAGGACGAGGTCATTTCGCGTACCTTCCACGACAAGTTCTAAAGGGGTTTAACTCCCGCAGGATCGCTGGGGCTGTTTGGGCTACCTCCCAAAACGTCCTCGGACATGCAAAGAGGCTCGCTGCGCACTTCGTGCGGCGAGCCTCTTTGCGTCCTACGGAATGTTTTGGGAGGTAGCCCAAACAGCCCCGGCTGGGTCCTGTGTAGTCACCCTTTAGGCGGAACTCTCCTAATTATTTGGATGAGTCGTTTACTTACTTGTGCTGTTACCGTCTTCCCGCTGTTGTTGGGGTATGCTTTGTTCGTATGTAAACGTTTGACATGTTGATGGGGGAGGGTGCTATGGCTCGCGAGGGCGCTCGTTCTAAGGATTCTGCTAAGCCTGGCATCAAGGAAGTTGCAGCGGTGGCGGGGGTTTCGCCTACTACGGTATCTCGCGTGCTTAATAATCGCGGCTATATTAGCCAAGAGACCCGCGATAAGGTCCATGCCGCGATGGAGCGCATCAACTATACGCCCAACGATATCGCCCGTGCCATGCTCAACGGTCGCCTGAATCTTATCGGTATGATCGTTCCCTTTGTGAGCAGCCCGTTCCATGCTCAGGTTGTGCAGGCGGTCGAGCGCACGTTAGCGGAAAACGGCTTTAAGATGTTGCTGTGCAACAGCGCCAATCGACCCGATCTTGAGCGTTCCTATATTGACATGCTCCGCCGCAATATGGTCGACGGTGTCATCGTCAACTCCCTCAATATCGGTGCCGAGGCATATGCCGAGATGGGCTTGAGCCTGGTTGGCATCGACTGCGATCTCGGCGAGGGCTCTGTCCAGATTGCAAGTGACAGCTATGGCATCGGCGAGCTCGCCACGCGCCGTCTGATTGATGACGGCTGCAGGCGTATCCTGTGCCTGCGCAGCAATAGCCGCATGCGCATGCCTGCCAATAAGCGTACCGATGCCTACCTCGATGTTGTTGAGCAGGCCGGTTTGTCCGCGCTTGTCCGTGAGGTTGAGTTCGTTAAGCCCGACGACGAAAAGGGCGCGGTCGTTGCGAAGATCCTCGATGAGAACCCCGATATTGACGGCATCTTTGCGGGAGACGATACGATGGCGGCCATCTGTCTCAACGTGATGAAGCAGCGCGGCTTGAGCGCTCCAGACGATATTAAGGTCGTGGGCGCGGATGGTGCCCGCCGAACTATGACGTTTATGCCTGACTTAACAACCGTACGTCAAGATATCGATCGCATCGGAGAGCTCGCGGCGCAATCCATCATCGCTCTTATTAACGGCGATAATCCCGAATCGAATATCAAGCTCCCCGTTGAACTCATTGAGGGCAAAACCGCGTAGTTCATCCCGTGCCAAAAGAATTCCTCAAACGCCTCTGATGACCGTTCACCGGCATATGTCAACCGTTTGCCGACGACTGGAACTGCGAAAAGACGTATTGGTGTGAAAACGTTTGACATATGAAAACGATTGACATATCTTGCCATTGTACCGAGTTAGTATGTCGTGGAAAGGAAGTCTCGGATGCACAAGGTGTATTACCAGCCTGAGGGAATTTGGGTAGGCGACATCATGCCGTACGGCGAGGACGGCACGTTCTATCTCTATCATCAGCGTGACACGCGTAACCCCGAACCTTTCGGAGAGCCGTTTGGCTGGGCACTCGCTACGACCAAGGATTTCGTCAACTACAAGGACTTTGGCGAGAGCCTTGAGCGCGGCGGCGACGAGGAAGTCGACCAGTACATTTATGCCGGCACGGTGTTTAAGGTGGGCGACAAGTACCATGCGCTCTACACTGGTTGCAATCGCGATAAGGTCCGCGCACGTTTGATGAAGCAGGTTCTTCTTCACGCAACGAGCGACGACGCCGTCAAGTGGGAGAAGAACATCGCCGAGACGCTGCTTCCGCCCCAGGAGGGTTACGATGACCGCAACTGGCGCGATCCCTTTGTGCTTTGGGATGAGGAGAACGAGGAGTACATGCTCATCCTCGGCACGCGTGTGGGCGAGGACAAGCGTCTGATGACCGGCCGCCTGGTCAAGTTCACCTCCAAGGATCTGACCAACTGGGAGTTCCAGGGAGACTGGTGGAACCCGGGCCTGTACACCATGTTTGAGATGCCTGATCTCTTTAAGATGGGCGACTGGTGGTACCTCGTCTTTTCCGAGTACAGCGACGGCAACAAGACCCGTTACCGCATGTCCAAGTCCATCAACGGTCCTTGGATTACCCCCGCTGACGACTCCTTCGACGGCCGCGCGTACTACGCCGCTCGCACCGCATTCGATGGCGAGCGTCGCGTTCTCTTTGGTTGGGTTCCTACGCGTGACGAGGGCGGCGACCCCAGCTCTTACCTATGGGGTGGCACCTTTATGCCCCTCGAGATCGTTCAGCGTGCCGACGGAACGCTCGGCACCAAGCTCCCCGACAGCATGCTTGGCGCCTTTGGCGAGGGCAAGGCTGTCGAGACCTTTGAGCTTTCCTGCGAGTCGGGCAAGGTCGAGCAGGTGCTCGCCGCGGATGCCGGCTCCACCTACTTGCTCGATGCCGACATTGAGCTCGGCGGTAACGCTGCCGGCTTCTCGGTCAAGTTCGCTGAGGACGCCGAGACCGGTCTTGCCTATGAGTTCCGCGCCAACCTGCGCGAGGGCAAGCTCGAGTTCACGCCGGCTCCCCAGTACCCGTGGTTCCAGGTCAACAACATGGGCCTCGAGCGTCCGTTGTTCTTTAAGGGCGAGGGCACTCACCATGTGCGTCTGGTCGTCGACGACGACATCGCGACCATCTTTGTCGATGATGTTGCGCTCAACGCTCGCTTCTGCAACAAGCAGGGCCAGGGTGTGGCGCTTACCGTCACCGACGGTGCGCTCAAGTGCGCAAACGCAACGATCGCGTCTCTGTAGCGGCAACGAACCGTTTTATGATTTAGAAAAGGAATGGAGAGGAACATGGACTACAAGGCAGTGTCCCAGCAAGTCGTCGACAACGTCGGCGGACTGGAGAACATCGAGGGCGCCACGCATTGCGTGACCCGTCTGCGTCTGGTGCTCAAGGATACGAGCAAATACAACAAGGCCGAGCTCGAGAACATCGATGGCGTCAAGGGCGTGCTGTACAACAGCGGCCAGCTCATGATCATCTTCGGTACCGGTACCGTCAACAAGGTTTACGATGAGTTTATGGCTCTGACGGGCGTTAAGGAGATCAGTGCTTCCGAGGTCAAGGGCGCCGAGGCGGACAAGAAGGGCAAGTTCTTCTCGGTCCTCAAGGTATTCTCGGACATCTTTATCCCCATCATTCCCGCCTTCGTCGGCGCTGCAATCATCATCGGCCTTAAGTCGCTGATCGTTGCCAACGGCCTCTTTGGCATGGAGGGCAGCCTCGCCGATCACAGCGAGTTCCTCAAGAACCTCGCAAGCTTCTTTGCCATTAT
>JAXKGH010000005.1:0-12379 GCA_036550475.1 Collinsella sp. | reverse complement strand
GGTCGTGCGTCCCATGGCCCAGCAGGGCAAGGCACCGCTCGCTTCGATGGGCATCGATGCGCCGCTGGCCTGCCTGTCCAAGAAGACGCGCTCGTTCTTTGACTACTTCTATCAGTTGTTCGCCCAGGTCACGAACCCGCCCATCGATGCCCTTCGCGAGCATATGGTGACTTCGACCACGCTCTACCTGGGCAACCACGGCAACCTGCTCGAGGATTCCCGTACGGCCTGCCAGCTGGTGCGCTTGGAGCGTCCGCTGCTGAGCGAGGAGGAGTTTGACCGCATCTGCGCCATCGACCGCGTGGGCTTTAAGACTCGCCGCTTCCGTGCCGTCTACCGCCGCGACGCCGGCGAGGGCGCGCTGCAGGCTGCGCTCAAGCAGCTTGCCGAAGACGTCGAGGCTGCGGTTCGCGATGGCGTGAACATCGTGGTGCTGAGCGACCGTGCCGCTGCGGGCGAGGTGCCCGTGCCGTCGCTGCTCGCCGTGGGCTGCGTGCACAACCACCTGATCCGTGCCGGCGTGCGCACCTTTGCCGATATCGTGGTGGAGTGTGGCGACGCCGTGTCTCCGCACGACTTTGCGGCGCTGGTGGGCTACTCCGCAAGCGGCATCTACCCGTACAACGCGCATGCGTGCATCCGCAATCTGGCGGCACGCGGCGACCTGGACGTGACGGCCGAGCAGGGCATCGCCAATTACAACAAGGCCGCGACGGCGGGCATCGTCTCCATCATGTCCAAGATGGGCATCTCCACGGCGCAGAGCTACCACTCCGCGCAGATCTTCGAGGCCGTTGGCTTTACGCCGGAGTTCGTCAACGCGTACTTCGCCGGCACGGTGAGCCGTGTGGGCGGTATGGGTGTCGAGGACGTCGAACGCGAGCAAAATGAGCGCTATGACGCCGCGCTCGCTATCCTTAAGAGCCCGGCTCCCGATCAGCTGCCCACGTTGGGCCTGACCAAGTGGCGCCCGCTCGGCGGCGAGGATCACCTCATCGATCCGCAGACTGTCTACTTGCTGCAGACCGCCTGCCGTGAGGACAGCTACGACACCTTTAAGGAGTACAGCGCCCGCCTGCACCGCACCGGCCGTGCCGTGCGCCTGCGCGACCTGCTGGACTTTGATGTCAGCGGCCGCACTCCGGTGGCACTCGACGAGGTCGAGCCCGCGCTCAACATCGTCCGCCGCTTTAACACCGGCGCCATGTCGTACGGTTCCATCAGCAAAGAGGCACACGAGTGCATGGCCATCGCCATGAACCGCCTGCATGGCCGTTCCAACTCCGGCGAGGGCGGCGAGGACCCGCGCCGCGAGACCCCGCTGGCTAACGGTGACTCCAAGAACTCCGCGATCAAGCAGGTAGCAAGTGCGCGATTTGGCGTGACGAGCCGCTACCTGTGCAGCGCCTTCGAGATTCAGATCAAGATGGCCCAGGGCGCCAAGCCCGGCGAGGGCGGCCACCTACCCGGCAAGAAGGTCTACCCCTGGATCGCCGAGGTCCGTCAGTCCACGCCCGGCATCGGCCTGATCTCGCCTCCGCCGCACCACGATATTTACTCTATCGAGGACCTGGCAGAGCTGATCTTTGACCTTAAGAACGCCAACCCCGGCGCGCGTGTGTCGGTCAAGCTGGTCAGCGAGGCCGGCGTCGGCACCATCGCCACCGGCGTTGCCAAGGGTGCTGCCGACAAGATCTTGATCAGCGGCCACAATGGCGGCTCGGGTGCCGCTGCGCGCGACTCTATCTGGCACGCCGGTCTGCCGCTGGAGCTCGGTCTTGCCGAGGCTCAACAGACGCTGCTGCAAAACGGCCTGCGCTCGCGCGTGGTGCTCGAGGCCGACGGCAAGCTCATGGACGGTACCGATGTCGCCGTTGCCTGCCTGCTGGGCGCCGAGGAGTTTGGCTTTGCGACCATGCCGCTCATCTCGATGGGCTGCCTCATGCAGCGCGACTGCCAGCAGGATACCTGCCCCGCCGGCATCGCCACGCAAAACTGCCGCCTGCGTCGCGGCTTCCGCGGCAAGCCCGAGCACGTCGAGCACTTTATGCTCTTTGTTGCCGAGCAACTGCGCGAGGTCATGGCGAGCCTGGGCTTCCGCACCGTCGACGAGATGGTCGGCCATCCCGAGTGCTTACGCCAGATCGAGGTCCCGGGCAACCGCAAGGCTAACCTGCTGGATCTGTCGCCCGTGCTGGCAAGCGCGACCTGCGAGTTTGGTGTCCACATCCCGGGTGCCGACGGCCGTCACTTCCTGCCCCAGATGGCTGCGGACAGCGAGCTCGACAAGACGCTCGACTCCACGTTGTTTGTGCCCTATACGGCCGATGCCCGTGCGCACCTGCGCCCGATTCGCTTCCGCGCCGATATCGCCAACGTCAACCGCTGCGTGGGCACCATCCTGGGCAACGCGGTGACCAAGGCGCATCCCGAGGGCCTGCCCGCCGGCTCCATCACCATCGATTGCGATGGTTCGGCCGGCCAGAGCTTTGGCGCGTTCCTGCCACGCGGCATTACGCTCAATGTGTGCGGTGACGCCAACGACTACTTTGGCAAGGGCCTTTCGGGCGGCGAGGTGTCGGTGCGCCCCAACCCGCATGCGACCTACAAGTTCGACGAGAACATCATCGTGGGCAATGTTGCGTTCTTTGGCGCCACGAGCGGTCGCGGCTTCATTAATGGCCTGGCCGGTCAGCGCTTTGGCGTGCGCAACTCCGGTGCCACCGTGGTGGTCGAGGGCTGCGGCAACCATGGCTGCGAGTACATGACGGGCGGTCTGGCGCTCATCTTGGGCGAGGTCGGGCAGAACTTCGCCGCCGGTATGACGGGCGGCGTGGCCTATGTCTTTGACCAGTACGGTACGCTCGATGCCCGTGTGAACCACGAGAGCGTGGAGCTCAAGGCCCCGACGGCCGACGAACTGACGCAGATTCGCGAGCTCATCCAGGAGCACGTGGATGCGACGCAGAGTCCGCGCGGCATTAAGCTGCTCTACAGCTTTGAGACGATGAGCAAGCACTTTGTGAAGGTCATTCCGACCGAGTACGAGCGTGTACTGGCGATTGTCGCCGCCGCCGAGGCCGTCGGCAAGACGCATGCGCAGGCCGAGGAGCTGGCGTTTGACATTGTGACCGGTCGCGCGAGCGCCGCGGATGTCGATCGCTTTGATGTGGCGGGCGGTGCTGCTGACGCTGCGTCTGTGGCTGCCAGCTCTGTTGCTTCGACCAAGAAGGAGGCGTAAGTGCCATGGGTAAGCCCGGTGCTTTTCTTGATATCGATCGCGTGACCCATGAGCTGCGCCCCGTGGAGGAGCGCAGCCGTGATTTCGATCCGCTGTACGTGGAGCTCGATGACGACGCACGTCGCGCCCAGGCGAGCCGCTGCATGATGTGCGGCGTGGCGTTTTGCCAGATGGGCGCGAGCTTTGGCAAGGCGCGCCCGAGCGGCTGCCCGCTGCACAACTTGATTCCCGAGTGGAACGAGTTGGTGTACCGCGGCCGCTGGGATGAGGCTGCCGAGCGCCTGTCGCTCACCTCGCCCATGCCTGAGTTCACGAGCCGCGTGTGCCCGGCGCTGTGCGAGGCCGCGTGCAACCTGGGCTCGGTCGACGGCCAACCCACGACGATTCACGATAACGAGCGTGCGATCAGCGACCATGAATGGGCAAACGGCGGCCCGCGCCGCTTTGAGCCGGCAGGGGAGGATGCGCCCACGGTCGCCGTGGTTGGTTCTGGACCGGCTGGTCTGGTGGCTGCATGGGAGCTTGCGCGTCGCGGCGCCCGCGTGACGGTGTTTGAGCGCGACGACCGCCCGGGCGGTCTGCTCATGTACGGCATTCCCAACATGAAGCTCGAGAAGTCTGTGGTCGAGCGTCGCGTGGCGCTCATGCGCGAGCTGGGTATTGTGTTTGAGCTGGGTGCCGATGTGAGTGATCCTGCGGTGGCTGCCAAGCTCGACGGCTTCGACGCCGTTGTGGTGGCTACCGGAGCCCGTGCCCCGCGTGGGCTTTCTGCTGCGAACATCGATGCGCCCGGCGTGGTGTACGCCGTGGACTATCTGACGGCTTCGACCGTCTCGGTGCTCGATGGCGGCGAGCCCGCGGTGAACGCGCGCGGGCTGGACGTTGTGGTCATTGGCGGTGGCGATACTGGAAACGACTGCGTGGGTACCGCGGTGCGCCAGGGTGCGCGCAGCGTGCGCCAGTTTGAGTTCTTGCCGGCTGCGCCCGATAAGCGTGCGGCGAGCAACCTCTGGCCGCAGTGGCCCAACGTTAAGAAGACCGACTACGGCCAGCAAGAGGCTATCGCTGCGATGGGTGGCGAGATGCGTGCCTGGGGCGTGGATACGCTCGAGGTGCTGCTGGGCAAGAAGGGCGCGGCAGCGGGTCTGCGCGTGGTCGATCTGAACTGGTCGGCGGGAAAGCCCGAGCGCATCGCGGGCTCCGAGCACGAGGTGCCGGCGCAGCTGGTGCTCATCGCCTGCGGCTTTACGGGTCCCGAGCATGGCGTGTTCGATGCGGTGAACGTGCCCGTTGCCACCGCCGGTCGTCCGCTGCCGGTGATGGCTGCCGAGGACTCGCACCTCGCGGCTCGCACGGAGGGTGTCGCCACGGATGCCGCTCCGGTGTATGTGGCCGGTGACGCCCGCAACGGCAGCTCGCTCGTTGTGAGCGCCATGGCCGATGCCCTGGCCTGCGCAGCCGAAGTCGCCGAGGCGCTGGAGCTGTAAAGTAGTCATTTAAGAGTGTCCCCAATGACTAGTCATTTTTTGTCTAGTCGTTGGGGACACTCTTTGCGGGGCGCCTGTTCGTTTGTTGACGTACAAGCGTTCATTCGTCGACGTTTGCGCCTGTGCTACTCTGCTCTTTCTGTGGTGGCTGCGGGCATCTGGCTCAAAAGGGCGGGTTGGATGTCTATGTCTACCTGCGGTTTTGTTACTGTGTGCTCATTCGGTCAAGTGTCCCGTCAAGTGTTTGGTTAGCATCTGGTTTGCAGTCGAAGGCCTATTTTGCCCGCACTGACAGTGGCTGCTCGCCCTCCTCGTAAGCTCAAATTGAGGTCCATCAGTTTGAGGAGGATGCCATGACTGACCACGCTTTAGACCGAGCGCAGCTAGCCGAAGCCGTCGGCAACGATATTGCCGACATGGCCCATTTTTGGATGCTGCGGAAGTTTCAGTTTTTGGAGTCGGCGCGCGAGCAGTTCGAGATTATCGTCGACCCCTGGCTCAGCTATTGCACCGAGCCTTCTCAAAACGAAATCATGGCCTACAACATGGCGTTTACCGATTGGCTGCTATTTGAGCGTCCCTATTACCACGGCAAGACGCTGTTGGAGCTGTATGTGGGCGAGCCGCCAGCGTCAATTTCTCCTGCTTCGCTCGGGCGTCTTAAGCAGGTGCGTGACACGCAGTATTTCTCGCGCTTTGGCATTTTGGACAAGGACCCCGCGACTGGCATAGTCGTGCTGAAAGACACGCGCACCGACCGTCGCTTTGACGCCTACGACCCACATATCGTGCAAAAGGAGCACTGGAACGATGGTGCGATTGCGGTGCGACTCGCGTGCGTCGACGATGCCTGGCTGACGGCGGGGCAGCTCTACCTGTATGACATCGCGCGCCTGAGCGACACGGCGGTCGACGGGCCGGGCGCGGTGCATCCCGAGGACCTAGAGGACGGTTTCGACACCTCGTGCGTCAGCTTCTTTTTGCGCCTGGTCCGCGACATCATGGGCGCCCAGGGGCGCTACGTGAAGTCGCTCAATATTTACGAGCAGGAATGGGAGTAGGGGATGGGCTGTCGCAGCGCCGCCGCGTGTCTATTTGTCTCGATCTGTAACGTTTAGGGACAAAAAACCGGTCTACCTGTTACAGATCGAGACGAACGCTTGGGTGCCGCTGGTTTGTCTAAATCTGTAACGTTTGGGGGCCTGGAGAACGTCTAACTGTTACAGACCGAGACGTTTGGCACCTGGTTGGGGGAATGTATCAATCTGTAACATCTACAGGCCCAAATTCGACCTACCTGTTACAGATTGAGACAAAGGTTGGACGCGGTGTCGAAAGATCTAGATCTGTAACATCTAGCGGCCAAAAATCGGTCTTCCTGTTACAGATCAAGACATTTGCCAGCGGAGGCAACGGTGACGATGGTCCATTTGTCTGACGTGGTGGTGATGAAAGTGCCTAATACCGTTCTCAAACACAAACATGCGACTCGCAACACGTTGGCGCGGAATAGGATGCTCACGCGGCTCACGGAGACGGCCAAGCAAGGTGCGCTGCTCGCAACGCATGACAATACCGAGCTCATGTGGCTGCGACGCCATGTTGGAACCGACGATATCGCGGAGCCCGAGCCGTACCTGTTCTGTTTTCAGCATGATTGGGATGCATTGACGCCGGCGGAGCGAGCGCTGAGGACTATCAAAGGGCTTGCGGAATTTCATCCCGATTGGGCGTTTTGGGGTTATGACGCGGCACTTTTGTGGGGTCTGGAGGTGCCGAATGACCTGCTCGGGCCGCGTTTTCTTGTTAAGACGGGTTGTTCGGTGACGTTGAGCAGCGGGTGCAGGTTGTTGCGTCCGCAGATGGCGGGCGCGCTCGAGCGTGTTGATGGCGTGCGGGTGACGTCGTTTTGGCGCACGGTGGAGGATTGCTTGCTGCGTGCGCCGTTTTCGTACGGGTTGGCGATTGCCGATTCTGCACTGCGGGCGAAAGGTGTATCACGTGGGGATTTGTGCGAGCGCCTCCGCGCCGATTGCGAGGGCAGGCGCGGGTATCGCAGAGCGCAGGTGATTGCGTCGTATGCGGACGGACTGTCCGAAAACGGCGGCGAGTCTCGGTTCCGAGCGTTCTTTATTGCATACGGCTTTCCGGTTCCGGAGTTGCAGGTGGAGTTTCGCGATCCGCTCGATTCGAGCCAGGTGTTTCGGGTTGATTATTTCTGGAGGCTCGAGGACGGGACATGTGTCATCGGCGAGCTTGAAGGGAAGGGAAAGTATACCCTGCAGGATGGTAGGGATCGGGAGTCGGTCGATCCATTCGTGGCAGAGCGTCAGCGGGAATCTCATCTGACAATGCTCGGGCACAAGGTGCTTCGGTTTACATTTGATGAACTCAAGAACCCGGGAAAGCTGGCTGAAAAGATGAGACTGGCGGGAATTCCACAGCGGGCCGATCTGGCTGAGGAATGGAGACGCCAGTGGTATGGGTGCTAAGGGGTGCAACTGACGCGAATGTGGTTGTTCCTGCCGAGTTTGTCTCGATCTGTAACAACAAGGGACCGTTTGGCCTCGTAACTGTTACAGATTGAGACGGAAGGTTGGCGGCTGCCGAAAGATCTCGATCTGTAACATCAAGGGGCCCAATAACCCTGTACCTGTTACAGATCGAGACATTCCCCTGATGTTGCTGGGGTGGGGCTGCAACGTATTCCGTCCCCCCCACATCCCCTCTTCCCTCCGTTAACCGATATGTCCGCAGCAATCCTGCCGCGCTGGATAATAATGGACAGATGTTCAAGTTTTCTGAGGGGGAGGAGCTCGATATGGCGTCTGCCGATCGTTCCACGTTGTTTATCAATGCGACCGTCCTGGATGGTTCGGAACATATGGAGCCGCAGCCCGACATGGCCGTGGCCGTTGAGCGCGGTGTCATCACGTGGATGGGGCCGAGTGCCGTGGCGCAGGCGCCGGCGGGTGCCGAGGTCATCGACCTGGGCGGCGCGTATCTCATGCCGGGCCTCATCAACATGCACGTGCATCTGTGCGGCTCGGGCAAGCCGGTCTCGGCAGGCGATGCGGGCGCTCTGATGAAGAAGCTCGATAATCCCGTGGGCCGCGCCATCGTCCGCCATATCCTCAAAGGTAGCGCCCAGCAGCAGCTGGCAAGCGGCGTGACCACGGTGCGCGGCGCAGGTGACCCGCTGTTTGCCGACATCGCCGTGCGCGACGCCATCGACGCCGGCAAGTATCAGGGGCCGCGCCTGGTAGCGCCGGGAACGGGCGTCACGGTGCCGGGCGGCCATGGCGCGGGCTTGTTCGCCCAGGTGGCCAACAGCCCCGTCGAGGCAGCCGAGCAGGTGCGAGACCTGTATGCGCGCGGTGCCGACGTCATTAAGCTATTCGTAACGGGCGGCGTGTTCGATGCGACCGAGGTGGGCGAGCCGGGCGTGCTGCGTATGCCGGTGGAGGTTGCCACGGCGGCGTGCAAGGCGGCGCACGAGGTGAGCCTGCCGGTTATGGCTCATGTCGAGAGCACCGAAGGCGTGAAGGCCGCGCTTGAGGCCGGCGTCGATACGATCGAGCACGGTGCCCCGATGACTCCCGAGATCTTGGAACTGTACCGCGGCGCCGCGGGCACGCAGCTTGAGGGGCGTGCGCCCAGCGTTACCTGCACTATCAGCCCGGCGCTGCCGTTTGTATTGCTCGACCCGGAAAAGACTCATTCGACCGATACGCAAAAGAAGAACGGCGACATCGTATGCTCGGGCATCATCGAGAGCGCCCGTGCCGCACTGGAAGCTGGCGTTAAGGTGGGCCTTGGCACGGACTCGAGCTGCCCGTTCGTGACGCAGTACGACATGTGGCGTGAGGTGGCCTATTTTGCCAAGTATGTCGGCGTGGGCAACGCCTTCGCGCTGCATACGGCCACGCAGGTCAATGCCGAGCTGCTGGGGCTGGGCGGCGAGACCGGCACAATCGAGTGCGGCAAGGCCGCCGATATCCTGGTGACGCGCAAGAATCCTCTGGGTGACCTGGCGGCCCTGCGCGACCCGATGCACGTGATGTGCCGCGGTGGCCTGGTGCGCAAGCTGAAGGTCAAGCACATCCCCGAGGTGGACACCGAGCTCGACGCGATTATGGCCATGCCTGCAGAGGCGCTGGCCGAGGAGCTCGCCCGCGACGGCGTGGCATAGGTGTGACAAAGGGGCAATCCCTTTGTCATAATCAAAAAAAGCCGAGGTCTCAGCGCGAGGCCTCGGCTTTTATTTGTCCCATGGTATGGCGGCTAGGAGCGCGTCTCCATCTTGGCGTGGCACTTGGGGCAGGTGACGCGGATCTTGCCCTTGCCCTTGGGGACGGAGAGCATCTGGCCGCAGTTGGGGCACTTGAGATAGGCCGTGGTCTTGCGGCCCTTCCACATCTTCTTGGCCGTGCGCTTGGCACGCTCAAAGTCTTCCTTACTGGTGCCGGCCGCGCGTGAGGTGCTGGCCGCTGCGGCCCCGCCGCCCAAGCTGGTGACGAACTTGCCCAAGCCGGGTACGTTTGCAGTCGCGGCGACAAAGGCCTCGTTCTCCTTGTGACGTGCGTCGATATTTTTGGACAGGCCGCGCAGCACGCCAATCACGATTACGGCGATGGCAATCCAGCTGAGCCACTGGATGCGGGCTATCGATCCGATCATCGCGATGACGATGCCGGCAAAACCCATCACGATGGTGAGTTCATCGGCACCATTGCGACCCTTCATAAAATCATTCATGCAAATTGCCTTTCGTTCGATATGCTGCACGCCTTTATACCCGATTTAGAGCAAGGGGGACAGGTTAATCTGCACCAATGTGGTGCAAACATACCTGTCCCCGGAATACCAAGACGGTGCAAACGTACCTGTCCCCAATGCCCCAATTACTTGGAGAGTTTGTCGACGACGCGTTCGATTTCGGCGAGTTTGGCGGCTTTGAGGTCTTCGTCGCCCGATTCGATTGCCGAAGTCACGCAGCCCTCGATATGCGCCTTGAGCACGTCGGCGTTAATGCGCGCGAGGAGCGCCTGTGTGGCCATGAGCTGCGTGGAGATATCGACGCAGTAGCGGTCCTCCTCGACCATCCGCAGGATGCCGTCGATCTGACCGCGTGCCGTCTTGAGCATGCGGGTCACCGATTTATGGTCTGCCATCATGGCGGGTCCTCGTTTCTGGTCGATCTTCCGGATGCCCCTCAGAAGTTGCGGTGAAATACGGACTGTTTAAGGGCCTAGGGCGGCTCAACAGTCCGTATTTCACCGCAACTTCTGAGGGGGCAGGTGGCGCCTGCTACGCGGCGGTTACGGACAGGGCATGGAATTTCTCGCCGGCGGCCTCGACAGCGGCGGCGAGTTGCTCGGCGGTTACGGTGTCGGCGCACTCAACCTGGACGGTCTGGGTCTCGTGATTGGCGTCGGCGTCGGTCACGCCGGCCACGTTGAGCAGCGCCGTCTCGACGGTGGCATCGCAATGGCCGCACATAAGGCCGGAAGTCTTGATTGTGAAACGCATGGATATTCCTCTCTGTTGTGTCGGCTTTCCCAGGCACCCGACCTTGACCTTCAAGCCGTCGCTCGCGTACCAAAGTACGCGTCGCTCCTCTTTCAGGTCAATCTCGGGCACCTGGAAAACCCGTTCTAAATGGACTTAATGGTGAGCTTATTTTGCCACTTTTGGCTTAAAGGATTTTAAGCGCAGCGCATTGCTTACGACGCACACGCTCGACAGGCTCATGGCCGCGGCGCCAAACATCGGCGAGAGCTGCCACCCGGTGAGCGGGAAGAACACGCCCGCGGCGAGCGGAATGCCGATGCCGTTGTAGAACAGCGCCCAGAACAGGTCCTGCTTGATGTTGCGGATCGTGGCGCGCGAAAGCTCGATGGCGCGGGCGACATCCATGAGGTCGCTGCGCATGAGTACCACGTCGGCACCCTCCTTGGCGATGTCTGCGCCGGTGCCGATGGCAAGGCCCACGTCGGCGCGCGCCAGGGCGGGGGAGTCGTTGATGCCGTCGCCCACCATGGCGACCTTGCCGCCCGTGTCCTGCAGCTCGCGCACATGGCGCTCCTTGTCGGCGGGGAGGACGTCGGCGATGACCTGCTCGCTACTCAGTCCCACGCGGCGGGCGATTGCTTCGGCAGTGACGCGGTTGTCGCCGGTGAGCATGCGCACGTCGACGCCAAGCGAGCGCAATGCGGCGATGGCCCCGGCGCTCGTCTCCTTGACCTCGTCAGCCACGGCAATGGTGCCGGCAAGCTCGCCGTTCTTGGCAAAGAACAGCGGCGTCTTGCCCTCGGCGGCGAACTGTTCGGCAAGACCCGCGGGCACCTTCGCGCCCAGCTCGTTCATCAGGCGCATATTGCCGGCGGCAATGGCGTTTTGCCCCTCGCGCGCCGTAACGCCTCGCCCGGCAACGGCGGCAAAGTCCTCGACGGCGCGCGCGACAATCCCTCGCGTCTCGCACTCGGCCATAATCGCCTCGGCCAGCGGGTGTTCGCTTGAGCGCTCCAGCGCGGCGGCCAGCTTGAGTAGCGCCTTTTCGCTCATGGCGGGCGATCCGTCGGCGCGCGTGGCTACCACGATATCGGTCACGGCAGGCTTGCCGCGAGTGACCGTTCCCGTCTTATCGAGCACCACGGTGCCCACGCTGCGCAGATTCTCCAGCGCCTCGGCGCTTTTGAACAGAATGCCCATCTCGGCGCCCTTGCCGGTGCCGACCATAATAGCGACGGGCGTGGCCAGACCCAATGCGCACGGACAGCTGATCACCAGCACAGCGACGGCGGAGGTGAGCGCTTCGTTCACGCTACCGGTCAGTGCCATCCACGCTACGAAGGTCATGGCCGAGATCACGAATACCACGGGCACGAACACGCCGGCGACCTTGTCGGCCATGCGGGCGATGGGCGCCTTGGTGGCGTTGGCGTCCTCGACGAGCTGGATAATCTTGGCGAGCGACGTGTCGGCGCCCACACGCGTAGCGCGGAAGGTAAACGATCCGGTGCGGTTGACAGTGGCGGCGTTGACGGTGTCGCCGGCGGTCTTTTCCACGGGGATGGACTCGCCGGTGAGCGCGCTCTCGTCCACGGCCGAGCTGCCCTCGAGCACCACGCCATCGACAGGGATGGACTCGCCGGGGCGCACACGCAGCACCTGGCCGGGCAGAATGGCATCGACGTCGACGGTGGCCTCGCTGCCGTCCTCTGCCACGACGGTCGCGGTCTTGGGTGCTAAGTCGATGAGCGCCTCGATAGCGCCGCCGGTCTTGGACTTGCTGCGCGTCTCGAGGTATTTGCCCACGGTGACGAGCGACAGGATGGTGCCGGCACTCTCAAAATACAGGTTGTCCATGCTCGTCATCATGGCCTCGTGCACCTGACCTGCGGCTAGCTGGTCGGCCATGATGAACATGGCGTAGAGCGACCAAGCGATGGAGGCGGTGGCGCCCACGGCAATAAGGGCGTCCATGGTGGGCGCGCCGTGCGCGAGCGATTTAAACCCGTTGATAAAGTACGCGTCGTTGACGTAGACGATGGGAATGAGCAGGACGAGCTCGGTGAGCGCGAGCGTCATGCTGTGGGTGTGGTCGGTGAAGATGCCGGGCAGCGGCCAGCCGAGCATGTGCCCCATG
>JAXKGH010000046.1:0-1560 GCA_036550475.1 Collinsella sp. | reverse complement strand
GTTTGCCACGCGCTCACCCAGCTCAAAGAAATCGCCAAGCGCGAGCACGGCAACGTCGCGGCCCTGACGCACCACGTTGTAGCGAACGGCGCTGTAGTCGGTGTCTTCGGCGGGCGCAAGGTCGGGGCGGCTTACCAGGCCGATGCCCGGTACGCGGATTGCCACGGGATGCTCGCGGTGGTCGAGCGACCAGCTCAGCATGGACAGATATTCCTCCATGCAGGCCGGCGCCAAGTAGTGCATGTTGGGAAGACCGCCCAGCATGGAAATATCAAAGAACGAAAGATGCGTCTCGGACGTGGTGCCAAAGATTGACGCACCAAACACCAAAATGGTTGCGGGGGCGTCGTTGAGGCACAGGTCGTGCCACAGCTCGTCGTAGGCGCGCTGCAAAAACGTGCCGTACACACCAAAGACTGGCTTGGCGCCCGAGCGCGCAAGCGCGGTGGCAAAGGTCACGGCGTGCTCCTCGGCAATGCCCACATCGACGAACTGTTTGCCGGCGGCAGCGCGAAGCTCGGGTGTAAAGCCCATGATGTAGGGTGTGGCGGCCGTGATGCCCACGACCTGCGGATCGCGCTCGATGGCGGCGCTGAGCGCCTCGCCCGTAATGTCGGCGTAGGTGCGCGGCGCAGGCTCGCTCGGATGGCCCGGGCAGAGCTTGCGCCCGGTCGCCATGTCAAACGGACCCACGTGGTGCCAGCGCTCGGGGTCGTTTTGGGCTGGCTCAAAGCCCTTGCCCTTGGCGGTGGAGACGTGCAGCACGATGGGATGATCGATATTGCGCAGTTCCTGCAGCGCGTCGACCAGGGCCAACACGTCGTTGCCGGCGTCCAAATAACGGTAGTCGAGTCCCATCGCGCGGAAAACGTTGCGCTCACAGGTGCCGTTGCTGGCACGCAGCTCGGCCAGATTGCGATACAGGCCGCCATGGTTCTCGGCAATGGACTGGTCGTTATCGTTGACGATGATGATCAGGTTGCTGTCGAGTTCGGCGGCATTGTTGAAGCCCTCAAACGCCAAGCCGCCCGAAAGCGAGCCGTCGCCAATGATGGTGATGACGTTGTAGCTGTCGCCCGCCAGATCGCGGGCGTGTGCCAAGCCGCAGCCCAGGCTCACCGATGTGGAGGTGTGGCCCATGGCGAACAGGTCGTGCTCGGACTCGTCGGGATTGGCAAAGCCAGAAGCCTCGCCAAAACGTTCCGGATCGATATAGGTATACGCGCGCCCGGTCAGCGCCTTGTGGGCGTAGGTCTGGTGCGAAACGTCAAAGACAATCTTGTCGATAGGGGAGTTAAACACGCGATGAAGCGCAACCGTAAGCTCAACGACGCCCAGGTTGGGGGCAACGTGTCCGCCGACAGCGGCGGAGCTTTCGAGGATGGCGTGGCGAATCTCGCCGCAGAGCAGCGGAAGCTCGGCGCGGTCGAGAGCCTTGACGTCCTCGGGCGTTGTCGTTTGCGTAAGCAGCATCGTTGTGGGTTACTCCATGCGAATCGAGCGCCGGCGCTCCCTCGGCCGACACAATTGCACAAGACAGTCTCGCACATTTTGGCGTTT
>JAXKGH010000004.1:0-8294 GCA_036550475.1 Collinsella sp. | reverse complement strand
GGCCGCATCCTTTCGGGCGGCGTCGATTCGGCGGCCCTGTATCCGCCCAAGCGCTTCCTGGGCGCAGCCCGTAATATCGAGAACGGTGGCTCGCTCACCATCCTGGCCTCTGCCCTCATCGACACCGGTTCCAAGATGGACGAGGTCATCTTTGAGGAGTTCAAGGGCACCGGCAACATGGAGCTTAAGCTCGACCGCGACCTAGCCGATCGCCGCATCTTCCCGGCTATCGACCCCGTTGCCTCCGGTACGCGTAACGAGGACCTGTTGGTCGACGAGCAGATGCGTCCGTTTGTCTTTGGTCTACGTCGCATTCTTGCCGGCATGAACAACACCGAGCGCGCGGCCGCATCGTTTATCAAGGGTCTCAAGGGCACCAACACCAACCAGGAGTTCCTGGTGCGTTCGGCCAAAAAGCACAGCGACTACGAGCAGACGTTCTAGGTTGTAATCCACACGCAGCGTTAATCATCAATGCGATAAAGGGTCGGGGCTTTGAGCCTCGGCCCTTTTCTATATCGCCGCTTCGCACTTATTTTTGACCATAAGACTTGCAAGCAGCAGGTTTCCCGTTTCAATCCGACATCGTCGCTTGCAATCGACAGGGCGGTTTCGCATAATAGCTTTTAAGCTTCGCGACGGAAAACGCAGATGAAACGAACCATATACCGTTGCTTTGGGGCATAGCCCCGCTTCATCTTCTCTCGCGCAGCCAACTGAATGATGCGATTTGGGTGCTGGAAGATGGGGAGAGCTCATGGCTTCTTCTGATGCAACACAACGAGCAGTCCTTGCCGGACTTTCGTGCGGGATCGGCCTTGCCGCTCCCGTGGTTATGTATGCCGCGACGCTGCCGTTTTCGTCGGTGAACGAGACGGTCGTGGCGGGTGCGGTTCCCTTCGCCGTGGGCGCAGTGGCGGGCGTGGGTATCTATGCCGCCTCGCTGGGTATCTCCGAGTATCGTGCGCAGCGTGAAGAGCGTCTGTTCCAGCCCGATGCCATGGGCGGTGCCGCCAATCTCAATCAGCATCAAAGCGAGTTCAAGACCGCCTCGATTCCAGCTCAGCAGCAGGATGCGACTCCTTACGCTGCGGCTTCTGCTTCTCAGGCTCAGGCGGAGCAGTCTACCTCGGCATTCCTTTCCGGCCTGACTGGTGCGTTCCAGCGCCGTCATGCCGATGATGGTGTCCCTACCATCGCTCGAGCTGCAGATGCTATGTACGAGGACGAGGCTTGGTCCATGATCGACAGTATGCTCGACGACGATTCGCCGGTGAGCTGCGACCCTGCACACTCGCGCGACGTCTATCAAGTCGCCATCGACGAGCTCACCAACGGCGGGCAGACCGACTCCTTCAATCGCGACGACATCGCCGCCGCGGCACGCGCCGTGTCTGGCTCCCAGGCCGCCCCTGCGGGCAGCACGGCGGCTTTCGTGGCGCTCGTCGCCAACGCGGCAGCCAATAACGCCTACAGCGCTACCTCGGCGGACGCGAGCGCTTCTGCCGACAATTCGTACGTTGATGAAGCCATGGCCGCGGACGAGGAGGCCGTTGCCGCCCGCCGTGCCGCCGAAAGCTCGCTTTGGGGCGCTCCTGCCCAGCAGCAGGCGGCTGAGGCTGCGCCGTACAACGCAAACCTCGCCAGCATGCCTATCATCTCCGGTGCCGCGGACATCGATCTCGATGACCTCGATGAGCCTGCAGCCATCACCGCATCGATTGATGCCCAAGATCGCATCGACACCGGCGACCTTCCGGACGCCTCGCTCGAGGTTGATGTCCCCATGGCCGATTACTCGGGCCACGAGGACATGTGGGCCGCCGCCACCGCGATTCTGGATGAGATTGACGAGCCTGCTCCTGTTGCAGTCCCCGCTCCCGTCGCTGCCCCTCAGCCTGCTGCCCCCGCCTATGTCGGCCGTCACAGCGCTGTGTTCCCCGAGGATACTGCCCGCATCTCGCGCGAGAGCATCGAGCGGGCCGAGGCTATTGCCGCCGGCATTATGGAAAATCGTCGTCACGAGCGCGTCAATCAGATCCTCGAGGAAGAGATCGAGCGCCTGCAGTCCTCTACCGCCAAGCGTACGGGCCGTGCCTATTTGAGCGTTATCGAGGGCGGTACCGCCAGCTTCGCGCCGCTCCGCGCGGAGGCATAACTTCTGCATGGTTAAGATCAATCGAAAATGGGCGGTTGTAACCTGCCTGATGGCGCTCTTGATCTGGGGCAATTCGCTGGTTCCCGGCTCGGGGTCGGGCTCGCTGAGCCTGACGGTCATGGAAGCTATCCGCGGTTTCCTGCACGGCGTGGGACTTCCATATGAATGGGTGACCAACTTTGTTGTTCGCAAGTGCGCGCATTTTACCGAGTATATGGTGCTCGGCATCTTGGCAACGCACGCCTTTGATTTTGAGGGCCGGCGCACCTTTGACGTGCTGCTGCCCACGGCGGTGTTCCTGCTGCTGATTCCCTCGATCGACGAAACGATTCAGCTCTTTGTGCCGGGACGCGCCGGCATGATCACCGATGTGATGATCGACTGCTGTGGAGCTGCAACGGGCGTTGTGCTCCGATATCTCTTACGGTCGCTGATGCACGCCAAAAAGGCCGCCTAGGACGTATTGTTTGGTCCTAGGCGGCCTTTTTATTTGAGGGCTTATATGGGGCGTGGTGGCGTCGTTCCGTAGGTTGGATTTGCCGAGCGCGCCACGCCCTGTGGGTGCGTCTGCTACTGAAGCGCCTGTGCGCCCAGGGCCAGGCAGCCCATGATGCCCTGCTTGCCCTCGAGGCTGTTGTTGACAATGTAGGTATCGATGTCGTTGACCTCGGGCGTGACGATATAGCCGTTGAGCATCTCGGCGCACTTCTTGCGTGCGAGCGGCACGATGGGGGTGTGGTCGGCCACGCCGCCGCCGATGATGATCTTTTGCGGCGCGTAGCACAGCGTGTAGGTCATGAGTGCCTGTGCCAGATAGCCGGCGAGCAGGTCCATGGCCTCCGGGTCATCGGCCATGTCTCCGGCGCTCTTGCCATCCCAGCGCTTTTTAACGCCGGGGCCGGCGATGAGGCCTTCGAGGCAGTTGTCGTGGAAGGGACAGGCGCTATGCTCGCCGATGGTGTCGCGCGGGTCACGCGTGACCAGGATGTGGCCGGCCTCGGGATGCATCATGCCGTGCACGAGCTTACCGCCCGAGAGCACGCCGGCGCCCACGCCGGTGCCGATGGTCAGGTAGACCACATCGGTAAGGCCCTGAGCGCAACCAAACGTGACCTCGCCCAGGCAGGCGACGTTGACGTCGGTATCGTAGCCGCAGGGGATATTGAGCTCGTTTTGGATAGTGCCCAGCAGGTCAAAGTAGCGCCATGCCGTTTTGGGCGTCTCCAGGATCTTGCCGTATTGGGGCGAGGCGGGGTTGACTGCGGTAGGGCCAAAGGCGCCAATGCCCAGCGCGGCGATGCCCTTGTCGGCAAACCATGCGTTGACGGCCTCGACGGTTTCCTGCGGGGTCGTGGTCGCGATCTGCTCGCGCTCCAGGACCGTACCGTCTGCATAGCCCGTGGCGCAGACCATCTTGGTGCCGCCGGCCTCGAGCGCTCCGATAAGCTGCTGTTCTGCCATAGTATTCCTCTCTCTGGGACGAGTTGCTCCGTGACTAAAGTATAGAGCTCTAAACAATTTAAGAAAGCGCTATAGAAAGAAGCCCCGCAACTCGGTGGGCGGTGCGGGGCTTCTTTGGTTGCTCTAGTTGTCGGGCTGTCCTTACCCGCGCGGCTTGATTTTATCACGTAGCGACTTGAGGTTCTCCAATGCCGCGTTAAGCGTCTCGTCTCGCTTGGCAAAGTGGAAACGAATCAGGTGGTTGACGGGCTCGCGGAAGAAGCTCGAGCCGGGCACGGCGCCCACACCCACCTTAGACGCGAGGTCCTCGCAGAATTCGAGGTCGCTGTCATAGCCAAACTCAGAGATGTCCATCATGACGTAGTAGGCGCCCTGCGGCACGTTATGCTCAAGACCGATGCTGTCGAGTCCCTGGCAGAACAGGTCGCGCTTGGCGGTGTAGAGGTCGAGCACCTCATCGTAATAGCTGTCGTCGAATTTGAGGGCGGTGACGACGGCTTCCTGCAGGGGAGCGGCGGCGCCCACGGTGAGAAAGTCGTGGACCTTTTTGATGCGCTCGGTGATTTCGGCAGGGGCGATAGTGTAGCCCAGACGCCAGCCGGTGATGGAGTAGGTCTTGGACAGCGAGCTGCAGCTGATGGTGCGCTCAAACATGCCGGGCAGCGTGGCCATATAGACGTGCTCGTGGGGCGCGTAGACGATGTGCTCGTATACCTCGTCGGTGATGCAGTAGGCGTCGTACTTTTTGCAGAGGTCGGCGATAAAGGTGAGCTCATCGCGTGTAAAGACCTTGCCGCAGGGGTTGGAAGGGTTGCACAGGACGATGGCCTTGGGGTCGTTGTCGCGGAAGGCCGCCTCGAGTGTCTCGCGGTCAAAGTCGAATGTGGGCGGGTTGAGCGGCACGTAGATGGGCTCGGCACCCGAAAGGATCGTGTCGGCGCCGTAGTTCTCGTAGAACGGCGAGAAGATGACGACCTTGTCGCCGGGGTTGGTGACCGTCATCATGGCGGCCATCATGGCCTCGGTGGAGCCGCAGGTGACTACGATATTCTCGTTGGGGTTGATCGGTATGCCCATAAAGTGCTCCTGCTTGGCCGCGAGCGCCTCGCGCATGGCCTGGGAGCCCCAGGTGATGGAGTACTGGTGATAGAGCGGCTTGGGGTCGCTGGCGATGGAGCTGAGGCTATCGAGCAGCTGCGCCGGGGGATCGAAGTCGGGGAAGCCCTGCGACAGGTTGACGGCGCCGCACTTATTGGAGATGCGTGTCATGCGGCGGATGACGGAATCGGTAAACGTTGCCGTGCGATTGGAGAGTTCCTTCATGCTTGTCCTTTCGAACATCGGGGTGGGGCAAGTTTACTCCTATGAAACCGGTGGGATTTGCTCGAAATGGATCCGAAAAACTCTTTTCAAAATTCTTGAAAATTGGGGCTTGCATCGCGTGGCGTTCCTTGCAATAATAGTCGAGCGCGAAGCGCACAGGACACGGTGGGTGTAGCTCAGTTGGCTAGAGCGACGGGTTGTGGTCCCGTAGGTCGAGGGTTCGAGTCCCTTTACCCACCCCAGTTCTTGCTTCGTGTTGATATCGGGTCGTTAGCTCAGTTGGTAGAGCAGGGGACTCTTAATCCCAAGGTCCAGGGTTCGACCCCCTGACGGCCCACCACACGATATCTCCTCTAAAGTCCGCCACAACGGACTTTAGCTTTGGGTCGTTAGCTCAGTTGGTAGAGCAGGGGACTCTTAATCCCAAGGTCCAGGGTTCGACCCCCTGACGGCCCACCAAAGTATGTTAAAGCGACTGGCTTCGGCCGGTCGCTTTTTTGTTGACCTTTCATGGGGTCGAACCCGAAAGGGCGCGTAGCTGAGAAAACGCGTAAGCATTTGCCAGCGCAGCGCGCAAGGCGCCTTGGCGCCGCAGCGGCCGCCTGCGCAGCAGGCTGACCCCCTGACGGCCCACCCAAAGCAAGTTAAGACGGTCAACGAAAGTTGGCCGTCTTTTTTTGTTGACCTTGCATGGGGTCGAACCCGTCGGGGCACAGCCGCTTTCACAGATCGAGCCTACCCTGGGGATCGGTAAAACCGTCAGTACCCTCCTTGAGTTTCTTCTCGTCTGCCTTCACGCGACGCTCGAGCTTTTTTGTATCCTCGGCAGGCGGTAGGTTCTCGGGGACAATTCCGCGGTCGATAAGGCTGCCACGCACGCTTGTGTTGTTCTCGACGTGCTCTTGCTTGATCTGGTCCAAGCCGTACAGGTCGTGTTCCTCGGCGTTGAAGGCCGTCATCGAGTTCGTAAGGTCCTTTGCTTTGATGAGGACATCGGCTAACCTGTCCGCCAATGCCGCGCTCTTGGGTACGCCGAGCTGCTGCTTCATTTCCGCCGTGCTTCTGCCGCCGAATAACGCCTCATCGCCCTTCGACTTGATGATCGCGAATCCTTTGGAGTCCACGCCGCGTTTGAACGCAATACCCGAGAGTTGTTTCTCTGAATCGGATAGCGAGTGGCGCGCCTGCAAGCGCTGAATCTCTGCGAAGCGCTGCTCTATGAGCTCTTGGCGGCGCGTCTGCACGGCAAAGTATGCCTGGGCGAGCGCGATCTCTGGCTTGTTTGAATCTCCGTTCTGTGCGATTAAATAGCATGCATAGCGCGTAAGTTTGTAGTCTTTAACCGCGCGAGCGGCGACACCGGCAGTTACCATTTTCGTGGTGTCACGAAAATGGGAATCAACTGGAGTTTTGTTTGTTTCGCACGAGACTTTTGCCCTCTTAACAACTTCGGCGAAGTTCTCCCATCGAGTGTACCCCATGGGTTCCATTAAATCGCGTGCGAGCCAATACTCAACGCCGTCTTCCACATTGGCGTAGCTATCAAGTTTGACACGCCACTTCTCGATATCACTACTGTCCATATCTCCTCCTCGCTGGTCTATTCTCTGTGCGGGCTTTGCCCGCTCTGTATTCAGAATTAGAATACGCTGCCGTGCGGACACGAATAGGCCCCGTGCCACCTCGAGCTCACGGGGCCCATAGATATCGATTAGTTGTGTTCTGCTTTATATGGGTGTCCAGTTTAGTCCGTTCGATAGTGCGAACCTAAGCTTTCAGTTCGCTTGCGCATGGCTTTGACCATTTCCTGTGCTAGTCGAATCTGCGATTGCAGGCGGGCGAGGGCTGCGACTTCGCTGTCCTGGGCTTTCTGTGTGCTCAAGGTCGTTGCCTCTGTCTTCAAGCCCTCAAGCTCGTGTAGTGCCTCGGATAGGCCCGTCTCGGTGCGGTTGATCATGCAATAGGTGCTCATCGTGTGCTTAAGGCTGTGTGTCAGGCGTTCGGCATCTGTTGTGGCAATGCCATGCTGAGGGAGGTCGATATCCGTCTTCGGGGCCATCTCAGGTGCATTCTGCGCTGCAAGGGCTGCCGATGCGCCTGCGATGCGCCCGAACACGATGCCGTTGGCGCTTGACAAGCCACCAATGCGGTCGGCGCCGTGCATACCGCCTGTCGCCTCGCCGCAAGCGTAGAGGCCCTCAACGCCCGTGTGCGCGGTCTTATCGATCTTGATGCCGCCGTTAGCGGCGTGGGCATACATCGCAACGTGCATCTCGTCAGTCGGGGCGACGCCGTGCTCATCTTGCAGCCAGGTGGCAAAGGTCTGCACAAACTCTGGGACATCCTCGCGGGGGAAGTCGTAGTGGAGTGCCAGGCCTTCGGCACCTGCCTGATCGATGACGAGATCGATAGCGCGGGAGGCCAAGCGTGACGTGAAGGGACCATATCCAGAGCGCTGCTCGAGCAGGTCGTCCAGCTTGTCGTCGGCAATATCTACCGGCTGGTCTACATGTACGTAGCGCCAGGTTTTCTCGTTGAAGACCAGGTTGCGCTTGGGCTCGATGAAGCCGGGCATCATCTGCATGAACTCTATATTAGTAAGCGATGCGCCGTGCGCCAGTGCGATGGCCTGCGAGGAGCTGAGCACATCAGTCGACGTAAGGCTGCGCCCGAACAGGCCGCCTGTGCCACCGGCTGCGATGATCGTGGCTTTGGTAGCAAAGGGCACGGTTCGATCTTCGGTGAGGTTGTAGAGCACGGTTCCGGTGATTCTGCCGTTCGTGTCCTCAATAAGGTCGATAAGCTCATGGCGGGGGAGCAGACGAATGCCGAGCGACTCGATCTGGGTCGTCAGAGCGTCCTCAAGGGGCTTGCGGGTGAGACCGCGCCACATGCGCGTCTTGTGGTCAAAGCAGGGGATAAACTGCTTTTGCTGAGCGCTCTCAGCGTTTTGCGGACGCTTGAGCTCAACGCCCAGGTCTTGCTCGAGCCATTCAATTGCTTGGGGAATGCCGTGGACAAACGTCTGGACAAGCTCGGGGTCGGCGACACCGCCGCCGACGGTCTGGATGGTGTCGATGAGGTCTTGTTCGTCGTCTTCGTCGATGGGGCCAATAAGGCCGAGGCCCCAGGTGCCCGGAAAGAAGCTCGATCCGCTCATAGTCTTGCCGGCGCTTGCCACAGTGACGGTTGCACCCGTGCGTGCCGCTTCGATGGCGGCGCAAAGGCCCGCAATGCCAGATCCAATTACCAGTACATCAGTCGATTCCATCGGATTCCTTTCTCGTCCGGCGCATTGTCGCACGGGTGATCGGCAATGGGGCCGCAAAGACCCGGCAAATCGGTAAAGGGC
>JAXKGH010000045.1:0-16549 GCA_036550475.1 Collinsella sp. | reverse complement strand
GATACGGCACATGGTGATAAACGTGAGCGCCATAACGCCGCAATCGCCGCGGAGCGAATGCGCGCAGTCATCGGCAATAGATCCCAAAAGCAAGTACGGCGGCTGATAGCGATAGTCGATATGCTGCGTCAGATAATCATAGATAGCACGAGCGCGATCGAGCGGATCCTCGAGTCCGTCAACAACACCGGCCGTCAGCTGCTGCAGATACGGCGTGAATGCAATGTGCGGACGGTCCTCGGAAATATCCTCGGGCAGAGGCGCGTCCATACGCGGATGAACCGGAAGTGTGCCACCGTAGACATCACAATAAGCAGCATCGATGTGATAACGATAAGTCACCGAGAATGAGCGCTCACTCGAAAAAGACCACGAGGCGGTACGCGCCGAAGCGTTCGCGGGAGCAACAGCACCCTCCGGCGTCATGTCGAGAATCTCGACCCGAGACTGCTGACGGCAGGCAGCCGCGACGGGAAGCCAAGCGCAAACGGTCTCTCCCTCCAGAGCGCCGGGGACAGACACGGACGCTTTAAGCGTAATGACGCGAGCCAATCCGTTTTGTGACTCCATCTCCTTGAGCATCTCGTCGCGCAGTGCTATTCCGTCCGTAGAATCGGGACGCATGCCGGGGACCTCTTTGGGATATACGCGAAGCGAATCGAGGAAGTTGTCGAGAACGAACAGCTCGCCATCGATAAAGCGCCAGTCAATACGCTTACGGTCAATCAGATCGTCAAACTGCTCCTCGGTAAACTCAGGCCACTCCTCGCGAATCATCGCAATAGCTCGATCGCGCGACACCGAAAAATGAAGCGGCGTCTCAAGCATGCGATACCGCTCGGCACGAACGCAGGCAGCAAGCGAGGGATCGGGATCTTGGGCAAGTAGGCGGTCGCAAGCCTCAATAGCCTGCGAAAGATACCCCGCGTCCTTTAAACGCAGAATCTCGGGTGGCAAGCCAACATCTAGAAAACGGAAGTCATCATTGCAAACATCAACAGAGCAACCAACAGGACCCTCGTCAATAACCTTCCCATCCGAAGGCAGCACATTAATAACAGCCATACCAAACTCCAAGTCATTAGAACTCTTGAAGTCCATTGTAGCGAGATAAAAAGAAAGCCCCAATAAAGGAACCCTCAACACCGATAAACGGTACCTCTAAAAATGAATTCAGCCCAGTAACCCTGTAGCGAGTTAACAAAGGAGGCCCCGTTCACCCGGAGCTGATTCCGTCGCGCGACTTCTGGCGAAGCCAGTAGCCACCTTAATTCAGGCTCGTAACCCTGCGGCGTTAAACGAAGGAAGCCCCGTCTCCCGGAGCTGTTTCCTTGGCGCGACTTCTGGCGAAGCCAGGTGAGCGCAAAGGAAACAGTGTAGGGAGACGGGGCTTCCGGTGGGAAGTTTAGCGACGCTTACGCCTTGTTGACGGAGCCAAACTCCTCCATGAGCTCCTTGGTGCGGGCAACGATGTTGTCGCGACCAGGCTTGAGGAGCTTGCGGGGGTCAAAGCCCTTGCCCTGCTGATCCTTGCCAGCCTCGATATACTCGCGAACGCCCTTGGCGAAGACGAGCTGCAGATCGGTGTTGACGTTGATCTTGGAGATACCCAGGGAGATGGCCTTCTTGATCTGATCCTCGGGGATGCCGGTACCACCGTGCAGAACGAGGGGCAGGTCGCCGGTCTGAGCCTTGATCTCGCCCAGACGCTCGAAGGAAAGGCCAGCCCAGTCGGCGGGATACACGCCGTGGATGTTGCCGATACCGCAGGCGAGGAAGTCGACGCCCAGGTCAGCAATCTGCTTGCACTCAGCGGGGTCAGCGAGCTCGCCGTTGGAGGTCACGCCGTCCTCGGTGCCGCCGATGCCGCCGACCTCGGCCTCGATGGACATGCCCTTGGAGTGGGCAAGCTCAACGAGCTCCTTGGTGCGGTCGAGGTTAAGCTGGAAGGTCTCCTCGTGAGAGCCGTCATACATGATGGACGTGAAGCCGGCCTCGATGCACTTGAAGCAGTCCTCGTAAGAACCGTGATCGAGGTGAAGGGCGACGGGAACGGTAACGCCCGTGGCCTCGACGGCAGCCTTGACCATGTCGGCGCAGACCTTGAAACCGCCCATCCACTTAGCGGCACCAGCGGTGCACTGAAGGATCAGCGGAGACTTGGCCTCCTCGGCGGCCTGGAGAATAGCCAGGGTCCACTCGAGGTTGTTGGTGTTGAAGGCACCGAGACCGTACTTGCCGGCTTCGGCCTTCTTGAGCATGTCTGCTGCGTTGACGAGCATAAAAGAAACCTCCTGTAAGGTTGCTCCGATAACGCCTGAGATTTTACCACGACATACCCGAGCATAAACGTTCGTTTGTTCACGAATACCATCCGATTGGACAAATTTTGACCGTTTGCCCCACAGAATCGACCCACTGGGGAAAATAGCTTGACGATTGAGCGGTCTTCGTGGTTCGAAAGACGGCTTCGAGCCTACATCTGCATAAACGGGTTCTGCATAAGTTCGCGCGCCATCGTGGTCGAATCGCCATGGCCCGTCAAGCAAACGGTATCGGGCGGAAGCGTCTTGGCAAGTTTGGAGAGCGAGCGCATAATCGCCGCCTCGTCACCGCCGGAAAGATCGGTACGACCGTGGCTGCCCGGGAAAAGCGTGTCGCCCACAAAGGCGATGTTCCCCTGCTCGGTCGCGGCGAACAGGACGATGCCGCCCGGCGTATGCCCCGGCGTCTCGATCACCTGCAGGCAGACGTCGCCCACCTCGATTGTATCGCCCTCGGCAAGCAAACGCGTCGGCTCACCCGGATCGGGCGTCTCGATACCCCACATGACACGCTGCTCCTCGATATTTGCGCGAGGTACCGTCACGTCCTTAGCGCACAACTCATATAGTGCACTGTCGCCAACGACAGCTCGAACCCCGGCAACCCCGCCAACATGGTCGGCATGACCGTGCGTGCAGACAGAGCCGAGTACGCGCACCTCGGGATGCGCGGTGCGGATATGCTCCACCAGGCGCTCGCCTTCCCACGCAGGGTCGATAATCACGCACTCATTGCCCGAAATAAGAGCATAGCTATTGGTCTGAATGGGACCGTTTACGAGCGTCTCGATCTCGACCGACCCCTTGGGAGTTACATCCAAGGACATAGCACTCATGTCCCTCTCCTCTCTATAGAACTCGAGGCATCAAACGATGCCTCGAGTGTAGCGAATATTGATAATGTGGCGCGTTCGTCGCGACTAAACGCGGCGCTTAAGCTGGGCTCCACCCTCGCCGGGCATCAGGCGGCGTGCGTCGTAGACCGAGTCAACGCTGCTGATAGAGGCCAGCAGCGGATCCAGACCACTCGCGTCCGAGATCTCGACCATAAAGCGCAGGGTTGCAATACCCTCGCGGTTGGTCGACGTGGCGGCAGAAAGGATATTGCCGCCCGCATCGCCAATGGCAATAGTGACATCCTTGAGCAGGCCCATGCGGTCCAGGCACTCGACCACGATCTCGACCTGGAAGAGGGTGTCGGCAGCGCCGTCCCACTCCACTTCGATCATGCGCTCGGGATGCTCCATAAGACCCTTGACGTTGGGGCAGTTGGCGCGATGCACCGAAACGCCACGACCGCGCGTGATGAAGCCGACGATGTCGTCGCCCGTCACCGGATTGCAGCAATGTGCCAGACGGACCAGCAGGCCGCTGTTGCTCTCGCCCTTGACGATAATGCCGTTACTGGCGCTCTTGCCGCGCTTTTGCGGCTTTCGGTTGGAGCCTCGGGCCGGCTGCTTGACGACCTCGGCGATAGCCTCGGCCTTGGTGAGCTGTTCCTCGGGCTTGGGGTCCAAGATTTGCTCGACCTTGTTACCCACAGCGCGCGGGGCAACCTTGCCGGCGCCCACGGCGGCAAACAGGTCCTCGAGCTGCTTGAAGTTCAGCTGCTCCGCCACGGCGTTGAGCGCACGCGTGGATCGCGGCGTAGAGATGCCATACCCGCGCTTGCGCAGGTCCTTGGCCAGTATATCGCGGCCGGCAGCAGCGTCATCGTCTTTGGTCGCGGCAGCGAAGTAACGGCGGATCTTTGACTTGGCGGAAGGCGTCTTAACGATCTTGAGCCAATCACGCGACGGCTTGGAACTCTTGTTGGTCAGGATTTCAACGCGATCGCCCGTCTTGATCTCGTGCGTGAGCGGGGCCACCGCACCGTTGATCTTAGCGCCGACGCAGTGGTTTCCCACCTCGGTGTGAACGGCGTAGGCAAAGTCGAGCGGCGTGGAGCCGGCACGAAGCGCCATGACCTCGCCCTTGGGCGTAAAGACGAAGATCTCTTGATCGAAGAGGTCGACCTTCAGCGAATGCAGGTATTCCTTGGCGTCGGTGATCTCATCAGACGCAGCCCAATCGAGCGAATGTTTGAGCCAGTTAATCTGGTCGTCCAGCCGCTGGGCATCATTGGTCTTAGACGCAGACGATCCGCCCGACTTCTTATAGAGCCAGTGGGCGGCAATGCCGTACTCGGCCTGCTCATGCATCTCATAGGTTCGAATCTGAATCTCGAGCGGGCGGGCCGTGGGACCGATAACCGTCGTATGGAGCGACTGGTAGTTATTGACCTTGGGCATGGCGATATAGTCTTTAAAGCGACCGGGCATGGGGTGCCACAGCGTATGCACCGCGCCGAGCGTGGAGTAGCAATCGCGCACCGAATGCGTGATGACGCGCAGCGCCACCAGGTCGTAGATCTCGGAGAACTCCTTGCCCTTACGCTTCATCTTTTGGTAGATGGACCAATAGTGCTTGGAGCGGCCATTAATCTGGAAGCCCTCCAGGCCAATGCGGTTGAGCTCGTCGGTGAGCGTCTTGATGGTCTCGGCCAGATAGCGCTCGCGAACCTCGCGCGACTCAGCCACCATGCGCGCGATGCGCTGGTAGGCATCGGGCTCAAGGTAGAAGAAGGACAGGTCCTCGAGCTCCCACTTAATAGAGCTCATGCCCAGGCGGTCGGCCAGGGGCGCATACACGTCCATGGTCTCGCGGGCCTTAAACAGGCGACGGTCCTCGCGAAGGGCCGCCAGCGTACGCATGTTATGCAGGCGGTCGGCAAGCTTAACGATAATGACGCGGATGTCCTTGGACATGGCGAGGAACATCTTGCGCAGCGTAAGCGCCTGCTTCTCGTCCATGCTATCGACTTCGATGTTGGTGAGCTTGGTCACGCCATCGACGAGCTCGGCCACCGTATCGCCAAACAGGCCGGAAACATCGGCAAGTGAGGTCTCGGTATCCTCGACGGTATCGTGCAGCAGCGCGGCGCACACCACATCGCAGTCCATCTTGAGGTCGGCCAAAATGATGGCCACCTCGACGGGATGGTTGATGTACATCTCACCCGAGCGCCGCTTTTGGTTGCAGTGCTTCTCGGCAGCAAAGCAATAGGCCTGCTCCACCTTGGAGAAGTCGCCCTCATTCATATATTTGAGGCACAGGCGCTCCAGCTTGTCGTAGCTGTCCGCCATAATCTCGGGCGGCAGCTCATCGGCATGCTTATAGTGCTCCATCTCCGAGAACGGCTGGAGGGTGGAATCATGGGCGGTACGGGCTGCGGCATCCATCGAGGTCCCCTTCCCCTAGGCCCGCGGTACGATCGGGCGGTTAACTTTGGCTAGCATATCAGAAGCGCACGAATCGAGCGCCCAGCTCCGGAAAGCCGAGAACTCCATGCGCGAGCGCAGACCCTCCAAATAGCGGATTGACCTGCTCAATTGCACACGGCCGGGGTTTTCTGCCATCGCGATGCGACGGGTGTCGTCAAACCCCGAAACGCGACAGAAACCAAGCTCTTCGAAGATTCCCAGACCGCTTGCCACCGAGCGCTCGTCGACCGGCGTGCGCGCGTCGATGGCAAGACACATCTGCGCGATGTCGATATCGCTCGCACTAAACGAGTCGTCTCCGGTCTTGCCGCGGTTGGAGCGCCACATAGTCTGCAGCGCTCGATAGAGCGTGACGAGCTCGTCGCGCTCGGGCGCGTAGCAGTCGAGCAGGCGCTCGTTAATGCGAGCGTCACGCGACGAATAGAGCAGGTGAATCACGGCGGGCTGTCCATCGCGGCCGGCACGGCCACTCATCTGGTTAAACTCAATCGCGCCAAACGGCATGTGGTAGAGCACGACATGGCGGATATCGGGCAGGTTCACGCCCTCACCAAAGGCAGAGGTCGAAACGATGCAACTGAGGCTGCCATCACGAAACGCTTCCTCGACACGGCGACGATCGGAGCGCGCAAGCCCCGCGTTATAGAACGCGATGCGGGTCGCGCAATCGGGTACCCGCTTGCGCAGCGTCTTAGCAAGCGCCACGGACTGGTCGCGCGAGTTGACGTAGATGACGGTCTTCTCCCCCGTTGCCACGATTGACACCAGGCGGTTCTCGCGGCTCGCAAGGTCTCGGTCATCCTCGAGCTGCAAGTTCTCGCGCACCGTCTCGTCGACCACCGTACGGGTAATCGGTAGCACGCGGGCGAGCTCGGCCACAACCGGAGCCGTTGCGGTGGCAGTCGTGGCCAGAACGACCGGGTCGCCCAGGGCCTTGAGGATATCGGGCATGTCGAGATAGGCGCTGCGGTCACCGCCCTTGGCAAGACCGGCATGATGCGCCTCATCGATAACGACAAAACCGATGCGTCCCGAACGCGCAAAGCGGTCGCGGTGAATGGACAGGAACTCGGGCGTCGTGAGCACGATGCCGGTGCGGCCCGAAGCCAAGCCGGCAAACACGTCATCGCGCGCCGCCTCCACGGTCTCGCCGGTCAGCACGCCTACGCCAATACCGAGCGCGGCCATCGTCGACGAGAGGTGATAGGCCTGGTCGGCAACGAGTGCACGCAGCGGATAGACAAAGATGCTCGCACGCCCGCGAAGGACCGCCTCGCGCGCGGCATGCACATGGAAGATAAGAGACTTGCCGCGCCCTGTTCCCATAACGGCCAGAACACTTTGGTGATCGGCCAGGGCATCGAGCGCCTCGACCTGCGCGCGGTGCGGCTGGTTCGAGCCGATAAAGCTATGAATAAGCGAGCGCGTCAGCTCGGTATAGGAAAGCTGGGCGAGCGTTTGGCGCTTGCGGGACTCCAGACGAAGACCGGCGTCTGCAGGCTCCACGCCGCGGCGAAGCTCACATGCCGGGTCGTCAACGCTGGGCGCCGTGGTATCGCGGACCAAGACATCCTTGATCATGAGCTTGGGCTTTACGCGACCTTGCCAATGCTCGGCCACGGCCTCGAACACCAAATCGACGGCGCTATCGCAATTGATGAGCTTATCGATCTGCGGCACGCGGAACATAATGGCCGGCACACTCGCGGCGCCATCGGTCGCCACGAAGCGCATGTGCTCGCCGGTTTTGCCCACCACGGCGCGATCGCACATTGTCACGCCCTCGGCTGCCAACAGCGGCACCTTGTTGCCCTGGCCAAACGGCTCAAGACGGGAGACCTGCTCGATGGTCTCGATATTCAATTCGGAAAGGTCAACCGTGGCGGCAACCTCGTCGGTGTCCTCAAAGTCCTCGGCGGGAAGCTCGGACAACACGGCGGAAAGGCGACGACGGAACTCGTCGAGCTTGGACGCCTCGATGGTCACGCCCACCGCACCCGCATGTCCGCCGCGACGAATCAGCAGATCGGAGCAGCGCTCGACAGCGTCGAACAGGTTGACCTTGCCCACCGAGCGACCCGAACCGCGAGCGATACCGTCTTCGATCGAGAACAGCAGCGCCGGCACGTGATAACGGTTGGTCAGGCGGCTCGCCACAATACCCTTGACGCCCTCGTGCCAGCCCTCGCCACCCACGACGATTGCGCGACCGCCATCATAGGTCTCCTCGACCTTTGCCATGGCATCGCGTGTGAGCTCCGCCTCGATCTCGCGACGCTGCCGGTTGATCTCCTCGAGCTCGGCCGCCAGCGCGCTTGCCTCGATAGGATCGCGGGCAAGCAGCAGGTCGAGCGCCAGCTTGGGATCGGCCATGCGGCCGGCGGCGTTCAGGCGGGGAATGAGCGAAAACGACAGGCCATCGGCCGTAATACTGGAGAGGTCGGCCTTGGCGAGCGCGGCCAGCGCGATATAGCCGGGGCGGGCGGTCACGCGCATCTGCTGGATGCCCTCGGCGACCAGCGCGCGGTTCTCGGGCGTCAGCGGCATCATGTCGGACACGGTGCCCAGCGCCGCGACCTCGATCAGCGAACGCCAATACGACGGCTCGCCCAGACGCTCGCCCAGGACCTGCACCAGCTTGAGCGCCACGCCGGCACCGGCAAGCTCGCGCGAGGGGCCCTCGTCCTCGAGCTTGGGGTCGGTCAGCGGCACGCCCTGCGGCACCTGGTCGGAGGGCTCGTGATGGTCCGTGACCACCAAATCGATTCCCAGGCTCTCCAGATAGGAGACCTCTTCCTTGGCGGCAATACCGTTATCGACAGTCACGATCAGCTGAGGGCGAGCGAGCTCTTTAACGCGGTCGAGCGCCGCGCGCGAAAGACCGTAGCCCTCGTCAAAGCGATGCGGAATAAACGGCGTGACATCGGCGCCAAACGTGCGCAGCGCCTCGGTCAACAGGCAGGTCGACGTAATACCGTCAACGTCAAAATCGCCAAAGACCGCGATGCGCTCGTGGTTGCGAATAGCGCGCTCGACACGGTCGGCAACGACCGACATGCCCGGGATAATGAGTGGGTCAGCCCAGTCGCGATCGAGCGAAGGCGTCAAAAACAGCTGCCCTTCCTCGATGGATGTAATGCCGTGCGCAACCATAATGCGCGCCACCAGCCCGGGTATGCCCAGGCCAGCCGAAAGCTCCTTTTCGAGCTCGGGGTTTTGCTGAGCGACCGCCCAGCGATGCGTCGTCTTAAGCGATGACATAGGCGCCCACCCCCGATAGGGGCAGGTCGCCGCGATACCTCTCACGGTTCATAGCGATGAGTCCTCTGTGTATGCCCGCTTCGGCAGGCAGATCTGTTGAACGAATTTATTATACCGTGCAGCACGGACGCAAATCGCCGCAGTACGCCGCGGTTTCGGTAAACGATGCCGGTAATAGCCCCGAAATATTCGAGCGTTTCTGACGCACGGACGCATGCGAGCGTCTAGCATATCCATTCAAAACGGATTCACGAGCAAAGGGAGGCACAGGCGCATATGAAGCAATGGGTTGGACTGGGCATGTTTCTCGCGGGGCACATGCAGGTCATCGTTCCGATTTGCGTGGCACTCGGCGTGCTCTCTCCTCAGCAGATTGGCGTTCTCAAGCCCATCGTTCCCACCTTGTTTGCCTTTATGACGTTTCAGGGTGCGCTCAGCAACACCTTTCACCAGGTAACCGAGGTGTTCCGCCGTCCCCTGCATTTGATTTTGGCGCTGTTGGTCTCGGCGGTGCTTATTCCCATAGCAGCCTATGCCATGGGGTCGTTGTTCTTTGGTTCCAACCCCAACCTTGTCTGCGGCATCGTGCTCGAGTACAGCGTACCCGTGGCGGTCACTGCCTTTATGTGGATTAGCATGTTCGACGGCAACGGCCCGCTCGCGCTCACCATCATCCTGACGTCCTCGGTCATCTCACCTGTGACGATTCCTCTTACGCTCAAGCTCCTGCTGGGCGCCACCGTCTCGATCGACGTGCCGAGCATGATGCAGAATATGGCCTTTATGATCGCCATACCCGCCGTGCTCGGTATCGTCATTAACGAACTCACGCGCGGCTGGGGTCATGAGAAACTCTCCCCCGCGCTTTCGCCCGCCTGCAAGTTCATGATGATGGGCGTCATCGCGTCCAACTCCACCGCCATGAGCGAGTACGTGCTGCACATGAACATGGTACGCCTGGAAGTCGCCCTCTTTATCCTGGCGTTCGCCATCAGTGGCTTTATCATCGGCATCCTGATCGCACGTGTCCTGCATCTGCCGTATAGCGAGACGACCACCATGTGCTTTACCTGTGGCATGCGCAATATCTCTTCGGGCGCCGTCATCGCCACACAGTATTTTCCCGGCGAGGTCGTGTTCCCCGTCATGTGCGGCACGCTGTTTCAGCAGGTACTCGCCTCGCTTATCGGACATCTCTTTGAACGTCTGACCGGCGAGGAGCGCGCCAAACAGCGCAAGCGGGTCGAGGCCGGGCGCGACGCGATGGCACGCTAAGCAGCACTCTTTTCGCAGGCGCTCGCCTTGCTACGCGAGCGTTTCCAGATGCGCACGCAGACGCTCAGCATCGATATCGAGCGTGGTCTCGGCATTGACCTGGGCCAAACGATAGCCCACAAAGTAGGGCGATACCACCCAACGTGGCAGCGTCTTGGCAATGGTCCGGCCGTCCATGTGGTAGAAGAACAAGTTGTACGACTCCGCGCGACCGCCGTGGTGCTCGTGCAGGATATAGCGCAGGGCCACCTGAATCGCATCGGCAAACAGGTCCGCTTCGGCTTGGTCGCGGGCGTCGTCGCTGGCGGCGATTCCCTGTGGAGCCGAGACGTTGACCTCAAAGAATCCCATGATCGGCTCGGTTGAGATGTTGACCGAGATTCTCCCCTGCTGCCAGACATTGATGCCTTCAAAGTTGGTAGAGGTCAGCGCCGCATAGCCGTCCTCCTGTTCCAAGCCCACAATCTGCATGTGCGGATGAACGAGGCTGCCGCCCGAAAGCGGGCCTTTGTTCTTGTACATGAGTACGCTTTGATACTGCTGTGAATCGATCATCTGCTGCCAACAGCCCAGGGCAAACCGCATCACATGATGCAGCTCGTCTGGCGCATAGGTCACCAAGTCGGCATCGTGATTGGCCGACTCGATCAATACGGTTTGACGGGTGGCGCGCAGGGTTTTGAACTTATTCTCGAGCCAGATGCAGTCACCATCGCGCTGGATGATGTTGGCGAGCCCCTCCGTGTCGCAAAAGGGGCACGCGGTACCAGGGCGACGATTATCGTCGGGCTTGCCGCTCGCCTGCTGAACGTCAAATTCCAGCGCCACGGGTTATACCTCCAGCGGCACGATCTTGGTGCCATGGAGCTCGGAGACGCCGAGCGCCGCCGCGACCGCGTCGCGATTTGCTGTAGTGATGCCGCCGCCGGGAAGGATGGTCAAGCGATCGCCCGCATACTCGATTAAACGAGCCAGGTGATCGAAATTATCCTCGATCGACGTGCCGGCAGCGCCGCCATGCGTGAGGATGCGCGTAACGCCGCAGTCGGCAAGCGTGTCAATCGCATCGAGCTGAGCCTCGGGCGAGAGCTGGTCAAATGCCATGTGGAAGGTGATGTCGATGGGCTCACGCTTGCACTCCTCGGTCGCGCAGCCCGCAGCCATCACGAGAGCGCCGAGGGTGAGCTCGTCGAGCGCCCAGCCGCCGGCACAGGGCTTGCAGCAGCCAAAGACCAGGCCGTCAACGCCGGCACTCACAGCAAGGCCCAGGTCCATCTCCATCATGCGCAGCTCGTCCTGGTTGTAATGAAAGTCGCCACCACGCGGACGAATCATGCACATCACTCGCGCGTCATGCTCGTGAGCGTAGCTGACTGTAGCGCTGATAACGCCGGCGGAAGGCGTGGTGCCACCGACGGCGAGGTTGTCACACAGCTCAATGCGCCCCGCACCGGCCTCGATGGCCGCCGGCACTCGCTCAAAGTTCTCGGCACAAAACTCGTACAGCATAGATAGGCCCCCAAAGACAGCAGATGTTTTCCAACGGGCATTGTCACACATCCCCATGAAGTTGCGGTGGAATAGGGACCGTTTTGGCCTCTGGAGCCTTCATTTAGTCCCTATTTCACCGCAACTTAGAATGATTCCTTGGGAACGGCGCGGCTGGCCGAAAAATGTTGCCGATGGTGAATGTTGCGCAACATGGTTCGCAAATCTTGGTCAACCATGGCAGTATCGATATTCGGATCCAGAGGAAAGGATTGCCATGTTTAAGAGCATCCAAAAGAGCGGAAGGATCGCAGCAGTCGCCATCGGCCTGATCGCGGCCCTGTCTCCGCTCGCAGCCCCTCCCACAGCATTAGCCGGCGGCAGCGTACCAACGCCTGAACTTGAGAAGTCGTATAACTTTAAGGTAAGTAGTGAATACTCGTATACAGCCACGAGCGGCAATACAAAGTTCGGCTATTTGTACGATTTCGATGATGAGTACAACTTAATAAGCGCATCTCTCATCAATTTTAAAGATGGCAGCACAAGCCCCGTTGCCATCCCAGATAAAAGCCTTAATTCAGTATGCCTTGCACCCAACGATCTACTCTGTTGGGTAGACGGCAATAATTTGGTCGTATTCTCGCCAGACAACCAAAGTCAAACAGTCCATCCCATCACTTTGGCGAAATATGCCCACACCGGCGAAACCGTCTCCAATGACGGTAAAAGAGCCGCCGTGGAACATTATGATTATGAATACGAGCCCAAAAAGGTCGAAATCTATGATCTAAAATCCGACAAACTGATCCAGACATATCAATCAAATAAAGATGACTCTTCGTACTGCTACTCAAAAGACATGAGCCGTCTGTATGCCCTACAGGACAATACCAAAGACGGCGTTGTCGCGCTTAAGGTTTTCAATTGCGATACAGGGTCAACGGAATTGAAAACGGTTAACGTGAAAAAAGATGATAGGTCTTCGGATATCGACCATATCGTCACCAGCTCTTACTCGGACGATATTTATCTTCAGAGCGACACCGCATTAATAAAAGCGGACCGCGATGGAAATATGAGCGTTGTTTTCAACGATGACGACCACGCACCCGATTGGCCTTATTCATACCCTTCGGCGGAGTTTTATGCCCTCTATACAAAGAAGGGATCGAACGATCTTTTTGAAGAGGATGACGGGGATTACTATCTCAATGAAGAGGATGCAAATCTTAGTATTTATGACCTGAAAAGTGACAAGATCATCAGCTCAATTGCTTTTCCCTTCGGCGATGGATATCTCGGCGACATCTCGCATGATGGCGGAATCATGCTTGGGACGTACTCAGACGATGACAAGTCTTCGGCATGCCTAGTCGATGCAAAAACCGGGGCCAAGAGCGAGTTTGATTCTCATTGGTGCAGCCCCACTTTCATGAATGGCGATCGCGAGATTTGGACTGATTATTACGATGAAGACTCATCAACGCTTCACGTAAACATCTACAAGTCCAATATCCCCCATTCGCTGCCTGAGGATGTTCTCTACTTTGTCCAGACCCACCTGCCGTTTGTTATTGGCGGTGGCGTGGCGATCGTCCTCATCATCGGTGGCGCGATCGTTATCCTTTGCATCCGCAAGAAGCGCGCAAAGACCGCGAACGGTGTGACAGCCGCAGTGCCCAAGCCTCAGCGCAAGCAGCGTCGCCATCAGAAGCGCGCCCAGCAGAACGTCGTTCCGCCCGCAGCGCCTGCGATGCCGACGGCACCGGCAGCTCCGGCCGAGCCTGCCCGCTTCTGCCGTCACTGCGGAACCCCGCTCGTACCCGAAGCCCAGTTCTGCCCCACGTGCGGACAAAAGGTAGACTAGCGAACAAAACCCAATAGCCCCCAACCACCAAGGCCCCGTTCCGACACATTCCGGAACGGGGCCTATTTTGAGGCAAAGAGTAGCCGTTGGAGACGTTCTTAGAGTTGCTAATTTGGGACGGGCATGTCGCACGCTCCCATGAAGTTGCGGTGGAATAGGGACTGTTTTGGCCTCTGGAGCCTTCATTTAGTCCCTATTTCACCGCAACTTAAAAAGGGGCGCTGACCGGGATAGTCAGCGCCCCTTTTGTTGGATTGGCTAGCCTCCGAGGTAAGCCTTGCGGACGTTATCGTCGTGCAGGAGCTCTTGGCCGGTGCCGGTCATGGTGATCTTGCCGGTCTCGAGCACGTAGCCGCGCGTGGCGATCGAGAGCGCCATCTGCGCGTTCTGCTCGACCAGAAGCACCGTGGTGCCGGCCTTGTGCAGGTCCTCGACAATCTGGAAGATCTGCTCAATCAGAATCGGCGCCAGGCCCATGGAAGGCTCGTCGAGCATGAGCAGCTTGGGGTTGCTCATAAGGGCGCGGCCCATAACGAGCATCTGCTGCTCGCCGCCCGAAAGGGTGCCGGCGACCTGGCGACGGCGCTCCTTCAGGCGCGGGAACTGCTCGTAGACGCGCTCCAGGCCCGGAGCCACCGTGGACTTGGGCTGTGTATAGGCGCCCATCTCCAGGTTCTCCTCGACCGTCATCTGCAAAAAGGCGCGACGGCCCTCAGGGACCTGAGCCAAGCCCTTGCCCACCAGCTTATCGGCAGGCGTATGGGTAATGTCTTCGCCCATAAACTTGATGGAGCCGGTCTTGGAACGCAGCAGGCCCGAGACGGTTTTAAGCGTCGTAGACTTACCGGCACCGTTCGCACCGATCAGAGCAACGATCTCGCCCTCGTTGACGTTAAAGGAGATGTCCTTGATGGCGTGGATGGCGCCGTACCAGACGTTGATGTTGTAGACGGAAAGCATCGGCTCTGCCATTTAGTTCTCCCCCTTATCCTGCTTGCCCAGATATGCCTCGATAACGGCGTCGTTGTTCTGGATTTCCTCGGCCGTGCCCTTGGCGATGACCTTACCAAAGTTGAGCACGCAGATACCCTCGCAAATATTCATGACGAGCGACATGTCGTGCTCGATAAGCATGATGGCAATGCCGAAGGTGTCGCGAATCTTAACGATGTTCTCCATGAGTTCCGCGGTCTCGGACGGGTTCATGCCGGCGGCAGGCTCGTCGAGCAGCAGTAGTTTGGGGTTGGTGGCAAGCGCGCGGACGATCTCCAGACGACGCTGAGCGCCGTAAGGCAGCGAGCCGGCCTGCTCGTTTGCCAGATGCTCCATATCAAAGATGGACAGCAACTCCATGGCGCGCTCGTGAGCAGCCTTCTCGTGCTTCCAATACGTCGGCAGGCGCAGCACGCCCTCAAAGCCGGAGTAGCGCTCCTGGTTATGCAGGCCGACCTTAACGTTATCCTCCACCGTCATGGTGTTGAACAGGCGAATGTTCTGGAAGGTACGGGCAATACCCATGCGGTTGACCTGGTAGACCGACTTGCCCGAGGTGTCCTCGCCGTCGAGCAGGATGGTGCCGTGCGTGGGCTGGTACACCTTGGTGAGCAGGTTGAAGACCGTGGTCTTACCGGCACCGTTGGGGCCAATGAGACCGGCGATCTCGGTCTTGCCGATGGTCAGGCTAAAGTCGTCGACTGCCTTAAGGCCGCCGAATTCAATGCCCAGGTGGATGCACTCGAGTGCAGGGCGCTGACCCAGGTCGCGGTCGGGAACGATGGCGCCAGAAGGATACGGGACCATCTTGCCCTTGTTGAACTCAAATTTACTGGGCATCGGCTGCCACCTCCTTCTTGGAAGCAAAGCGGTCCTTGACGCGATCGAAGAACGCCTTGAGCTGCGGGTTGTTGGTAAAAATCATGACCAGGATCAGCACGATGGCGTAGATGAGCATGCGGTAGTCCGAGAACTGACGGAGCAGCTCGGGAAGCACCGTGAGCAACGCCGCCGCGATGACGGAGCCGCGCATATTGCCCAGACCGCCCAGGACCACGAACACCAGGATGAGAATGGACGTGTTGAAGTCAAACTTGGTGGCGGAGAGCTGCGAGAAGTTACCGCCGAAGAGGGCTCCGGCAGCACCGGCGAGGGCGGCGGAAACCACGAAGGCGATCATGCGGTACTCGGTGACGGAGATGCCTACGGACTCGGCTGCAATCTTGTTATCGCGCACGGCCATAATGGCACGGCCGGTACGGCTGCGAACCAGGTTGAGCACGATCACGAGTGCGACCATGACCAGGATGGCACCGGCGAGGAAGGTCGAGTACGTCGACACGCCCGAGGCGCCCTGGGCGCCCTTGATGATGGCGGTGCCGTCCTCGAGCAGGTGCAGGTCATCGATCGTAGAGTTGCCCGTGATGTTAAAGATCACGTGCAGGCCGCGGGAGTCGACACCCACAATGAGGCAGGTGACGATCTCTTTGATGATCTCGCCAAAAGCCAGCGTCACGATAGCCAGGTAATCGCCGCTCAGGCGAAGGACCGGGATGCCGATCAAGAAGCCCAGGATGGCGGCAGCGATGGCGCCGACCACGATGCTGATGATAAGGCGCACCGGATCGGAAGGAATAGCGCTCTCGAGGGCGACCGCGGTGACGATACCCGTGTAGGCACCGATACTCATAAAGCCCGCATGGCCCAGCGACAAGTCGCCCGCGATGCCGACGACGAGGTTGAGGGAAATGGCCATGACGATGTAGGCCGTAATGGGAACCAACTGACCGGCGATCATGCGCGGGATCATATGGTTGGACTGCATAAAGAACACGATGGCGAAGGCCACGATGCACATAGCGTACGTGACAAAATCGTGACGCGTCTGCTTGTCTTTAAGAAACTTCATAACGCTCACCTACACCTTCTCGGGGACGTACTTGCCCAAGAGGCCGGCAGGCTTGACGAGCAGGACGATGATCAAAACACCAAAGACGATGGAGTTGGCAAGGCTC
>JAXKGH010000003.1:0-21060 GCA_036550475.1 Collinsella sp. | reverse complement strand
GCTGGTCTTTCGCCATGACTATGGCGAGAATCCTCCCCGCGTTGAGTATGGCCTTACCGAGCTCGGCCGCCAGATGATGCCCATCATGGACTCGCTCGCAGACTTCGGCGCTTATTACAAGACGGTCGTTTCGTAGCGGACGCTCTGCTTAGGGGGCGGAAAACCGCTACGAGGGTGCTAACGAAGACCTGTCCCGAATCAACGTGCGCCTGCGGCATGAAAGAGGGGAATCCTATGAATATCGTTGTGTTGAGCGGCAGCCCGCGTAAGGGCGCCAATACCGACACCATGGTCGAGGCGTTTGCCGAGACCGCGCGTGAGGGCGGCAATACGGTCGAGATCGTCCGCGTTGCCGGCAAAAAGATCGCTGGTTGTCTGGGATGCCAGTACTGCTTTACCCATGAGGGCACCTGTGTGCAGAAGGATGACATGGCCGACGTGATCGAGTCGCTGAAAGACGCCGACATGGTTGTCTTCGCTTCGCCTATCTACTGGTTTGATATCACTGCGCAGGAGAAGGCCGCCATCGATCGCCTATACGCCTTCGGTGCTACGGGCTTCCCGTTCACCAAGACGGCCCTTTTACTCAATAGCCACAGCGAGGGCGTCTATGATGCGGCGATCGCTATGTACAAGTCGACCTGTGCGTACTGCAAGTGGGAGGACCAGGGCATTGTCGCCATCAGCGGTATGACCGAGCGCGACAGCATGGCATCGTCGCCCAAGTTGAAAGAGGTGCGAGAGCTCGCTCGCAAGCTCGCCTAAGGACAAGAAGAACGCATGGCAATAAGCGTTGGCGGAAATGCTTGCTGTCCTTACCAAGAGGATTACTGATTGCCATGCGTTGATGTCCTTATGGACAATCTCCGCGTGCTAGGAGACTTTCTCGCTCAGGAACTCCCTGAATGCGGGGATGTCAAAGTCAACGAGACCACGCCCGCGCTCTCCAATGACGCCGTCCTCCAGGAGGCGGCGTTTGTATTGGCTTGCGTAGTTGCTGGCGACGCCCATGCGTTTGGCTATCTCCGAGACCCTGCTGGGGCCAGAATCGGGCAGCATCGCGAGCAAAAACTCAATGTCTTTATCGGAAAGTTCCCGATAGGTCGTTTCGAGAATTCGATCGCGCAGCTCCATGCGGGCAAGCAGAGAACCCTGCTGTACATCAGATGCACTGATTTTGGGCGAGTTCTCCGAAACATCCCATGTGCGATACCCGACGAGCTGCATCATATAGGGAAATCCGTCGACGGCCTTCACAGCATCCTCGAGCGCTTCTGGCGTGATTGAGCGGCCTCCGGCCTCAACGGTTTTGCGGAATGCGTTTGCAATTTCAACGTCAGTGATTCGTCCCAACTGATGATATTGGGAACGCCTGAGGAATGAGACGGAATCGTTACGCAGCAACGCCGATACCTTGTAGGGCAGTCCTGCCATGAGTAGGGCAACTTTTTTACCTTCGCGTACAAAGTGCTGGTAAACAGAGGCAAATTGAAGCATTTCTTCGAGATCGACGGTGACTTCATCGATGGTGATGAGAAGTCCGATGTCATGTTTTTCGAGTTGCTTAAAGATGCCATTCATGCGCGTGCGCCAGTTGCCTTGAGCCTCTTGAGCATATGTCCAATCGATGCCCACTGGGCCAATTTGAACACCGTTTATGCGCGCGTGAGGCTGTGAGAGGTAGCTATCTGCGGCTTCTTTGGTTCGCTCGATAATATCTTCGAGCATGCCTGGCATGGCGGAGACATTTGCTGCGATCCAGCCGTGTTCAAGCGCCGTTTCTGAAAGGAGCGAGAGAAGCGCCGTCTTGCCCGTTCCCCTTGCGCCAGTAAAAATGGTTGACAGGTTGGGATCTCCCGGGCCGTTGATAAAGCCACGGTTGATGTCACGCAGGATATGCTCGCGACCCGCTAGAAAGGGAGGGACGCTTCCGAACGTCGGGGTAAAGGGGTTCTTGCTGTACTCCATGGTAGCTCCTTTGCAAGTTTTGCTAATTTTTGCAAGTTTTGCCAACTTTTGCAAGTTTTGCTAACGACTGACCAAAGGGCATCGAAGCAGTGGCGCTGACATTTTTTACGCAGAAAAATAAGCAGAAATCAATTTATCTGCGTTAAAAAATAGTTGAGAAGAAAAACGACGAGCCCCGGGCGCAATACCGTTGCGTTCCGGGCCTCGTCGCTTTGCGAAGTATCTAACGATTTCGTTGCCGTCGTCCTAGTCAAACAGACTCGGCATGTCGTTTTCTTTCATGAGGGCACCGGCAGAGGGGAGGCTCTGCGCGGTGAACTTCTCGGCAGAGACGCCGGCGCCAAGGATCTCCTCGGTCGTGCCGACGGTGGTGACCGAGCGACCCTTCTTGGCCGTAAAGGCCTGGACGCCCTGCGTGTTGGTGGTCGTCTTGGTCTTGAGCAGCGACGTGTTGAAGTTCATCAGGCGGTAGTCGCTCGAGACCAGCGCGAGGTCGCGGTCTTCCTTGAGCACCTGCGCATACAGCAGCTTGCTGCCGCCGTAGATGGCGTTCTTAAGGCGCTTGCGGTTGGTCTTGGTAGCGTATCCGGCAAGTGCGACACGCACCACGCGGCCGTTCTCAAAGACAAACAGCACGTCGGCCGTGTAGTCCTCGGGGTCGATGACCCAGATCACGCTCTCGTCGGGTTCCATCTCAAGGTCGGTAGGCAGGTACGAGCCCAGCTGTGCCGACTTGGTGTCCTCAAACGCCGCAACCTTGCACTTGTACACCTGGCTCTTGTTGGTAAAGACCAGCAGCTCGTGGGTGTTGGAGGACGGAAACTCGATAAAGAGTTTGTCGCCGTCCTTGTACTTGAGCGTCGCAGCTTTCTTGAGCACACGGTCCGTCATCTTCTTAAGGTAGCCCTCGCGAGAGAGCATGATGGTAACCGGATACTCCTCGACCTCGGGCTCCAGGCTTACCTCGATGACTTCGTGGGGCTCGATCCTGCCCGTGCGGCGCGGCATCACATATTTCTTGTTGACCGCGGCCAGCTCGTCGCCGATGACCTTCTTGATGTTGTCTTCGCTCGAGAGAATCTCCTCAAGCTCGGCAATCTCGCCCTCGAGCTTAGCGATGTCCTTGGTGCGGTTGAGGATGTACTCCTCGTTGATGTTGCGGAGCTTAAGTTCGGCAACAAACTCGGCCTGGGTCTCGTCGATGTCGAAACCCTTCATAAGGTTGGGCACGACCTCGGCTTCGAGCTTGGTGCCGCGGATGATGGCGATGGCCTTGTCGATGTCGAGCAAAATCGCCTCGAGGCCGTGCAGCAGGTGCAGGCGCTCGGATTTTTTGCCCAGGTCATAGTTAATGCGGCGACGCGTGGACTCAATGCGCCACTTGACCCACTCGTGCAGAATCTGGCGCACGCCCATAACACGGGGATAGCCGTCGACGAGCACGTTGAAGTTGCACGAGAACGAATCCTGCAGTGTAGTCGATCGATAGAGTTTGGCCATGAGCTTGTCGGGGTCGACACCGCGCTTAAGATCGATGGCGATGCGCAGGCCCGAGAGGTCGGTCTCGTCGCGGATGTCAGCGATCTCTTTGACCTTGCCCTCCTTGGAGAGCTTGACGATGCGCTCGATGATGACATCGGTCTTGGTGGTGTAGGGGATCTCGTACACCTCGATGATGCGCTCTTCGGGAATCCAGCGCCAGCGGGAGCGGATCTGGAAGCTGCCAAGGCCGGTCTCGACGATCTTCTCCATCTCCTCGCGGCGGTAGATAATCTCGCCGCCGGTCGAGAAGTCGGGCATGGGCATGTACTCGAGCAGGTCGCAGTCGGGATCCTGCAGGTAGTGCATCGTGGCGGTGCAGACCTCATTGAGGTTAAAGCCGCAGATATCGGATGCCATGGCGACGCCGATGCCCTTGTTGGCCGAGACAAGGATGTTGGGGAACGTGGTGGGCAGCAGGCGCGGCTCCTTCATGGCGCCGTCGTAGCTGTCGACAAAGTCGACCGGGTCCTTGTCGATATCCTTGAAGATCTCGGCGCTGATAGGGGAGAGCTTGGCCTCGGTATAACGCGAGGCGGCGTAGCTCAGGTCGCCCGAATAGTACTTGCCAAAGTTGCCCTTCGACTCCACGAAGGGGGCGAGCAGCGCCTCGTTGCCGGTGGCCAGGCGCACCATCGTCTCGTAGATCGCGGCGTCACCGTGTGGGTTGAGCTTCATGGTCTGGCCCACGATGTTGGCACTCTTCTGGCGCTCGCCCTTGAGCAGACCCATCTTGTACATGGTGTAGAGCAGCTTGCGGTGCGAGGGCTTAAAGCCGTCGATCTCGGGGAACGCACGCGAGACATTGACGCTCATGGCGTAGGGCATGTAGTTGACCTCGAGCGTCTGCGTGATCGGCTGGTCGGTGACCTCGGAGTGCAGGCCGATGACGTTCTCGGCGTTGACCTGCTTTTTCTTGGGCTGGTTCTTCGTCTTCTTCTTTGCCACGATTTCCTCTTGAACTTCTTATGGGCCGTCGTTATCGATTTGCTGCTACTGCAGGTCCAGCTGGTCCAGATATTCCTTGCCGTGCTCGGAGATATGGCGCTTGCGGCCTGCCTCGTCGTTGCCCAGCAACAGGTTGAACATGGTTTCCATCTTGGTGACGTCCTCGGGCTCCACCTTGATCAGGCGACGCGTCTCGGGATTCATGGTGGTGAGCCACATCATGTCCGGATCGTTCTCACCAAGACCCTTGGAGCGGTTGATCGAGCACTTTTGGTCGCCGATCTCTTTGAGGATGCCGTTCTTCTCGAGCTCGGTGTAGGCAAAGTAGGTCTTTTCTTTGCAGTTGATCTCGTAGAGCGGCGACTCGGCGATATACACGTAACCCTCGTCGATAAGCGTGGGCACCAGGCGATAGAGCATGGTGAGCACGAGCGTGCGGATGTGATAACCGTCGACGTCGGCATCCGTACAGATAATGACCTTGTTCCAGTTGAGGTTGTCCAGGTCAAAGGCGCCAAGGTTCTTGATGCGCTTGTCCTTGATTTCCACGCCGCAGCCCAGCACGCGCATGAGATCCATGATGATGTCGGACTTAAAGATGCGCGGATAGTCCTCCTTCAGGCAGTTGAGAATCTTGCCGCGGACGGGCATAACGCCCTGGAACTCGGCATCGCGCGAGGTGCGAATGGCGCCTGCTGCCGAGTCGCCCTCTACGATGTAGATTTCGCGGCGGCTCTTGTCCTTGGAGCGGCAGTCGATGAACTTCTGCACGCGGTTGGCCATGTCGGTCTTTTGCTGCAGGTTGGTCTTGATGCTCTGACGCGTCTTCTCGGCGTTCTCGCGCGAGCGCTTGTTGATGAGCACCTGCTCCACGATCTTGTTGGCGGCATCTTTGTTCTCGATCAAGTAGGTCGAGAGGCGTTCCTTAAAGAATGCCGTCATGGCCTGCTGGATAAAGCGGTTATTGATGGCCTTCTTGGTCTGGTTCTCGTAGGACGTCTGGGTTGAGAAGCAGTTGGTCACGAGCACCAGGCAGTCTTGGACGTCTTGCCACTTAATGCTGCTCTCGTTTTTGTTGTACTTGCCCTGCTGCTTGATGTAGGCATCGATGGCGCTGGTCAGAGCGCTACGAGCCGCCTTCTCGGGCGAGCCGCCGTTCTCGAGCCACGACGAGTTGTGGTAGTACTCCTGCATCATGAAGGTGCGCGAGAAGCACATGCAAGCTGTGATCTTTACGTTGTAGTCGGGCAGGTCCTCGCGGTCGCGACCGCGACGGTCGGCCTCGATAAAGAAGGGCTCGGTAAGGTAGTCGGTACCGACCTTCTCGAGCACGTAGTCCTCGATGCCCTTGGGATAGCAAAAATCCTCTTCGGTAAACTCGCCATCGTCGCCCTCAATACGCAGGCGGAAGGTCACGTTGGCGTTGACCACGGCCTGGCGGCGCATGGTCTCGCGATACCAATCGTGAGGGATGCTGATCGAGGTAAAGACCTCAAGGTCGGGGCGCCACTTGATGGTGGTGCCGGTGCGGTCCTCGTCGCTGGGCTCAATCTCGAGTGCCTTCTTCTTGGCGCCGACAACCTTGCCCTTCTTAAAGTGCAGGGAGTACTTGTTGCCGTCGCGCCAAACCGTGACGTCCATGTATTCGGAGGCGTACTGGGTCGCGCACGAGCCCAGGCCGTTGGTACCGAGCGAGAAGTCGTAGTCGCCGCCCTGGTTGTTGTTGTATTTGCCACCTGCATAGAGCTCGCAAAAGACGAGCTCCCAGTTAAAGCGCTTCTCGGAAGGGTTCCAGTCGAGCGGACAGCCGCGGCCATTGTCCTCTACCTGAATGGAGCCATCGCGAAAGGCGGTAAGGGTGATGAGCTTGCCGTAGCCCTGGCGCGCCTCGTCAACGGCGTTGGACAGGATCTCGAAGGCGGCATGCGCGCAGCCGTCGAGTCCGTCCGAGCCAAAGATGACGGCGGGGCGCAGGCGTACGCGCTCCTCGTCCTTGAGCTGGCGGATACTGTCGTTACCATAGTTTGCGGTGTTTTTTGCCATACTCGCTCTCTCGGTGCTCCTTTGCTGCGTTTAAGTCATATAGATAGTCAAGGTAGCATAGCCCAGCCCATAGGCGATTCCAACCAACACGAAATCCATCGAACAATCGTTCGATTAGATAATGAATGCTTGGAATGCGGGAGGGACCTGTCCTGTCCTATCCAAACATCTGCGGCAGGTCGATGAAGACGGTTCGATCGCTTTCGCCAGCTTCGAAGCCCGAACGGGAGAAGAATCCATAGCGATGGCACTTGAGTCCCGTTGCCTCGACTTGGATGATTTCCTCGTCGACCATTTTTTGCGTGACGGGGGATTTGCGGAACTTTGCTTCGTAGAATGCGTAACCCTCGGGGTCTTGCGTTACCACATCGAACTCGCCGCTCGTCTTGTTTGCGGGATCGTCGTACCAGTACTTGCCTATGGCGTCGAAAGCCGGTTCGATCTTGCCGGTCCTGTTCTGCCGCACGAGGTATTGACGGCAGATCTCCTCGAACATATGAGGAACGTAGTTTTCCTCGAAGTCTTGGGAGACGTGACGATCATAGAAGACTTCCGGGTCGAGCAGCTGACGCGCCGAGGCATTGCGGAAAACATAGCGATAGTAAAAGAGCGAAAGCGGATCCACTACAAAGTAGCCGGACTTACGCTTGTTCGTAGGGTCGTTGATGGGTGCACGCTTTTGGACGATTTCGAGTGACATGAGCTTGTCGAGCACGTCTGCCATGGCCGGACCGCTCGAGACGTGCGACTGTGCCAGCACGTCCCCCCAACGGGAGTAACCTTGTGCGAGAGCCCCGAAAACTTCGTTGGCGTTGGTCATCTTCGAGATCTCGGCGTTGAGATAGGACGGCACCTCGCTTTCTAAGCGGGCGCCAGGTTCCGTGACGAGCTCAATGATGTTGTCGCGTACGCTTTGGGATTGATCGATGAGGCGATTGTAAAAGGGGATGCCGCCAAAAACGCTATAGAGCCGCACCTTGTCCTCGGGCGAGAACGCGGGATAGAACTTCGCAGCGTCAAAGTAATCCATGGGCTTAAGCTCAAGCGCGAGATCAATTCGCCCGTAGAGGGGGCTTTCATGCTCGATGAGGGATTTCATAATCTCAACGTAGGAGCCGCACAGGACAATGTTTAAACGTGAGTCTTCCCTGTGAGCGTCGATTGAGGTCTGAAGAATGCTGTCTAAGCCCTTAACCGCATCTCTCAAGTAGGGGTATTCGTCGAGAACGAGGGTAATGTTCTTGTCTTTGGCTTGGGCAAACAGAAATTCGATGAGCTCGCGGATGCCTGTGAAGGCGAGCGGAGGAAAGCTCAGCGTTTCAGCAACAAGGGCGGACAGACTCTCGAGGTTGTCTGCCTCGGAGGTTTGGCGGCACTCGTAATAGACCGTTGCGACGTCCGACAAATCGGTTAGCGCCTGCTTGATGAGCTCACTTTTTCCGACGCGACGCCTGCCGTAAATGAGAACATTGCGCTGCTCAGGTGCTTTGAGCGTTTTCTTAATACGGGCGAGTTCACGCTCCCTGCCAATGAATTCCACTTACTCGGTTCCTTCCGACTCGGTTTTGTCCGAGTTAATTGTATCGCATGAATCAGTTTATGCTCGAGTTTACTCGGACAAAACCGAGTCGGTTCTGTCCGAGTAAGTTTGAATAGTGAACCGAAGTTGTAATGTCCGCATGGCGATGACGAACATGGTTTCCATAATGACAGATATAGTTGACATCTTCTGATAGATGCAATATATTTCTGCCATGTTGCAACGGATATCTGTCCATTACCACGAAAGGAACTCCATGCCGGGCAAAAAGAACCTACGCATGAAGGCGGCGCGCGCGGCGGTTGGCCTTTCGCAAGCTGACTTGGCCGAGGCCGTGGGCGTTACGCGCCAGACCATCGGCCTGATCGAGGCGGGCGGCTACAACCCCACGCTCAATTTGTGCGTGGCAATCTGTAAAGCGCTGCGCCTTACGTTGAACGACTTGTTTTGGGAAGACGAAATCGATGCCGACCCTAACGCTCTTTAGGAGTTCGATATGAAATTTGAAGATTTAAAACTCGTGCAAAAGTGGCGTGAATATGCCGGCCCAAAGGATGAGCGCCTGGAGGCTGAGAGCGCGAAGATCTATAAGATTGGTTTCGTGCTGCTTTCGTTTGGCATGTTGATGATCTTTTTCTACCAGTTTATAGCTCGACAGGTTGCGTGGGTTCACAGCGACGCCAGTGAAATGCCGCATGGCTTTGCAACGCCGTTCGAGGCAGCCATGTATTTGTGGCTCGTTCTCGTGATGTTGATTTGCGCAGGACTGCAAACGCGGAAGGGCTATGTCGATACCAATCGTTTTGGGCAAACCGAGCATCTTCCTGTTGGATATTTTCTGCTTGTCAGCGGTCTTAGCGGCGCCGCGTTCGCGCTTGTTATTGCCGCAATGCGCTGTATCGCTGAGGCGCAGATCGTACCGCTTGAAAGTGTCTTTTGGTTGGCGAACCTGGCCACGGGCGTGTTCTGCGGCGCGACGATTTTTGCGGCCACGTTTGCTGCCCTGTGCGCAACGTTTTTCACGGCGAAAAGACGCCGTGCCAAGCTCGAGGCAGAACTCGACTCCTCTGACGATATCTAATGCGTAATGGGCTGGCTCTGGGTATCCAGAACCAGCCCATTTTGATGGTCGATGAGCCGAGTCGGCGTCTCTCGCAAAGGTAACTGAGAGCTAGTGAGGCTTATCAGAATTGACCTCATCGGTGGTGTCTTTTTCGAGCGCCGTGCGGCGGGCGCTGTAGGCGATGAGGCCGGCGCCTGCCGCGGCGAGTGCTGCTGCGGCTGCTGTAAGGGGAGCGTTGACATCGCCCGTGCCCGCAAGCGCGCCCGCTTTTCCGGGGCGCTTGTTATTGCCGTGATCCTTGCCACTGCTGGAGCTGCTTCCGCCGGAGCCGCCGCCCTCGTCAGTACCGCCGCCACTTGAGCCACCATCGCCGTCCGCCGTCATCGGGGCGTCGTGAAGCCCTGTGGCGTCCGCGCTGTCGCATACGCCGACCTGAACTTCTGAGCGTTCGCATGCCGCGTCGGGCACGTGGAGCTCGTGCAGTACAGCACCCAGCGCCGAGTTCGCGCCCGGTCGAATTTCTTCGAGCGTTACGGGATCGAGCGCCACCAGATTACGCGCCTTCGCATACAGCGTTACGCGTTTGCCCACTTCGTCGCTCCAACTCTCGGGGATGGCGAAGCTCATACGGAACTGTGCCGTGCAGCCCGGTGCCAGCACGGCGTTGCCGTTGTCGGCTACCAGCGGGTGCGTTGCAAAACGTGCGCCCAGCGTCTCGAGCGCGTACTTCACGTGTGCCATATCGTTGGCCGAAGCGTCCTCGGCAAGCTCTGGATCGTAGATCGAAGCCATGCGTGCGTTCACTCCGAATCCGATGGATGCACTGGAGAACGGCTGGCTGGAGCCCTCTCGGTACAGATCGATCGTGCCGGCGGTCAGTAAGGTGTTGCCGTCGTTTCGCACCGTGACCATGAAGGATTCGCCTGCTGCTCCGGGCACCACCGCGCCCGAGGTAGCGACCGCGCCCGTCGGAGTGGCACACGCCACCAAGGGCACTTCGATGCCGTGCAGCTCTGCCTCGCTCTTCTCCGCGCTCACAATGTGCGTGGCGAGTGCGGAGAGCATGCCTCCCGACGTCAAAAACGTCGTTATCTGATCGACGGGATGGTCCAGCTCGCACATCACGAACGGCTCCGTGAACAGATCGCCTGCCAAGGTGCTGGCGAAGATGCGGAAGTGCTTGCCCATCACTGCTACCGGGTTGCCTTCTTCGTCGTAGGTTTGTCCCACCTTGCCATCGGTGTTCTCTACATAGAGCACGCACCTGCCGTTGTTGCTTACGCTAAACGATGCAGGGCTACAGCCTGCGGCACCCACGGGCTGCATTGCAAATGCCGATGCGCCTCGCGTCCAAGTAATATGCTGCAGTTGCTCGTTGACGGTTGCCAAAAAGCCCGAATGTTGTGGCCACGGCACCGCGTGGGGTACTGTGGCATCTGGCGACATAACGCCCCAGCCCGCAATGGACTGGCCGATCACGGCGTACGATGCGCAGCCACAACCGCCTGCAGTCTCGTATGCAACGGGCACCACCATTTTGCCGTTGATATTCTCGGGCTCGCCCAGCTCGATACTCGACGGTGCTTGCGGAAAGCGGAGGACCTGACGGAACGTGAGACTGTCGCCCAAATCATCCGACCACAGGGTAAAGCACTCCAGCGCAACCTCGGCCTCGCTGCCGAGCGCCTTTTCTGTGGTGGTTCCGCGGCGGTGGAGGTAGGCGCCCGACAGGCGCCCGTTGACAAGTGTCTTGCCCACCGTGATGCGTGGGCACTGCAGGCAATGGTAGCCATCCTCCTGAAGGCGGCCGCGCGAGATGCTGCGCCACGACGTGTGCGATACCACGCGAACTCCGTCGTTGCTTATGCGCAGGCGCACAACGGACAGTATGCCGGCTGTGCTTGCTATATCGAAAAGGGTGTCGTCGCCGGCGGGGCGCTCGCCCGAGACCAGCAGCACGTAGGCGTCCTGGTTTCCTCTTCCGTCCGTATATTCCACTACGTCGAAGTCGTAATCGTATATGCTGTCGCGCTCCACGTCGCCCTCGCCAAACCCAAGGGGAAAGTCCACAGGCGTGGGAGCGGACCACGTTCCGTTTGCCTTTGTGTGTACCACCAGGCGCGAGCGACCATTGTCGCCGTAGCGCACCGAGGCGATACGGAACAGGCATTCTACGCCGGCAATCATTGCCAGCTTCATGTGGGCTTCGCTGAGCACGCCAGCAAACAGCACGTTGTCGCTCGAGGGCTTGATGCCGCCACGCTCGTCCTCCGACACGCCGGAAGAATCGGCGTTCGGGTCGGCAACGGTGTTCGTTGCCTGACCGATGTAGGTGTACTCATACATCGGCACGGCGTTTTCGTCGTTCTCTATCAGTGCATGGACGAAATGCTCGATCTGTCCCGTGTCGTCGCTTTCTGCATCCGCCTCGAGCTCAATGCGCGTGACCGCTTGATCCCAATCGCGCACGACAGGCGCGGTGTTTACGGCAGTGGCCTTAACCTCGGCGCGTGCGAGCAGTTCGGCGTTGGTGACGATGGTGGCCGATGCGATAAATTGCGGCACACCACCCGCCTCGGCGTTGCCGGCCGAGCCGAAGCAGGCATCCAGCGTATAAGGCGTATCTCCATCCAATGCGAGCTCAGAGCGCTGGAGCACATACTGGTCGCCATTGTTCACCGACATATTCCACGAATCGATGAGTGTGGGCCACGACCCCGACCAAGCCTTGGTGGTCCACTTGAACATTACGAACTGGAGTATTACATCGACATCGACGTCTGCACCTACACGCAGTCGCGGAAGCTGGTGTCCATTTGCCTTTTCGTACCCAATGAACAGCGTGAGGGATGCGGCGCCGCGCACGGCAGACGAAGCGACGCCTGCAACGCCGGCGCCAAAGGTGACGGCAAGCCCGATCTGGATGGTGAACGAGCCCGACGTGTTTGAATAGTCGAGCGAAATGTTTTTAAAAAACGCCGCGCCGCTGCCGTGCGTGTGGGCACCCACGGCGAGCGCCAGTTTTGCCAGCACCCAGGGGTTGACGTTTAGGAAAAATGGCACCGGTCCTAGGGTAAACTGCTCGGTCCAATTGAGGTCGGTTCTTACCTGGAAGAGGGCCTTAATATTGCCGTATGCGGGGTCGTTGTTGTTACCCCAGGTTTTGCCCACCCAATCGTAGGCGAGCGAGCCGTACAGCTGTGTGGCGATATCCATCGTGAACAGCGGCGTGCAATGGTGGCGAAGGAGCTTGGTGTTTCTTGGATCGGTGCCCGAACCGGCACTCATCCTCTTGTACTGATTCCACTTCCCCTCCATCTCGTCGAGGTAGCGGTTTGCCTGCTTGGCGCCCGACTCGCGCGGCGATTTCTTCCAGTATTCCGGATCAGGGTTGCCCGAATCGTTCATATAGCTAGCTGGTTTGTACCCTCCGCCAAACAGCACGTATCCAGCAAACGAGAAATCGAACAGAATGGGAAATGTGGGCATCCAGCACGTGAACTTATTGCCGCCGATACCGGGAAACGCTGCGGGGAAATCAAACGGGGTGATCTCTTGGTCCATGGTGGTGGGAATGATGGTGGTCGAGCCCGATTCCGCCTTTGCGGCCGGCGCGGTGACAACGGCCATAGGGGATGAGAGCGTGTAGGTTTTGCCCTGGTAGTCGAGCATAAAGCGCAGCTTGCACCCTTCCTCCAGAAGGCCCGAAGCTGCATCGAGGAACGTGTCTTCGAGCGTGAACGTCGCCAGATTATCCGCGCCCGATGCGCTGGCCTTGATCTGGCCGATCTGCGTGACGGTTTCGGTTGAGCTGCCCGCAGAGGGCATCACTTTATTGATATGCAACGTTGCCTGCCCGCCCTGCGGCAGATGAGCCTGCACGGTAAAAGCGTGCGTGTCGGGCTGGTCGTTTGCTGCTTCGTCCGCTGGCATTGCCATAAACGTGGCGTCGGCGTACTGGATGTCCCATTCGTCGAACGTGAGCTGTCGAAAGTACGGCTCGCCATCGGAGAGCGGACGTGTGGGTGCGGTAATAGCGGTGCCGCCCTGGATACGCGCAAGGGGAATCTCGACATCGCGGTAGCCTGCCATGCTAATGGAGATGCCGCCGTTAAAGTCGTACGCGTCGAGAAGCGTTGCCTCGTCCACGTAGCCTTCTGAAAGAGGGGCGACCTCAAAGATGGCCGTGCCTTCGTCATCGGTCGTGGCGGTGAGCTGCTTGCCTGCGGCATAGCGCGATATGAGCGTGACCTGGGCACCCGTGATGGGCGTATTCTTGTTGGCGACGTCGACCACGACCACACCGAACATGGTGCGCGAGAGAACGAGCACCCTGAAGGGGTCTTTTTCGTCGGCATGGGCTTCGGTGGGTGCGAACGGCAATATGAAGGCGTTTGCGCTTCCCGGCACGCGCGGCATCATAATGCTCGCCAGCGAGGACGCTCCGGCGACAAGTAACGAACGGCGATCAAGCATCTTGGGCTCCCATCCCGCAGGTATCGGTGGAAATAATCCAATTTTGCGAGAAGGCGCCCCGTGGCGGTAGTGCCGTTCAAGGGTCAAAATGTCCAAATTGATCGAGCGAAGCGCCGGGTTCCGGAACGCGTTCGATGCGCTTGGTAGTCCGGTCGCTAACGTAACATATGCGCGACCAGCTCGGCGCGTGTGCCGATGCCAAGCTTTGCGTATACGCCGGATAGGCGGTTTTTGACGGTGCCCGGCGATACTCCCATATGGCGTGCGATTTCGGCGTTGGTCCACCCACGACAGGCGAGCATGGCCATGGTGAATTCCGTGGTCGTTAGATCGTCGGCAACGTCCTCGCCCGAATCGGGGTTGTGGATGCGCCGCCAGCCGTAGCTGAAGCGGTACGTGATCTCGATGATGCGCGCGAAGTCGTCTGGGTATTGCGTTTTTAGGCACGCCTCGATGAGCCCCTGTAAAAGGCCGTGGTGCTCGCCAATGAGCTCGATAAGGCCGTCGGGGCGCGCAATGCCCCAAGCGGCTCCGAAGTGTGCCTTTGCGGCGTCGATGTCCTTGAGGCTCATGCATGCCATGGAGGCTGCCAGGTGCAGGAACAGTTCCGGGATCGGATAACTTCCCTGTTTCATAATCAGGGCGTTTTCCGCCATGCCCAGGCTGCGGCCGTATTCGCCGCGCAGATACAAGGCGTGCGCCATCACGTAGCTGGCGAACAGGCGCAGGCCTTCGGGCAGATGCGCCGCAAGTGGATAAAACTCTTCGGCAGAATACGGGGAAGGCAAGTGCAGCAGGACGCTTGCGGCCGAGGCGAACAGGATATGCGTGGCGTGGATAGCGGATGATTCCTCGTCGGCCGGCGTATCGAGGATGCCCGCAAGGCACCGCCGGGCGTCGGCGATACGGTTGAGCGACAGACTGGCGTATCCGCAGATAAAGCATGCGGAATGGCGCAGTGCGGGATCGGTGGCGTCAAGATGGGGGCGCGCCGTCTTGGCAGCGAGGGCGGCCTGTCCGCGAAAGTACAGCGCTTCTGCCGTGGCAATGGCGCGCGAATTGGGGTCGGAAATGCCTGCAACCGCAGCGTCAATCTGCCCCGGCACAAAGGCGGTGCACATCAACGGCATGGGAACGCATGGGTAGCCATCGCAGTCCATCTTCCATCTCCCATCAGGTGGCAACAATGCAGCAATTGTACTCCTGTTGCTCGGGACTGGAATTTTTGGGTATTGCCTACGATTATGCCGAACGCATAAAGGAAGAGTCTATTGGCGATGCTCTCAAGGTGGCTACCGAAGCCAAGCTGACCTCGATATTAGGAAAAATTGCCACCCCTGCAAAAAGCTCTGTCGCAGTGATGGGAAACGCATCTTCTGGGCATTCCGGCGTCTCCAGCTAGCGCTGGACTGCTGCTGTCGCCTGCGCGTTGGCGAGCGGAGCGTGGGGACCGTCCGGCGACCAGCGGTGAAGGGCGAGCCCTGCCGCGTGCGTGGGCCTCCATCGGCGTAGACCCATGACCCCTATGGCATCGGAGAAGTCCACCATCGCGTCCAGGACCTTGCCGTCCGGCACGCCCAGCCTAGCGGCTCCCTTGAACCCAAGGTTGAAGGGGGGTGTTGTACAAGGCATATGGGGCCGAGTGGAAGTGGATCAAAAGAGCGTTACTTGACGTTTCATGCATAATGCCAACCGCCCCGCGATATCACGTTCGCAGCGCGCAGGGGCCGGAGAATCTTCGCGATGAGAGTTGACGTCTAATACCTTGCATCGTATAGTGTGTATAGCATAGTATATGACGAGAGGAGGTGTGCGGATGGAGGCACAGATGAAGCGCGGCTTCCTGGAGGCCTGCGTGCTCGCGGCCGTCTCCGGCGAGGAGTCCTACGGCTACCAGATCGTGAAGGACGTACCGGCGAGCATGGGGCTCACGGAGTCGACGCTCTACCCGCTGCTCAAGCGCCTGGAGAAAGCCGGGTGCATCACGGCGCGCTCCGCCGAGCACAACGGGCGGCTGCGCCGGTACTACCGCATCACGGACGACGGGCGAGCACGCATCGAGGAGTTCCTGGCCGAGTGGCCGTCCGTACGGGAGATTTACGCATACGTTGAGGGGGCGCACCATGACGCGCGATGAGTTTCTGGGCCGGTTGGGCGAGCTGCTCGCCTGCCTGCCGGCCGAGCAGGTGGAGGAGACCAAGGCGTTCTATGCGGAGGCCATCGCTGACCGCATGGAGGACGGTATGAGCGAGGAGGAGGCCGTGGCCGCCATGGGCACACCCGGCGAGGTGGCGGAGGCCACGCTCGACGACCTGCCCGCCGTGCCGCGCGCGATCGCGAGGACGCGCCGGCGCAGCACCACGCTGCTGTGGGTGCTGACCATCGTGGGCTCCCCGGTGTGGGTGCCGCTGCTCGCCGCCTTCGCCGCCGTGGCCGTCACGGTCTATATCTGCATCTGGCTGCTGGCACTCTGCGTGTGGATCGTCGCGGCGGCACTCGGGGGCGTGGGCGTAGTTGAGCTCCTGCTTGCCGTAAGCGGCGTCACCATCGGCCACTTCCCGTACGCCCTCGCCTCGGCGGGCGTGGGGCTCGGCCTCGTCGGCGTGGCGCTCTTCGTTGGTGCTGGCGCTTGGGCCGCCTCAAAACAAATTGCGCGCCTTTCGGCGCTCTGGGCGAGGAAGGCCGCCTCGCCCTTCTGGAAGGGCAAGGGCGAGAAGGGCGGCGCTGCCGCGCATCTCGCGGCGTAGAAAGGAGTGAGTACCATGACCAGCGCGAAGAAGATCTACCTCGCCGTGGCGGGCGGGCTCGTTGCCGCGGGTGTTGTCCTCGCGGGCATTGGCTTTATCGCTTCGGGCTTCGACCCGGCCGTGTTCACAACCCAAATCGACACGCGCGACAGCACCATCGTGCTCGGCGGCGTCGAGGTGGACGACCCGATGGGCCTCCCCCTCATCGAGCAGCTCGCCAATCTGGGCGAGATCGACACCTCCGGCATCACCGCGTCCGAGTCCCCTGCTGCTCCGGAGGCGCCCACCGCTCCCTAAGCATAGCGCGCCCGGCGCCAGCCCGGGCGGGGCGAGCGGCAGTGACGAGCGCGCCTCGCGGACCCGGTTCTCGATCTCGCGCGGCGTGGACCTCGCGAGCCTGCGCGGGCGGCTACTGCGGTCGGACATGGGCTCTCCGGACCTGCTGCGGCGCAGCCACTTGCTCGCCGTCTGGCGGCTGACGCCCATCTGACGCGCGGTCTCGGCGACGCCGAGGCCGGACTCTATGCGCGAGACGAGCGTCTCGCGCCCCCTCGGGGTGAGCCTTGCGTTAGGATGTTGCTCCATGGGAGGGCTCCTCTGCTGTTCGTCTAGACAACTCACAGCATGTGGGAGCCCTCCCTATTTGTCACTACCCGGGTGTAAACAACCTATTGGCACAGAACAGCTAGAACAACCGATGCCGCCTCACTGCGCCGAGAAACCCCCGGCGCCGTGAGGCGGGCGGCGGAGTGAGCCAACAGCAAAGCCATGCCGCTATTAGTAGCCTGTCGCCAGCAATCTGCAAGTCACTAGCACCCCACAGCCGTGCCGGCAGCATCCCTTGGTCGCCATATCAGCCGCACGGTATAATCTATCCATCGATATATTGGTTGAACCATGGTGTCTCTGCTGTGACCATAAACTTCCGCAAGACGCTAGGACCTTGTTCTAAGGAGATCTGGTGGAGAAAGGTCAAGAGAACCCACCACAAGACCAGGCGCTTGCCCATAGAGTCAGGTGGGCTGACCTCGACAGCGTATTCGAGCACATGGGCGACAATGCTAGCGTTGGAGAGGCAAGTAACGGCATCCACCTCATAAATGACCGGGAGCACGTCGCCGTGCGCCAGGACCACGAGGTTCGCATCCCCAATGAATACCTGCAGGAATCATACGTCGGACAGCGCGACAGCGACCTGAGAAAAGCAAGGGAGATGCTCCTTCAGGCCAAGCAGGAGCGCCCTTCCTACAAACCTGACATCCTTTTAGGTCTTGCGACAACGTTCCTGGGCTGGTTTCTCGGGGGTTTGTCGTCATCTGTCAATCTCGCATCTTTGCCCGGTATCTTGATGCTCTGCGTAGCACCGTGTGGCGCAGTAGGACTCTTTGTCGCTTTTATCTTTATCCGAAAAGAAGAGAAGCAGGGCAAATCTGATCTGGCCGAGCGCGTCCTAGAACACCTGGCGGATCCCGATGACAAGGAGACCAAGACCGATGAACATTAATGATACGAGCACGCAGCTGCTCTTTACCACGGTCCCCATCGTGGGCATTACTACCGAAGGCACGGGCGTCTCGGGTACAGGATTCTTCTTTTCCTATGACCTTGAAGACGGGCGAAAAGTGCCCCTGCTCATTACCAACCACCATGTCCTCAAGGATGTGATTCAGGGTCGCTTCGTCATCAATCTAGCCGAAGGTGACGCCCCGTCATGCGAGACCATCAGCGTGAACTTCGACAAGTCATTCATCGAGGGGAAGAAGCTCGGAGAGCTCGACTTGGTTGCGATGCCGGTGGCCCCTGTTCTCAGCATGCTTGAAGAAAACGGGAAGAGGCCCTTCTACCGATCCATCGACTCTGGACTCATCCCGAAGAAGAGTGTGCTGGACAATTTGGCGGCGCTCGAGCAAATCACCTTTATCGGATACCCCAGCGGGCTCTATGACGACTACAACAAGACCCCCCTCATCAGGCAAGGCTGGACTTCCACGCCCGCTTGGAACGACTACAAGGGTAAGCGCGAGTTCCTCGTTGACGCATCTGTATTCGAGGGCTCCAGCGGCAGTCCCGCCTTCATCCTCAACCAGGGCAGCTATCCCACGACCGACGGAATTGCCATCGGCTCCAGGCTGCTGTTCATGGGCGTAATCACTCAGACGATTACGAAGGAGAAGAGTGAGCACCTCGATTTAGGTACAGTCATCAGAAGCGACGCGATGCTCGACAAGCTCAAACCTTTCGTGGAAGGTCTACTGTAGCTAAGAGCACCGTCAAAAGCAGTGACGCCCCTTTGCTCCTTTCCCTAGGATGAGGTGACTGAGCTCGGCATGCTGGTTGACATCTGGTTCCCCAACGGCTCATAGTACAGACACATGGAAAGCCTTCGGGTTTTGTAAGGGCGGGACCCACTGGGCCTCGTTCTAGTTTTACTGTTCGGTTAACGCTGCGGATCGTTTTGGAAGGCTTACGAGCATGGTAGTCCCGTTCTCGGAACTTGCTTCGACCTCTACCGTGCCGCCGTGTAGGACTGCAATCTCCCAAACGAGCGCTAGTCCGAGTCCTGCGCCGCCGTATGCCCTGCTGCGGGATTTATCCAGGCGAAAGAACGGTTGGAAGATGCTCTCACGGTACTGCTTGGGTATTCCCGGGCCCTGGTCCTCGACTCGCAGGAACACGTGGTTGTCGCTGTCGCTGATGGAGACGTTGACAGTCGAGCCGGAGCGGCTGTAACGGATGGCGTTTTCGGTCAAGTTAAACACCAGCCGATAGAGGAGCGCATCGTTCCCGATTACTAAAGCGTCTCCAGCACAATTGAGGGCTATGCCCTTATTTTCGGCAAGTGGCGCAAGGTCGGTGAGGACCTCTTCGGACAAGGGACCAAGTTCAACACCGTCCTCGCAAGGAACGCTGCGGAGCTCACTCATCTCGAGCAATACCTTGGTCATCCGCGACATTCGCTCGGTTTGTTCTTGTAGCAGGCCGAGCAACTCGGCTGTTTCGGGTTGTAAGTTGGAGCGCTCGGAGACAAACAGTTCGATCTGTGCCTGCATAAGGGCGAGCGGGGTTCGCAGCTCGTGCGCGGCGTTGCCGGTAAATTGACGCTGTGCAGAGAACCCTTCGCCAAGACGGGCGATCATGTCGTTGAAAGAGGCGCTGCATCGTTGTAGCTCGGTGGGCACATCTTCACTGAGTCTGATTTCGCTTAGGTTGTCAGGCTGCACACGCTCAACCTGGTCTGCAAAAGCCCGTAGCGGTTTGAGTGCGCGGCCGCTCACAAAGTATGCCAGCACGCCGCCAAGGAGTGTGACTCCAGCCGTGATGCGCCAGGCTGTCGTGCCAAAAGACTCCTGTGCGTCGTTTACGACGATCGTAACCTCGTTATCGAGGGTCGCTTTCGTTGGGTCGAACGCCTGGGGCGAATCTTCGCTGGTTGCGGTAAAGGCCGAGATGTTACTGCCGATGGCATCCATGTAGCGCATGCCCGTATAGCCGACCAGACAGTTCGTCAGCACGCATGCCGCACACGTGAGCAGCGCCGTCATAATCGTTATGCGCCATTGCAGCGAAAGCCTTTTCATTCGCTATCCTCCATAACGTAGCCCTCTCCAATCCGATTGCGAATCGGGTCGTATCCCAAAGCGCTGCGTAGCTTTTTGCGGAGTGACGAGATATGAACGCGGGTTGCGTTGCTAAAGCTGTTCACGCTGCTATCCCAAACGTGCTCGATAAGCTCCTCTTGACTTACCGGACGCCCCTGATTAAGCATCAGGTATTCCAAGATTCCCGTTTCCTTGCGCGTAAGAGATAAAGCCTCGCTGTCCACGGAAGCGATGCGTGCCTTGGTGTCAAAACTGAGCTTTCCGCAGGTTAAAACTATGTCGCTTTGTGTAAAGCGTCTGAGGGTAAGGCTGCGAATCCTTGCCGCAAGCTCGTCCAGATGAAACGGCTTGGTGAGGTAATCGTTGGCGCCGGCATCGAGTCCGGCGACTTTATCTGATACTTCGCCGCGTGCGGACAAAATCAGTACCTTAGTCTCGCAGTCAGTTTTCCTAAGTTCCCTGAGTACGGTCATGCCATCGATACGGGGAAGGTTGAGGTCGAGTACCACGAGGTCAAAGGCATCAACGTCCAGTAGGTCGAGCGCCTCCTGTCCGTCGTGACAACAGTCGACGCTGTATGCCAGGTTTCGCAAGCTGCGCGCGATTGCGTCACACAGCGCCCGCTCGTCCTCGACGATCAAAATACGCATAGCAGTCTCCTTGCACATTTCAAATCGCGCTTAACACGGATTTTATAGCCGATATGGTCCAATGGTCGCGTAACGAAAGGAGTGGTCAGGTTGTTCAAAGCGGTAAAACCCGTGGTACAGGTCGCTTTGTTGATCGTCGGAATTGCCATGGTGTGCTTTGGTGTTATGCGTGGCGAGGCGGATGCCGTGCTGGCCAAAGCGATTAGGCTGTGCTTGGAGTGTATCGGAATTGGATAAAAGAGAAAACACTGCGTCGCATGTTTTGGCCCGATTTCGCGGATTCATTCAGGCGGCGGCAACACTTATTACCAACATTCACCTGCCAAACTTTGCCAAAGGCGGCATCTATCAGGGCGCGGGAAAAACAGTCTGCGTACCTGGACTTAATTGCTATTCGTGCCCCGCGGCATCGGGTGCGTGCCCCATCGGGTCGTTCCAGTCGGTGGTAGGTTCATCCAAGTTCAACTTTTCTTACTATGTTACCGGT
>JAXKGH010000044.1:0-2019 GCA_036550475.1 Collinsella sp. | reverse complement strand
GTTGGCCACGGCGCGTACCAGGTGCTCGTCGTGGCTGATCAGCACGATGGTGCCGGGGAAGTTTTGCAGGGCGTTCTCGAGCATGTCCACCGAGTCGATGTCTAGGTGGTTGGTGGGCTCGTCCAGGCACAGGAGCGCCTCGGGGGCCACGAGCATTTTGGCGAGCGCCAGGCGCGCCTTTTCGCCGCCGGAAAGGACGCGTACCTGCTTTTCGATTGCGTCGTTGTCGCTAAACAGGAAGGCGCCCAGCAGGCTGCGCTGCTGCGGCACGGTCCACTTGGGCGTGACGGTGTCGATCTCTTGCAGGACGGTATTGGACTCGGTCATGCCCTCGAGTGCGTGCTGGGCGTAGTAGGCCACGCCCACGTTGGTACCCAGGTCGCGGGTGCCGGTGGTGGGCGGCTCCAGGCCGGCGAGGATCTTCATGAGCGTGGACTTGCCGGCGCCGTTAGGGCCGACGAGCGCCACGTGCTCGCCGCGGTAGAGCTTGAGGTCGATGTCGCTGTAGATGTGCTTGTCGCCGTAGGACTTGGAGACGCCCTCGAGCCCCACGACCATGTCGCCGGAGCGCGGCGGATCGGGGAACTTAAAGTCGATGTGCTTGTGGCCCTCGGGCAGGATGACGAGCTCCTTTTTGATCTGCTCGATCTTGCGGATGCGCTCCTGGGCCTGGGCGGCCTTGGTGGGCTTGTAGCGGAACTTGTCGACGAAGACCTGCATGTGGGCGATGTCGCGCTCCTGGGCGGCGCGCTTGGCGCGCATCTGCTCCAGGTTGTCCTCGCGCTGCTTGAGGTAGCTGCTGTAGTTGCCGGTGTAAGTGGTCACGCGACGGTTTTCGAGAGCGGCGACATGGTCGACGCAGGCGTCCATGAAGGCGCGGTCGTGGCTGACGATGAGGACGGCGCCGTCGTAGTTGGCGATAAAGCCGCGCAGCCACTGGACGCTCTCGAGGTCCAGATGGTTGGTGGGCTCGTCTAACAGCAGCAGGTCGGGATGGCGCAGGAAGAGCTTTGCCAGCGCGATGCGCATCTGCCAGCCGCCCGAGAACTCGGAGCACGGGCGCTCAAAGTCGGTGACTTTAAAGCCCAGGCCGGACAGGATCTTGCGGGCGTTGCTCTCGAGCTCGTAGCCGCCCAGATGCTCAAAGCGATCCTGGACCTGGCCATACTCGTTAAGGAGTGCGTCGACGTCCTTCCCCTGTTCGGAGAGCTCGGTGATCTGGGCCTGCAGCTCGTTGGCGCGCTCGCCCATGCGGCGGATTTCCTTGGCAGCGGCCATGACCTCGGCGAGGATGGTGGTGTCCTTTTGCTCCAGGTTGGTTTCCTGCTCTAGGTAGCCCACCTGGCAGTCCTTGGCGTACTGGACCTGGCCGGCATCGGGGCTGTCGATGCCCATGATAATCTTGAGCATGGTGGTTTTGCCGGCGCCGTTGGGTCCCACGAGCGCGAAGCGCTCGCCGGGGTTGATCTGGAAGGACGCGCCGCTAAAGAGGACGCGTGCGCCGAAGCTTTTTTCGATCTTGTCGACCAGGAGGATCATGGTGCCGCCTTTGACCTTGTGTGCCTATATGAAAAAAGGCCCCAACTTGCGTTGGAGCCTCATTCAATGCTCGGGTGGAGACGAGGGGAATCGAACCCCTGACCTCTTGACTGCCAGTCAAGCGCTCTCCCAGCTGAGCTACGCCCCCGTGCGATGAAGTACTATACGGGAACTCCCCCGCCGATGCAAGGACAATTTTGGAAAAACTTTCCTGGGGCGGCGGCGCGGATGCGGGACGGACTCGAGAGCGATGGGCCCGCGATGCCCGACTAAGCCCGCGGGGCGCGCCCCGCGGGAGGGCGGCGCTGCCGCCGCCCTCCCATCAGGCTCCACCCCGGCCGCCCCCGGGGCCTCCCGCCACGAAACCGGCCCATCTACTACGTTTGGCCGGCATCCCCCGACCATGGCGTCTCGGGCAAAAATAAAACCGACGCTCCTATAAGTTGTCAATAGGCAGTTTGCGGGAGCGCTCCCTTCAAT
>JAXKGH010000043.1:0-9548 GCA_036550475.1 Collinsella sp. | reverse complement strand
GTCCATCTTGGAACCGGTGTCGATGAGGGCAGAGGCCAGGATGGTGAGCGAGCCACCGTTCTCGATATTACGGGCTGCGCCCAGGAAGCGCTTGGGCGGATACAGGGCCGCCGAATCGACGCCGCCCGAAAGGATGCGGCCTGAGGCGGGCGCCGCCAAGTTGTAGGCGCGGGCAAGACGCGTGATGGAGTCGAGCACCACCACGACATCGCCGCCCAGCTCCACGATGCGCTTGGCGCGCTCGATGACGAGCTCTGCCACACGAGTGTGGTTGTCGGCGGGCATATCGAAGGTCGACGCCACAACCTCGCCCTTGATGGAACGCTGCATATCGGTAACCTCTTCGGGGCGCTCGTCGACGAGCAGGCAGATGAGGTGCACCTCGGGGTTGTTAATCGAGATAGACTGGCAGATCTTCTTGAGGATTGTGGTCTTGCCGGCCTTGGGCGGGGACACGATCAGGCCACGCTGACCCTTGCCGATCGGCGACACGATGTCGATGGCGCGACCGGTAATGGAGTCCTTGCCATGCTCCATGCGCAGCGGCTCGTTGGGATAGACCGGGGTGAGGTCACCGAACTTGGGGCGGTTGCGAATCTGCTCGGGGTCTAGACCGTTGACGGTCGTGATTTTGGCGAGGCCGGCGCGCTTGTCGCCGCCGCGCGAAGGACGAAGCGAGCCCTCGATGACGTCGCCCGTGCGCAGACGCGCGGAGCGGATGAGGTAGGCGGGGACGAAGGCGTCGTCGTTGGACTTCATGTAACCGTGGGCATGGATGATACCGGAGCTGTCCGGACGAATCTGCAGGATGCCCTTGATGTCGCGGAAGCCCTCGGCCTTCGCGGCGGTGACGTAGATTTCCTCGACGAGCTCGGCTTTCTTCTTGCCGGTCGTCTCGATCTCGAACTCTTTGGCCTTCTCGCGCAGTTCGGCGACCTTCATGGCAGCGAGCTCCTCACGCGAAAGCGTGGGCTCGGTGGGGGCAGCGTTGCGCTCCTTGTTGCGCTGTTTGCGATCGCGCTGACGGTTGCGGCGGTCGTTGTTGCGCTCGTTGCGCTCCTCGTTACGCTTGTGCTGGCGACGGTTGGAACGAGTGCCGTCTTCGGCCTCGGTGGGCGCGGCACCATCGGTTGTGGCGGCGTCGGCATTGGCCGCAGTGGCTTCATTGCCCTCGGCGCCAAAATCGACCTGCGCTTCGACATCAGCCTGATGCTCGGACGCCTTGGCCTTAGCGGACTTCTTACGACCGCGCTTGGGCTTCTCGGACGCAGGCTGTTCGACGTCTTGGGGCTCGGCGGCATCAGTCGATGCATCGGCGGTCGTCTCGTCGGAATCCTCGGACGTACCCTTCTTGGCAGCCTTAGCCTTGGACGTGCGCTTAACAGCAGTGCGACGGTTGCGACCGGGGCGGACGTCGGCGGGCTCGGCATCGGCGGGAGCGGCCTCGGAAGTCGTAGCATCCTGAACGGGTGCATCGGCAGCGGTTGCAGACTCGACGGTCGCCGCAGCATCCCGAGCAGCTGCGGCTGCGGCTGCGGCCTTCTCCGCCTCGACGAAGGCCTTGGGCTTGCGACCGCGACGGTGCGGGCGCAAAGCCGGATCGACAACGGGAACTTCGCTGGCCTCGACAGACGCAGCGTGCTCAGCAGGCGATGCGCCCTCCCCTGCCGTGGAACGGACCGAAGCCTCAGTGAGCTCGGGGGTTACCTGTTCAGCAACCTGCTCGGCCTTAACAGACGTGCGACGGCGTGTGCGCGTTGCCGGCTTCTCGGTCGGCAGGTCGGAGGCAGGGGTCTCGGTGGCGGCAGGGGTCTCGGGCACAGACGGAGCTGCAAGCTCGGTCAGAGCCGCGGCCTCGCGCTCGGCAGCACGACGGCGGGCGCGCACCACCTGAGCCTCGCTAATCTGCGCCAACGCACGTGCCTGCGCGACCTCATCGGAAATCGGCGCCGAGGAGTCAGCTGCAACGGTACGCTTGGCGCGCGTCGTGCGCGTGGTACGGCGCTTGGGCTTGGTGACCTCCTCGCCGTCATCGGCAGGCTTGGCCGCGCGGCGCGTACGCTTGGGCTTTGCCGGAGCAGCCTCCTCACCAGTTGCAGGCACGGCCTTCTCAGCCGTTGCAGCCTTAAGCGTCTCAGGAGCCGAGGTTTGCGCGGGCGCCGCGACCTGGTCCGACGCAACCGGTGCAGCGGGAGCGGCTTGCGTCGTCGTTATTTCGTTTTCTTGCTGTTGATCAGACACAGTGTTTGCTCAACTTTCTTTTCAAGCCCTGTGATCACATGCTCCCTGCATAAACCTTCAGGGCGGCTAAACAGTCTAGTTCCGTTCAAAACGACGGACTTCATTGATCTGTATCGAGATGATTGCGTCATATACGCAGCGTTAGTGTAACACAACCGCCGCCACCTGCAACTTAGTCATTGGGGACGTTCTTAAACGCCCAGTCATCAGGGACACTCCTCCTCAAAAGCGCCTTGAAATGTCGCGCCAGAGGAGTGAAGCCGTGGCACCCGGAATAGCCGCGCCACGAATCGCGCCCATCTGCTACGTTTGCTCCCGAGCCCCTGACCATACCCTTGTTTTTTCAAAAACAACGAGTCTGCTACCTGCGGTTTTAATATCGTACTTTTCGGCATGGTTCGGGATATGCGTCCAAACGTAGGAGATGAGCCCAATTCGTGGCGAACGGTATTCCGCCACCCCTCTTCGAGACAAAAATGATCCGTTTTCCTCCGTCCCAAAGGGACAATTTTCAAAACTACGCCGGATTACGGGGCCAGGATGCTGCAAGCCAACCATACCCTGCATTATCAAGAAACAATAAGCCATCTACCTGCGGGTTTAATTTCACTATTGGCGCCATGGTCGCCAGTTGGCGATTCAGCCCCGTAAACCGGTATAGTTGCGATTTGGTAGCATTTCCCAGCAAACCAAATAGTCTCACCAAATGCAAAAAGCCCGACCTCCGCATGGAGATCGGGCTTATAGGGCTCAGCAAAGCCGAACCTACACGGTCAAATGACTCGCAGATTACATCTGCTCGGGTGCGGAAACGCCAACGAGGGTGAGCACCAGGGCGAGCGTCACGCGGACGGCATCGCAAGCGGCCAGACGAGCGCGCGAAAGCTCGGGGTCGACGGGACGGCCCTCGCTCGGCAGAACCTGGCAGGCAGCGTAGAAGCTGTGGAAGTCGCCGGCGAGCTCCTCAGCAAAGTGCGTCAGACGGAACGGGGCGCGGTCGCGAGCGCAGCTGGCGATGAGGTCGGTGAGCTCGTTGAGCTTGCGCGAAAGGGCAAGCTCGGTCGGGTCGGTCAGCAGCGAGTAATCGACGTTCTCGCCGATGGCCTTCTCGGCGACGGCCTTCATGCCCATCTCGTCAGCCTGCTCGGGCGTAACGTCGGCGGCACGGCGCAGGATGGAGCACACGCGGGCGTGAGCATACTGCACGTAATAGACCGGGTTGGAGTTGTCGCGCTTCTTAACGGCCTCAATATCGAAGTCGACCATCTGGTTGGAGCTCTTGGAGATGAGCGTGTAGCGAGCGGCATCGGAGCCGACCTCGTCGACGAGCTCCTGCAGGGTCACCATGGTGCCCTTGCGCTTGGACATTCGGACGGGCTTGCCGTTACGCAGCAGGTTGACGAGCTGGCCCAGCAGAACCTCAAACTTGCCGGGATAGCCAAGGGCGTCGCAGACGCAGCGGACGCGCTCGATGTAGCCGTGGTGGTCGGCACCCCAGATGTCGATGACGTGGTCGACGCGCTGGAACTTATCCCAGTGATAGGCAACGTCGGAGGCGAAGTAGGTGTACTCGCCGTCGGACTTGATCAGGACGCGGTCCTTGTCATCGCCCAGGTCGGTGGAGCGGAACCACAGGGCGCCGTCCTTGGTGTAGAGGTAGCCCATCTTGTCGAGCTTCTCAAAAGCGCGGTCGACGGCGGAGGTGCCGGCGGTCTCACCCTCGGTGTCCTTCACATACAGCGAACGCTCGGAGTACCAACGATCGAAGTCGCAATTGACGGCGTGGCAGAGGTCGCGCATGTTGTCGACCATCTTCACATAGCCGCGCTCGCGGAAGCTCTCCATACGCTCCTGCGGGTCGGCGTCGACCCACTTATCGCCGTCGGTGCGCCAGAACTCGGCAGCCTCGTCGATGATGTAGTCGCCGCCATAGGAGTCCTTGCCCAGGGTCTCGGCAAAGTTGTCCTGATACGGATGGGTCTCGGGGTGCTCGTCGTTCTCGTCGGCAACAAAGGCGTCACGGTCGGCGATCAGCAGCTTGTGAGCCTCGTCGATATCCACGCCCTGCTTGGCGATGATGTCGGCAAGCTGCATATAGCGCGTGCTGATGGAGTTGCCGAAGGTGTTCATCTGAGAGCCGTGGTCGTTGATGTAGAACTCACGCTGGATGTCGTAACCGGCGTGGTCCATCACACGGCAGAGCGAGTCGCCCAGCGCGGCCCAGCGGCCGTGGCCGATGTGCATGGGGCCGACGGGGTTAGCGGAAACGAACTCGACCTGGGTCTTCAGGCCACCACCGACGTTGGACTTAGCGAAGTCCATGCCCTTCTCGCGAGCCTCGCCAAAGATGGCATTCTTGACGGCAACGGAGAGGTAGAAGTTGATGAAGCCGGGGCCTGCGATCTCGACCTTCTCGATCGCGGGGTCCTCGGGCATATGGGCAACGATGGCCTCGGCGATCTTGCGCGGGGCGCAGTGGGCCAGCTTGGCGGACTTCAGGGCCATGGTAGAGGTCCACTCGCCATGAGAAGTGTCAGCCGGTCGCTCGATAGCGCAATCGTCAAGTTCAAATGCGGAAAGGTCGCCGGCCTCCTGGGCCGCAGCAAGCGCAGCGCGTACCAGCTCTTCAATCTTCTCGGGCATAGATCCTCCTTGTGTTAAAGCCCCCGAGCTCTTGGTCACTCGTAGGGCAAAAGCCAGAGTTTGTAGCACTCTATCACAAGCGACGGGCACTGTCGCAGGGTAAAGCTAATAGATATTGCATATGCACAAAAATGACTACAGCTTGTATGGAGTCACTCAAAGATGCCGGTCTGCCTGCAGATTATGCAGGCGTTGAAAATGCATAAAGGTGTGAATGAGCTGCGTCTGTTATCGAATACTCTTACCTATCAGAGTTGTGTGCTTTTCCTGCATAAAGTACGGGTTTGCGCACGTCAGCGTGTTATTCTAGACATACGTAAATTCGTATAAGTTGGAGGTAGCATGTTCTCAATCGGTCAACACGTCATTCATCCGGGCCAGGGAGTCTGCACCGTCGTCGGTTTTAGGGACGACACACCGCAGCCCATGCTGCTACTCGAGACCAAGCAGGGACATGCGCAGACGATCCTCATGTACCCCGTGGCGCAGGCCGACCGTTTGCACGCCGCCATCTCGCAGCAAGATGCCGAGCACCTGCTGAGCCACTATGACGAGTTGGAGTGCGACACCTTTACCGAGCGCAACAGCTCGCTTGAGGAGACACACTTTAAGCAGCAGCTCAAGCTGGGCGCGCCCGAGACGGTCCGCGTGGCAAAGACCATGATGCACCGCATTCGCCAGGCCGAGGAAGCTGATAAAAAACCCAGCTCCTACTACATGCGCGTACTCAAGGAGGCCAAGCGCCGCTCCATCGAGGAGTTCGCCGTGGCCTTGGGCGTCACCGAGGAGGACGCCGAAGCTCGCCTAGCCCAAGCCGCCCTCAACTAACCCATCCGCGCCAAAAACCACCACAAAGGGGACAGGCACCTTTGTGGTGGTTTTCTTGTTCTAGTAGTATTCATTCTTATCGATACCCACGAGCACAAGGAGTCTCTTATGGCAGAGCCGCTTACCGCCGGAATCACCCGCGACCGTGCGTTCGAACTGCTCAACGAGCACAACAAAGATCCGTTCCACATCACCCACGGCGAGACGGTCGAGGGCACCATGCGCTACTTTGCGCGCGAGTTCGACCCAGAGAACGAGGAGTTTTGGGGCATCGTCGGTCTGCTGCACGACCTGGATTGGGAGGAGCATGAGGACGACCCCATGAACCACACCATCTATGCTGCCGAGATTCTTAAGGGCGAAGGTGCGTCTCCCGAGCTCATTCGCGCCATCCAGACGCACACGTCGGACTTCAATACCTCGCTGCCCAAACCCGAGCTGCAGATGGAAAAGATCCTGTTTGCCTGCGATGAACTCACCGGCCTGATCGGCGCTGCAGTCATCATGCGCCCGAGCAAGAGCGTTATGGACTTTACGACCAAGTCGCTCAAGAAGAAGTTCAAGGACAAGCGCTTTGCCGCCGGCTGCTCGCGCGACGTGATTTCGCAGGGCGCCGAGATGTTGGGCTGGGAGCTCCCCGAGCTCTTTGACCGCACCATCGCGGCCATGCAGTCCTTCGCCCCCGACCGCGATACCTTCCAGGCCTAACCGCCCACGCCACCTAAAACCACCACAAAGGGGACAGGCACCTTTGTGGTGGTTTTTCGTTTACGAGGGGTTTAGGGGCGGACCTGGCCGGTGCCGCGGAGCTTGTATTTGTAGGTGGTGAGGGCCTCGGCGGCAAAGGGGCCGCGGGCGTGGAGTTTTTGGGTCGAGATGCCGATCTCGGCACCCAGGCCAAACTCGCCGCCGTCGGTGAAGCGAGTGCTGGCGTTGGCGTACACGGCCGAGGCATCGACCGCATCGAGGAAGCGCTCGCAAGCATCCGTGTCCTCGGCAACGATGGCCTCGGAGTGCATCGTGCCGTAGCGATTGATGTGTGCGATGGCCTCGTCCTCGTTTGCCACGACCTTCACGCTCATCTCGAGCGCCAGGTACTCGCGACCCCAGTCCTCCTCAGTCGCGGCGACGTAGTTGTCGCCCTCGGCAAGCCCAGCGTCGGCGCATGCGGCGCACGTGGCCTCGTCGCCGTGAATCAGTACGCCGTGGTCGTGCAGCACGGCAACGACTGCGGGCAGGAAGCGATCAGCAACGGCACGGTCGACCAGCAGCGACTCGGCGGCATTGCACACGCCTACGCGCTGGGTCTTGGCATTGACGATAATGTTGAGCGCCTTATCAAAGTCGGCGGATTCATGCACGTAGATGTGGCAGTTGCCCGTACCCGTCTCGATCACCGGCACGAGCGACTCGCGCACGCAGCGCTGGATCAGGCCTGCACCGCCGCGCGGAATGAGTACGTCGACGATACCGCGGAGCTTCATGAGCTCGCCAGTGGCCTCGCGGTCGGTGGACTCGATCATCGACACGGCCTCGCGCGGGAAGCCCTTGGCCTCGAGCGCATCGGCCAGCAGCTCGGCGATCATGGCACACGAGTGATAGGCCAGCGAGCCGCCGCGTAGAATGCAAGCGTTGCCGGTACGGATGCAGATGCCTGCGGCGTCGGCCGTCACGTTGGGGCGCGCCTCGTAGACCATGGCGACCAGGCCCAACGGCACGCTCACGCGGGTCAGGTCCACACCGCTCGCAAGCACGCGGTGGTCGAGCACGCGGCCGACGGGATCGGGCAGCTCGGCGAGCTTCTCCAAACCGGCGGCCATGCCCTCGACGCGCTCAGGCGTCAGCAGCAGACGGTCGAGCAGACCGGCCGAAGTGCCCGCATCGCGCGCGGCGGACATATCGAGCTCGTTGGCGGCGACGATGGAGTCGACACCGTTGCGCAGTGCTGCGGCCATGGCGCGCACGGCCTCCTGGCGCTGCTCATCGCTCGCCGTGGCAAGCGAGGCCGACGCTGCCTTGGCGGCAACGGCAAGATCGTGGACATACGTGGCTATATCGACCGACATGGGCGGCCCTTTCTCCTAGAAGTTTGCAACCATGGTAGCCGATTTGCGCATGGCCTCGCCCGCGGCGGTAGAATTGGTCAACCCGAAACACCGCAACGAACGGAAGACTCACATGGCCCTCATCACTTCGTACCACGTCCCCGGCCTTTACGTCGAGGACCACAGCATCGACGTCCCCCTTGACTGGCGCGGCCTGGAGCCGATGCTCCTGGCCGTCGGCAGCACCATGCGCCGCGGCGCTATGCCGGCACCAATCGCCGGCGCGCCCGAGAGCATCAAGCTCTTCTACCGCGTGGTTTGCGCGCCCGACCGCATCAACGACGATCTGCCGCTGCTCCTGTTTTTGCAGGGCGGCCCCGGCGGCGAGAGCCCGCGTCCGCTGTCGCCCACAAGCGACGGCTGGATCGAGGAGGCCGTCAAGCACTTCCGCGTCGTCCTGCCCGACCAGCGCGGCACCGGGCGCAGCAGCTGTGTAGACGGGCGCACGATTGCCGCACTGGGCGAGCGCGCGACGGCGGCTGACTCCGATACAGCACGCTCGCAGGCGGACTTCCTCAAGCGCCACCTCGCCAGCTCCATCGTGCGCGATTTTGAGTACCTGCGTCTGGTGGGCTTTGGCGGCAAGCCCTGGGTCACGCTCGGCCAGAGCTACGGCGGCTTTTTGACGTTGAGCTATCTGTCGCTCTTCCCCGAAGGCGTGGCGGCAAGCTTTACCTGCGGCGGCATTCCACACGTGCCAGCGAGCGCAAGCGAGGTCTACGCGCACACCTTCCCGCGCATGGCCGCCAAGACGCAGCAGTATTATGACCGCTACCCCGCTGACGTCGACCGCGTGGCAGCCCTGGCCGATGCGCTCGAGGCCCAGAAGCCCGTGCTGCCCGACGGCTCGCCGATGACGGTCGAGCGCCTACAGCTCATGGGCAGCGACTTTGGCATGAAGCCGAGCTTTGAGCGCATGCATTGGATTATCGATCACGCGTTTGTTACTGGCGACGGTACGCTTAGCTGCGGCTCCTCGGTATCCGACAGCTTTTTGATGCGCGCCTTCGAGCGCACCAACACGCGTACAAACCCGCTGTACTGGACGCTGCAGGAGTTTATCTACGCCGACGGCGACACCATGCCCATTCGCTGGGCCGCAGCAGAGGAGAAGGCCCATCGTGCCGAGTTCGACACACTCGCGCGCCCGCTCATGTTTACCGGCGAGGCCATGTTCCCGTGGATGTTTGAGCAGATGCCCGAGCTTATGCCGTTTAAGCCCGCCATGGACCTGCTGATGGAAGACACCAGCTGGGACAAGATCTACGACCCGCAGCGCCTAGCCTGCAACGAGGTGCCACTCCAGGCCGCGGTGTATTTCGACGATATGTACGTCGATTCGGGCATGCAGCTCGATACGCTCAGCCGCGTGGGCAACTCGCATGCCTGGGTGACCAACGAGTTCGAGCACGACGGCCTGCACGGCAGCGCGGTGTTCAAGCACCTCTTCGACGAAGCGCTCAACCGCGGAGACCTGCGCCGGATCTTCTAGCTAAGGAGTGTCCCAAAGTGCCGGCACAGACGATATGAGCAGGACATAAAAACATTGAGAGCCCCTGCTGCATGAAAGACCGCGGATTAGGCCGACAATGGTGAGTGTCTAATTCAGCCGCGGCGGCCACGCCGCATTCATGGAAGGGGCTCCCATGCTCGATACTACCACCTTCGTCGGCCTCGACGTCCACGCCCGCTCGATAAAGGCAGTCTCCCTCGACGTCATGACCGGGGAGG
>JAXKGH010000042.1:0-2321 GCA_036550475.1 Collinsella sp. | reverse complement strand
GCGTTCTCCCGCCACGAGTGGGCCGTCCAGCAGATGATCATGTACTGGGGCGTTATCCCGCACCAGGCCGAGATTACCCAGGGCACCGTCAACGGCACGATCGTCAAGGCGATCGAGACCGCTAAGGAGCTCGGCTACGTCGAGGCCGGCGATCTGACCGTCGCCACCGCCGGCGACCCCCGCATGAGCGTCCAGCTCGAGGACAAGGTCTCCTCGACCAACGTCGCTTACGTCGCTCAGGTGCGCTAAATCGTACTTGCAAGCACACTTGCATTGCAAAGGGCCCGGAAGGCATTGCCTTCCGGGCCCTTTTTTAAGACCTTCTTCATATGCCGCTTCATCGATTTGCGTTCAGTCGCAAGCCTCTCCGATGCCGAGCGCACCACCGAAGATGCCCTGCGACGGGAGCCGTTGGTCAATTGGGATGAACTGTTCGCCGTCAAGCCGGCTGGCTAGCAGCTAGCGATCAGAGGGACTGCGGGGACGTCAGAAGCGGCAACGCGAGCCGCAAAGCCCGCCTCGGTCAGCTCGATGACCTCGGTAAACGTTGCGTCGAAGAATTTCTCGGTCAGCAGGCGGTATGGCGGATGGTCGGGCTCGCCGGGGTTTTCGCGCACGATCTCGTGCATAACGCCAATGGTCTTGAGCACATACTCCTTATGGATGGGATACTGACCAAAACGGGTCGCCGCAGTATACAGGCGATCGGTCGCGCGCGGAATCGAAACGATGCCGAGTGTCTTGCCAAACCAGTCAAAGTCGCCTTGCTTTTTAATGCGGAATTCCTCGCACGGTTTGCCGCCGTGCGCCTCCAGGTACTGATTCACGCGCGTATTCCACACGGTATCGGCCACGAGGTGAGACCAAACGCCCAGCGTCAGATCGAGCAGCGACTGCGCCACGTCATCGGGCGCGAGCGAAAGCTCGCTAGCACCGGGACCGGCAACCGGCTCGGCATCCTTGTAGCGTTGGGGATAATGCACCCGATTGAGTCGCTCGCGCTCCTCGACAATCGAGGTCGCGTCAGCCGGCGTACCAACAGGCGCCCCTTTGAGCAGCGGCGCCACATAGGTATCCCAGAACTCGTGCTCACGCGGCTTAGGGATAGGCTCGGGCTTGGCAAAGTGCGTAATGCGGTACGGGATGGGATCGGCGATGCCAGGGACCATATAGCCCACGAAAATATCCGGAACCACGCAGCCAAACAAAAAGGCATTGCGGTCGCGCACGCTCTTGGCAAGCGCACCGGTGCGCTCCAGCAAACGCTCCGTCTGAGCGATATGAATGTTCCAGCTTGGCATAGCCACCCCCATAAAAAACCTGGATAACTATACCATCACGGCAAAGCCGCGCGGGCGGCTACGCACGCTCTACGCAGCAACTAGTCCGTAGCACCGCTTTCGGTTCCATACGACGGCGAAGGCGCCTCGACCACATGGTGATATCGATCGATATAGATTGCACGGGCACCCAGGCGTCGCACCAAATCCTGGTGATGTGTGCTCATCAAGACCGTCTTACCCGCCGCGACGTAGGCCAGCAAGAAGTTGACCACGATGTCGCATGAATCCTCGTCGAGCCCATTAGTAGGTTCGTCGAGAACCAAGATATCGGGGTTCATCGATACGACTGCCGCCAGCGCCACACGCTTCTTTTGCCCACCCGAAAGCTGATAGGGCGAGGCATCGACCAGGTCGGCAACTTGAAACAGTTCCATGGCATCGTGCACGCGACGGTCGAGCTCGTCTGCCGGCAGCCCCATCTGCGCGGGACCAAAAGCAACTTCCTCGCCCACCGTAGCGCAGAACAGCTGGGCGTCGGCATTCTGGAACACAAAGCCCACGCGCTGATGAAAACGCTGAGCGGCCGCGGAATCCTTTAGAAACGCCGCATCGACCACGTGCCCGTCGAACAGGTATGCCCCTGCGTCCGCGAGCTCAAGGCCGTTAATAAGGCGCATAATCGTCGTCTTACCGCAGCCGTTGGGACCGAGCAGGGCAACGAGTTCACCACGATCGACCTGCAGCGACACGCCATCGACAACCGTATGCCCCGCATAGGAGAACACCACGTCGCGCAGCTCGATGAGCGGCGCGACCTCGGCGCCGCCCGCACCGTTCGTGCCCGCCGCACTATTCATATCGATCGTCAAAACGTCGCCCTTCCCTATTTGCATCCCCAGCCGGAACCAGCAGCGCCTACAGCACGGCGCACAACACCGCCAGCAGCGCCACGCCGGCCGCATAGACCGCATCGCGCCAGCCAAACCCGGCGCGCGCGGGCGCCGGATACGCACCAGCAAAACCGCGGCACAGCATGGC
>JAXKGH010000041.1:0-3439 GCA_036550475.1 Collinsella sp. | reverse complement strand
GCCGTGCCGTCGAGCTTTGTCATGATAATACCGTCCAGGCCCAGCGCCTCGTTAAACTCGAGCGCCTGGTTCAGACCGTTTTGGCCCGTCGCGGCGTCGATCACAAGCACGACCGAAACCGGCATGGGACCGGCGGCCATATTGGCGGCGCGCTTACGGGTCACATTGACAACCTTGGCAAGCTCGCGCATGAGCTCAGGGCTCGTGTGCAGACGGCCGGCGGTATCGATGAGCACCAGGTCGCTGCCGCGCTTATCGGCCTCGTCGAGCACGTCGTAGCAAACACTTGCCGGGTCGGAGCCGCGATCGCGCTTGATGACGGGAACGCCGGCGCGCTGGCCCCACACATCAAGCTGCTCGATGGCGGCGGCGCGGAAGGTGTCGGCCGAACCGATCACCACGTTCTTGCCGCGGGCAGCCATGGCGCTCGCGATCTTACCGACCGTCGTGGTCTTGCCGGCACCGTTGATGCCCACAAACAGCACGCAGCTCGGCGTATCGGAGAACGGATCGCGCTCGATGGGCACAAAGTGCTGCTCAAGCTGCTCGGCCAGGGCGCGACGGAGTTGCGGGGCGGTCTTGAGGTTCTTCTTAGCCGCGGCATCACGCAGGTCATCGGAGACCTTTATGGCGACCTCGGCGCCCATGTCACCCATGACGAGGGTGTCCTCCAGGTCCTCCCAAAAATCCTCGTCGACCTCGCCGCCAAAGTAGAAGACCTCGTTGAGGGCCTCGCGGCTGCGCTCAAGTCCGCGCGAGAGAGCGTCAAAGAATCCCATTATGCATTCACGACCTTTCCGGTTTCGCGATCGAGTTTTTGCGAGACGACGCGACTGACGCCGTCGGCTTGCATCGAGACGCCATAGAGGACGTCAGCGTCCTCCATAGTACGGCGCTGATGCGAAATGACCAAGAGCTGCGTATCGGAACGCAACACATCGAGCGCGCCGATGAGCTTGGACAGGTTGGCGTCATCAAGCGCCGCCTCGACCTCGTCCAGCACATAGAACGGCACCGTGCGCGTGCGGTACACAGCAAAGAGGAGGGCGAGCGCCGTCAGGCTCTTCTCGCCGCCCGACATGAGCATCATCTTGGTGATGCGCTTGCCGCGCGGCTGCGCCACGACCTCGATACCCGTCTCGGCAGGATGCTCGGGATCGGTCATCTCCAGATGAGCCTGGCCGCCCGGGAAGAGCATAGCGAAGATCTCGCGGAAGTTCGCGTCGACCTTCTCAAACGTCACCAGGAAGGCCTTCCGCATCTTGCGATCAATGGCCACCGTGATCTTGGTGAGCGCCTTGCGCGCGCTCTCCAGATCGGCCAGCTGCTCCTCGATGTAGTCGGCGCGGCGCTTGAGCTGCTCGTACTCCTCCATGGCAACTTGGTTAACGGGACCAAGGTTGTTGATCTGACGCACAAGCTGGTTGAGTTCGCGCTCGGCGGCATCGCGGTCTTTGGGCGCCGGAAGCATGAGCGCTTCCTCGAGCACCGTCGTGCCATCGGCGGTAATGGCCTTAATGGCGGCCTCTACCTGCACCTCGAGCTTGCCACGCGCGACCTTGAACTCGTTTTGCGTGGCGGAGGCGGTATCGACTCGCTCCTTAGCGCGGGCAACCTCTGCCTTGGCATCCTCGATGGTCTTCTTGAGCGAAGCAGAGTCCGCCTCCTCCAGAGAGGCCTGGTCACGCAGGCGCGCTGCCCAATCCGACGCGCGTTCCAACAGGGCAGAATAGCGTTCGTGCATGGGATCGACGCGCAGGCGCAGCAGCTCGAGCGAGCGCGAAGCCTGGCGTGTTCCGCGGATACGACGGTCGATGCCCTCAAGACGATGCTCCAGGTCGGGCACGCGGCCCTTCAGCGAACGCAGGCGTTCACTCGTCTGGGCTAGGCGAACCTTGGCGTCGGCGAGCTTGCCGGCAGCCTCGGAATCGTCACGGCGAACGCGGTCGAGTTCGTCGTTGGCCTCGGCAATCTGCAAGCCCAGATCGCTTGCCTGCGCACGGGCCTCGTCACGCGAACGGGTGAGCTCATCAACCCGCGGGCGCGCAGCGCGAACGGCTTCGGAGGCCTGCTCGCGGCGCTTGGAGATGCGCACGCGCTCGACCTCGGCATTGTTGGCGCTTTGCTCCAAGCGGCCGATCTCGGAGAGCAGCGAGCGGCGCTCGCCCTCAAGACGGGCGATCTCGCCGGCGGCATCGCCCTCAGCGGCACGCGCTTCCTCAACGGCCACATTGGCCTCGATGACCTGATCCGACACATGCTCAAACACAGCGGCCAAATCGGGCTCAAGCCCCTCCAGCTCGCGAATGCGACGCTTACGCTCCAGAGCACCCGACGCCTCGCCGGCATCGAGGCCCACACGCACCAGGCCGCCACAGCTTACGCGGGCGCCATCGGGAGTCACATAGGTCACACCGTCAACGACAGGCGCAGCCAGCGCGGCAGCAAGATCGTCCACTACGTAAGAGCCGCCGAGCAGCGCCTCGACGACGGGTCCGTAGCCTGCGCGCACGGAAAGGCGATCGACCAGACGGGTACCGGCAGCGCCCTCAGCGGCGGTAGAGCCGCTCACGCCGCGCGCCACCAGCAGTGCCTCGCCCGAGGCCTTCTTTTGGTCCAGAGCCACACGACCGGCACGCTCAAGCGCGGCGGCGTCATCAAACAGCAGCGCATCGATATCGCCGGCGAGCAATTGCTCAACCAGGCCCTCAAGCTCGCGCGGGGCTTCGAGCACATCGCCCAGGCGACCCGTTACGTCATCGCCCAGCGCACCCACCAGACGGCTCACGAGCGGCGAGCTGTCGGCCATGCGCGCATCAAGCTTCTTTTGGCTGGCAAGCTCCGAGCGCACCTCGGATAACTTGTTGCGCGCCTCGCTCTCACGATTACGCAAGTCCTTCAGGGCCGCACGGGCGACCTCGGTGGCCTCACGCGCATCGACCTGGGCCTGGCGCGCCTCCTCAAGAGCGCCCTCAAGCTCCTCGGCGCGGTCGCGACGGCTCTCGAGCGAGGCCGTGACCTCCTCGAGCTGCTCGTCAATCTGCTCCAGGCGCGAGGCATACATGTTGTCCTCGACCTCGGCATTGCTCAAGGAATCCTTCACCTTGGCAAGCTCGAGCGCGGCGTTATCGGCTACGCGCTGAACATCGCGTTGCTCACGCGTAAGCTGCGAAATCTGATTGTCGAGCGCCACGCGCCGCTCGTGGAGCTCGGCAGCGGCAGGGCCAGCGGCGTCAACGTCCTCTTGGGCCTGCATGTGCGCACCGGTCACTTCCTCAAGCTGCGCACGCGCGTCCTCGAGCTCCTCGACCACGCGACGTCGCTGATGCTCGGAGCTCGAAATCTGCCCGCGCATGTCAGACAGGCGCGACACCATGTTGTGGCCCTTTTCCTCGAGCAGGCGCATGTCGGAGTTAATGCGGCCGACCACATCTTGCAT
>JAXKGH010000040.1:0-2674 GCA_036550475.1 Collinsella sp. | reverse complement strand
GGATATCGATATAGGGAAAGCCCACATGGCAGGCCATGGCGCACATCTTGCCGCGGTCGCGGTCGAAGTAGAAGACGTCACCCGGCTTGTGCCCGTGATGGCAGCGGCATGTGCCCAGCTGGTCCACGCAGCTAATACGAATACGTGGGCGCCTGCCGCGCGGGGCACCGAGCGGCTTGTTCTCGCCCGCCGCCTCGGTGCTGCTCTCGTCGGCGTTACTCATGGTCAATCACATCCAGGCAGGTCTCGATGGGAAGGCCAGCGGACTTATCCTCCTGGTCGGCATTGCGCTCGATGAGCTCCGCTACCACACGCATGGCATCGCTCGTCGCGCGCTGCAGGCTCCAACCGGCCATAACGCGGCCGACAAGCACCGCCGAGAACGTGTCGCCCGTGCCCGGGAAGTAGACCGGAATCAGCTCGAAGGGAATCGTGAAGTACTCCCCCGCCACATGGTCGTAACCGATGACGACATTCGCACCGTCGACCACAGCGCTCGTAATGACCACCGACTTGGCGCCCAGGGCACGCACGGCATCCACAAGAACGCGGCCCTCATCGGGCGTGATTTGCTCGGCAATGGGCGTATCGGTGAGCAGGCACGCCTCGGTGTAGTTTGGTACCGCATAGTCGGCGCACTCGAGTAGGCTGCGCATGAGACCGATCGTGGACTCGGGCACGCCGGCGTAAAGCTTGCCGTTGTCGCCCATGATGGGGTCGACGAACACCTTGGTGCCCTTTTGCGCACGGCGGTGGCAAAAGTCCGAGATGATGCGCGTCTCTTCCTCGGTCACGATAAAGCCGGTCGAGATAGCGTCGAACTCAAACCCGAGCTCCTCCCAGATAGCGAGGCTCTGGCGCACGTACTCGGTGGTGTCATGGATGTAGAACTTGGGATAGTTGAGCGTATCGGACACCAGCGCCGTCGGCAGGTTGTGGATGCGATAGCCCATGTGCGACAGCACCGGCAGCATGGCGGAGAGCGCGACCTTGCCGTAGCCGCACATATCGTTGATCAGCAGCAGCTGAGTGTTCTTCATGAGAGTCCCCCTTGGGTCGGGCGCGGCACGATGGCGCCATAGTGCAACTAAGTGTAGCGCAGGGGACGTTGTGAGCGGAGGCGAGCGGTACGAAGGGCAAATTGTTGCGGAAAGGTTTCGGAAATGGGGGCTGTTTGCTACATCGCGGCCCAGTGGATAGTCATTGGGGACGTTCTTAAATGACTAGCCAAACAAGAACGTCCATTACAGTCGAAATTGTCAGCCCGGGCCCGTCTCGGGCTACGATTGAGGCGCGCCCAGAACGGGCCGCCGACCGGGCGCCCGCGCACGGCCGAACGTCCCTGCCCCCGAGAGGGCCTGTTGGGTGCTGCCGGCGCGGGACGCGCCGCCCCCGACGGCTGATAGGAAAGTGCCGGGCAGGCGCCGCGGCTGGTAATGTGAGTGCCGAGGGGGAGGCCATCCGGTCGAACGACTACCGGAAGGATACCACCGTGAAAGCGCCATCGACCAGGCCCGCGGCCGTGCTCGGCCTAGACGTCGGCAAGTCCTCGCACTGGGCCTGCCTGATCGACCGCGACGGGGAGGTGCTGTCCAGCGCCCCCGTCCGCAACAGGGAGGCCGAGCTCGACGCGCTGTTCGCCTCCGTGCCCGCCGGCACGCTCGTCGTGGTCGACCAGTTCCGCAACATAGGGTCCCTCGCCGTGAGGCGCGCCCGCGCCGCGGGTCTGGGGGTCGCCCACCTGCCCGGCCTCGCCGCCAGCCGCGCCGCCGGGCTGTTCGCCGGCGAGGCCAAGACCGACGAGCGCGACGCCGCGGTGATCGCGCGGACCGCCCTGGGCGTGCCGGACTCCCTGTCGGGGGTCCCGGGCCGCGGCGAGGCCCTCGAGGCCGCGCGCGCCCTCTCGTCGCAGCGCGACCACGTCGTCGCCTGCGCGACCAGGGACAAGAACCGCCTGCGCGCCGTGCTGCTCGAGTCCTGCCCGGCCCTCGAGGCCGCCGTCGACCTGTCGGACCGCCGGTGGCTGGAGCTGCTCGCCGGGTTCGGCGGGGCGTGGGGGATCGCCCGCTCGGGGGCCGAGGGGCCGCAGGCCGAGGCCGCCGGGGAGGCCGCGGCCGCCTCGACTGCGCCCCCGCCGGCGCTCATCGAGGCCGAGAACAGGCAGGTCAGGTTCCTGGCCGCCCGGATATCGGAGGCCCTCGACGAGGCCGGGGCCCTCGAGGCCGAGACGGCGGCGCTGCTCGAGGGCGACGAGACCTACGCGTGCCTACTCACCGTGCCCGGCATCGGGCCGAGGACGGCGGCGCAGCTCGCGGTGTCGGTCGACATCGGGAGGTTCCCAGACCACGACCACCTGGCCTCGTACTGCGGCATCGCACCGAGGGTGAGGAGCTCCGGCACGTCGGTTAGGTCGGTCAGGGCGTCCAGGCGCGGCGACGCGAGGCTCAAGTCCCTGCTGATCTTCTCGTGCAACAGCCTGGTCAGGTCGTCGGGGCGCTACGGCGAGTACTACCGGGCCTGCAGGGCGCGGGGCATGGGCCACGGGCGGGCGCTCAAGGCCGTCGCGAGAAAGCGGCTCAGGGCGATATACGCCGTGATGCGCGACCGGGTGCCCTACCGGGAGTAGCCCCGACGGTTGACAAAACTATAGGAACACCCAATGACTATGTCACGG
>JAXKGH010000039.1:0-27900 GCA_036550475.1 Collinsella sp. | reverse complement strand
TCGTGACGCGTCTGCTTGTCTTTAAGAAACTTCATAACGCTCACCTACACCTTCTCGGGGACGTACTTGCCCAAGAGGCCGGCAGGCTTGACGAGCAGGACGATGATCAAAACACCAAAGACGATGGAGTTGGCAAGGCTCGTGGAAATGTAGGCCTGCGCCATCGCCTCGATGATGCCGATGAGAATGCCGCCGACAAAGGCGCCGGGGATGGAGCCGATGCCACCGAAGACGGCGGCGTCGAAGGCCTTGATGCCAGGCATGGCACCCGTCGTGGGCTGCAGCACCGGCGAGTAGGAGCACAGGAGCACGCCGGCGATGGCGGCAAGGGCAGAGCCGATGGCAAACGTCATCGAGATGGTGCGGTTGACGTTGATGCCCATGAGCTGAGCGGCGGCCTTGTCCTCGGACACGGCACGCATGGCCTTACCCATCTTGGTCTTACCTGTAAAGAACATCAGGCCGGCCATGATAACCAGGCAGGCGACGATGGTGACGAGCGAGACGGCGCTTACGTTGAACTTGGCCAAGAACTCCGGCACCTGGAAGGTGACGAGCGAAGTGAAGTTCTTGGGCGTGGCGCCCCACAGAAGCTGCGCGGCGTTCTGCAGGAAGTAAGACACGCCGATGGCCGTGATCAGAACGGCCAGCGGGCCCGCCTGACGCAGCGGCTTGTATGCCAGACCCTCGATGAGAACACCGAGAACGGTACAGACCACACAAGAGAGAACTACAGATGCCCAGCCCGGGAGGCCGAGATACGACGTGGCGCAGAACGAGACATAGGCACCGACCATGATAACGTCGCCGTGAGCGAAGTTCAGCATCTTGGCGATACCGTAGACCATGGTGTAGCCCAACGCGATGATGGCGTAGACGCTGCCCATGGACAGGCCGTTGACCAGGTATTGGATAAAGACCGTCATGTTCCACATCCCCCTTTCGAATAGGTTTCCAGTTGATGTATGAAACAGGGACGTTACATCGTCCCTAGATACCAAGCAAGCAGGGAAGGCCAAAACCTCCCCTGCTTGGGATCAAAACCGCTCTATGTAAGGCGGCCAATTAGGCCTGTACGTACTTGCCGTCGGTGATGACGTACGCCGTGGGCTCCTTCTGGACCTGGCCCTTATCGTTCCAGGTGAGCTTGCCGGTCAGACCGTCAACGGTAATCTTGAGCATAGCCTTGGACAGCTTCTCGGCGGCCTCGGTCGGATCGGCGTCGACACCAAGACCGGCCTCCTTGAGGGCCTCGGCCACCGCGTGCACGCCGTCGTAGGCGTCGGCGGCAAACTGGTCGGGGGTATCGCCGTACTTATCCTTGTAAGCGTTGACGAAGTCGGCGTTCTTCTCGTCGTCGGCAGAGAACGGGGTCATGAGCAGCAGACCCTCGGCAAGAGAGGTATCGAAGCCCTCAACGCCCAGGATGCCGTCCATGCCGTCGCAGCCCATCATCTTGACGTCGTAGCCCATGTCCTTGGCGTTCTTGAGCAGGACGGACGCCGGCGTGTAGTAGATCGGCGCAAAGATCATGGTGGCGCCGGCCTGCTTGGCCTTGGTCAGCTGGTTGGTAAAGCTCGTGGCGGAGTCGTCCTTAAAGGTCTCCTCGTCAACAATCTCGAGCTTGGATTCAGCGGCCTGGGCCTTAAAGGAATCTGCGATGCCCGAAGAATAAGCGTCGCCGGAGTTATAGAACAGCACGAACTTCTCGTCCGCATATTTCTCTGCCAGGAACTTGGCAGCGTTGACGCCCTGGTTGGGGTCGGTGAAGCAAACCTGGAAGACGCAATCCTTGCCGTCGGTGACGTCCTCGGAGGACGCGGACGGGGTGATCATGAACGTCTTGGGGTCGTTACCGCACTCTGCGGCAACGGCAACCGACGCACCCGTGGTGGTCGGACCGACGAGGGCCTGCATGCCCCAGTCGAGCAGGGTGTTGAAGGCGTTGACGGCCTTCTCGCCATCGGCCTGGTCATCCTCGGCCTTGCTGGCAAGCGGCAGCTCCTTGGTCGAGAAATCCTTGCAGCCAAGCTCGACACCCTGGGTAACGGACTTGCCGTAGGATGCGTTGGCGCCGGTCAGCGGGCCGATGGTGCCGATCTTAAACGAAGCGTCGCTCGAAGCGGAACCGCTGTCGCCGCCGTTGGAGGAGCAGCCAGCTAGAATGGACATCGCCCCCAGACCTGCTGCGCTCGCGATAACGCTCCTGCGATTCATAACAGGGTTCAATGACTTACCGGTGAGGCTCGACATGCGGCTCTCCTCTCAAATCTCGTCGGGTTTCAGTTACCCGACAGGCCATCCTTCGCCGTGTTCGGCGTTCGCAAAATAGTAGACGCTTTAGTTGAGAAAAGTGGCGATTATTTCAACTTTTCTTTTGTTTTGCCGATTTATCCATATTTATGCGTATTTCTATCGGTTTATGCAGTTTAGCCACTTTATTATGTGAAAGTAATGTTTCTGTTCTGTTACAAGCGTCCTTGCCCTGCATAAAACGGCCCCACCGGTCTCGTTATATGCACTTAGGCGGCGATGTACTTGCCGTCCTGAATCACATAGGCTGTAGGTCGTATGTAGTGAGCATGTTTCCAATGTTTCCGCAGCGTTTCGGGGGTGCCGTTTTGTGCGACTCCTGTTGCCTGGCGAGCACGCACCCTCTGTTCACGCTAGAATGCACTCAACCTTTAAGCGGTTAATCCATCCATGAGATGCACGAAGGAGCTATCTATGAGCGAACCCCTGCGCACCGTGAACGTCGGTCTGATCGGTCTGGGAACCGTCGGCGGCGGCGTGGCCCGTCTGATCAAGAGCCACCACGATGAGTACCTGGCAGCCTACGGCATCGACCTTAAGCTGACCCGCGCCTGCGCGCTTGCCTGGGAGCAGGCCGAGGCGGCAGGCATTGAGCGCGAGGCCTTTACGAGTGACTGGCACGACGTCGTCACCGACCCCGCCGTCGACATCGTCGTCGAGCTGATCGGCGGCGAGCATCCCGCAACCGAGATCTTCACCACAGCCTTTGAGCACGGCAAGCACGTCGTCTCTGCCAACAAGGCCCTGCTGGGCCGTCATGTCGAGACGCTCGCCGAGAAGGCGCGCGCGTGCGGCGTGCAGATTAAGTGCGAGGCCAGCTGCGGCGGTGGCATCCCCATCGTGAGCACGCTCGAGCACGACCTGGTGGGCAACAAGATCCTGACCATCGCCGGCATTCTCAACGGCACCACCAACTACATCCTGTCGCGCATGGACGCCGAGGGCGCCGATTACGCCGACGTGCTCGCCGACGCCCAGGCCAAGGGCTACGCCGAGGCCGACCCGTCCGCCGACGTCGACGGCTTCGACGCCGCCAGCAAGACGGCCATCCTCGCCTCCATCGGCTTTGGCACCCGCGTGACCACCGATGATGTGTACCAGCAGGGTATCCGTACCATCGGCGCCAAGGACATCGCCCAGGCCCGCGAGCTCGGCTACACCATTAAGCTGCTCGGCATCGCCCGCAACACCGACGCCGGCGTCGACGTCCGCGTGCATCCCACGCTGATCCCCGCCGACCACATGCTTGCCAAGGTCAACGGCGCCATGAACGCTGTCTACGTGGTAGGCGACGCCGTGGGCGAGACCATGTTCTACGGTGCCGGCGCAGGCTCCTTCCCCACCGCGAGCGCCGTCGTTGGCGATATCCTATCGCTCTCCGAGCAGATCAGCCGCGGCGTGGCTCCGCTGCCCGAGATTGAGCCCTATGGCCACAACCTCGCCTTTAAGCCCATGGACGAGCTCCAGACCAAGTACTATGTGCGCCTGAAGGTCGCCGACCGCGTGGGTGCCCTGTCCGAGACGGTCGACATCTTTGCCAGGCACAACATCTCGATCTCGCTCATCAACCAGATCGAGGACGGCAAGTCGGGCGTCAGCGATGCCTGCTCGGTCATCTTCCTGACGCACCGCGCGCTCGAGAAGGACGTCCAGGCTGCCGCCGCCGAGCTTGCCAGCGTCGACTGCGTGGCCGAGGTCGCCAACGTCCTGCGCATCGAGGACGTCGAGGCCTGGACCGAAGGCGTCATGGCCAACTAGCCCAACACCCGCTTAACAATACGCACCTCGGGGGCTCCCGTCCTATGTGGGACGGGAGCCCTTTTCTATCCGGCTTCCAAGCACAGCGGCAAAGCGGCATTTGCACGAGCCGTTCATCGGCAGCGCGGGTTACCGTTCACCGATATGCGAACGCAGCCGATTCCGGCTCCCGTTACGCTGTGCTGCGTATGTCCGCCCAAAACGAGAGGAAAGCCCATGCTGCTCGAGGGTAAGAAAGCAATCATCACCGGAGGCACACGCGGAATCGGCTATGCGATCGCCTGCCGCTTTATCGAGGAAGGCGCCGCCGTCACCGTCTTTGGCTCGCGCCAGGAGACTGCCGACGCGGCCGTTGAGAAGCTGACAGCCGCCTATCCCGACGCCAAGGTCTGGGGTCGTTCCTGCGATCTCACCTCGCTCGAAGCCGTAACCGAGGCGTTTACCCAGGCTGCCACCGATATGGGCGGCTTGGATACAGTCGTCAACAATGCCGGCATCTCCCAGCGCTCGCCCCTTTTGGATTATACGGCCGAGGAGTTCGCAAAGGTCATGGATCTCAATGTCGTCGCCGTCTTTAACGGTCACCAGGCGGCCGCCAAGATCATGACCGAGGCCGGCCACGGCGGCACCATCACTACCACGAGCTCGATGGTCGCCAAGTACGGCCAGCCCTCCGGCGTCGGTTACCCCACGTCCAAGTTTGCCGTCAACGGCATGGTCCAGTCGCTCTCGCGCGAGCTCGCCCCCATGGGCATCCGCGTCAACGCCGTTGCCCCTGGCGTGACTAAGACCGACATGGTCGCCAACCTACCCGAAGAGGTCATCAAGCCCATCGTCGCCACTATTCCGCTCGGCCGCATGGGCGAGCCCGAGGATGTCGCCAACGCCTTCGTTTTCCTAGCGAGCGACATGGCCTCCTATGTCACGGGCGCCGTGCTCCCCGTCGACGGAGCCGCCCGCTCCTAAAGGTCGCAAGCCACGACTTCGAACCTCAACGAGGCCCAACGCAAAAGGCGCGCTGCCTACATCAACCGCAGGCAGCGCGCCTTCTATTATTTGGACGGAACCCGTATCCCGGCATTCCTTACTACTTACCGTCGTCGTCCTGGGCTTCATCGTGCGCGTAGAGCTCCAGCATGCGGCGGCGGTATTCGTGCACGGCGAGCTTGGCGCGCTCCAGGCGGCGGCGCTCACGCGGAGTCAGCTTGGACGGGTCGATCTCGTCGCCATAGGTCTTCTCGGCCAGCAAATGAGCGGCGTCCACGATGCGGGCATCGATGTGGCCACTCGCCGCCTCGGCGGAAAGACGCTCGGCAATCGTATCGAGCGTAGGCAGGCCCTCGAATACGCGACCATGGCCATGCGAGGTCAGCAGCTCGTGCTCGCGCGCGAGCAGACTCGCCAAATCGTGATGGGCGCGCAGAATGTCGAGCGCATCGGATGGATGCTCGGCAACCTCTGCCACGGCAGCGACCGGTGCAGCGTCGACCACGCGGTAGAAGAGCTGCGCGAGCAATGGCATCAAGAACACCGTGATGGCACCGGCGGCAACCATGACCGACGCAATATCTTGCGACAGCGCGCCCGCGTTGACGGCAACGCTCGTCACGGCAACGATGATCGGCAGCGCCGTGGTGCAGTAGAGCGCCACGGTAATGCGGCCATACGCCGACACATCGCACGTCGCAGGACAAATACCCATAGAGATGAGGATGGGCACGGCGCGAATAATCAGCAACGCCACGATAAAGCCCGCGAGCAAGCCTGGACGCGACGCCACGGCCGTCAGGTCGATCTTTGCGCCCGATACGGTAAAGAACACCGGAATCAAAAAGCCGTAGGCCAGGCCGTCGAGCTTGGTCTCGAGCGTATGGTTGCCCTCGGGGATGATATAGCGCAGGACAAAGCCGGCGGCAAAAGAACCCAACACGATGTCGAGGTCAAAGATGGCCGAGAACGCCACGAGCGTGACCAGGATGAACACCGTCAGACGCACGAAGGTCTGCGACGTGGTATCGGCGCGTTCCTCGACAAACGAAAAGAAGCGGCTGCCGACGCGCCTGGAACGACTTGGGACCACGGCCAGCAGCACGCAGACCACAGCAAACAGGCCAAGAATCACGAGCGTCTGGATGCCGGTGCGGGCAGACAGCAGCACCGACATGGCGAGCACGGGACCGAGCTCGCCCCAAGTGCCATACGCGAGAATCGAGTCGCCAACGCGCGTGCCGGTGAGCGAGCGCTCGCGCATGATGGGCACAAGCGTGCCGAGCGCCGTGGAAGTAAGGGCGAGCGTCACGGCGATACCGTCGAAATGGCTGACCGAAAACCACGGCGTAAAGCGCACGGCAAGCCAGGCGATGCCAAACGTGACGGCCCACGTCGCCAAGCCGTAGCGCCCCTCCACACCCGTAATGTTCTTAGGGTCGATCTCAAAGCCGGCAAGCAGGAACAAAAAGGCCAGACCCAGCTCGGACACCAGCGAGACCTCGGCATCCACATGGATAAGACCGAGCATATGCGGGCCCAGCACCGCGCCGAACACGAGCAAAAAGACCGTCTCGGGAACGGGCTTTCCGGGAATCGCCGAGGCGATGAAGGGGCTTGCAAAGGCCACGAGCGCGATGATGGCGAGTGAAACGAATGCCATGTGATGCCTTTCTCTTGTTTGCGCTTCACTGTAGCACCCTCGCCGTCCTCAACGCGCCACGAGCTGTCGTATCATAGTGAGGTTTACAAACATGTGGCTCAAGGCGACCGCAGGGCAGACCCCGCAAACCGACCGCTGCCGCATACCGTACCGTACGCCCAACCGATCAGGAAGGCAGGAACCAATGGTCTCTCGTATCTACGTGGAGAAGAAACCCGGGTTCGACGTCGAGGCTCAGCAGCTCAAGGGCGAGCTGACCGAAATTCTCGGCATCAAGGGCATCGAGGCCCTGAGGATCATCAACCGCTACGACGTCGAGGGCATCGACGAGGAGCTTTTCCGCTCCTGCGTGCCGACCGTCTTTAGCGAGCCCCAGGTCGATGTGACCTACGACGAGCTCCCCGCAAGCGATGGCGCCGTCTTTGCCGTCGAATTCCTTCCTGGCCAGTTTGACCAGCGCGCCGACTCCGCCAGCGAGTGCGTGCAGCTCATCAGCCAGGGCGAGCGCCCCGCCGTGCGCTCCGCCAAGGTCTATATGATCTCGGGCGCTCTGGACGAAGCCGCCATCGAGGCCATCAAGCACTACGTGGTGAACCCCGTCGAGGCGCGCATCGCCTCGCTCGACCTGCCCGAGACTCTGTACATGGAGACCCCCGAGCCCCAGCCCGTCGAGGTGCTCGACGGCTTCCGCGAGCTCGACGAGGCCGGCCTTGCCGCCTTTATTTCCGATCGCGGCCTTGCCATGGACGAAGCGGATATCGCCTTCTGCCAGCAGTACTTCCGCGATGAGGATCGCGACCCCACCATCACCGAAATCCGCGTGATCGACACCTACTGGTCCGACCACTGCCGCCACACCACCTTCGGCACCGTCCTGGACGACGTGACGATCGATGATGCCGTGGTGCAGCAGGCCTTCGACCGATATATGGAGATGCGCCACGAACTCGGTCGCGACGCCAAGCCCGTCTGCCTCATGGACATGGGCACCATCGGCGCCAAGTACCTTAAGAAGACCGGCGTCATGACCGATGTCGACGAATCCGAGGAGATCAACGCCTGCACCGTCAAGGTGAAGGTCGATGTCGATGGCGAGGACCAGGACTGGCTGTTCCTGTTTAAGAACGAGACCCACAACCACCCGACCGAGATCGAGCCCTTCGGCGGTGCCGCCACCTGCGTGGGCGGCGCCATCCGCGACCCGCTCTCGGGCCGCAGCTACGTGTACCAGGCCATGCGTGTCACCGGCGCCGGCGACCCCACCGTCCCCGTGTCCGAGACGCTCGAGGGCAAGTTGCCGCAGCGCAAGCTCGTGACCACTGCCGCCGCCGGCTACTCCAGCTACGGCAACCAGATCGGCCTTGCCACCGGTCAGGTCAACGAGCTCTATCACCCCGGCTACGTGGCCAAGCGCATGGAGGTCGGCGCCGTCGTGGGCGCTACCCCGGCAAACCACGTTCGTCGCGAGTGCCCCGCCCCCACCGACAAGATCATCCTGCTGGGCGGCCGCACCGGCCGCGACGGCATCGGTGGCGCCACCGGCTCCTCCAAAACCCAGAACACCGAGTCCATCGAAACCTCGGGCGCCGAGGTCCAGAAGGGCAACGCCCCGGTCGAGCGTAAGCTGCAGCGCCTCTTCCGCCGCGGCGACGCCTGCCGCCTGATTAAGCGCTGCAACGACTTTGGCGCCGGCGGCGTCTCGGTCGCCGTAGGCGAGCTTGCCGACGGCCTGTATGTCGACCTTGATACCGTGACCAAGAAGTACGACGGCCTGGACGGCACCGAGCTCGCTATTTCCGAGTCCCAGGAGCGTATGGCCTGCGCCGTCGCCGACGGTGACGTCGAGGAGTTCATGGGCTACGCCGCCGAGGAGAACCTCGAGGCGACCGTTATCGCCGAGGTTACCGCCGAGCCGCGCATGCGCATGGCCTGGAACGGTGTCGCCATCGTCGACCTATCCCGCGAGTTCCTCAACTCCAACGGCGCGCCCAAGCACCAGGTCGCCCACGTGTGCGCCCGCAGCGTGTGGCAGCCCAGCTGGGCCGGCACCACGCTTGCCGAGCGCATGACCTCGCTTGTCACCGACCTCAACGTCGCTTCCAACAAGGGCCTTTCCGAGCGCTTCGACTCCACTATCGGTGCCGCAACCGTGCTTATGCCTTTTGGCGGCAAGACGCAGCTCACCCCGAGCTCTGCCATGGTCGCCAAGTTCCCCGTGGACGGCGAGACCACCACGGCAAGCGCTATGGCATGGGGCTTCAACCCCTACCTGATGGAGGCCGACCAGTTTGCCGGCGCCTACCTGTCCGTGGTCGAGTCCATCGCCAAGCTCGTGGCTGCCGGCTTTGAGCACAAGCGCGCCTATCTCTCCTTCCAGGAGTACTTCGAGCGTCTGCGCACCGAGGCCGAGCGCTGGGGCAAGCCCACGGCAGCCGTCCTGGGTGCCCTCATGGCCCAAGTCGACCTAGGTGCCGGCGCCATCGGTGGCAAGGATTCCATGAGCGGCTCGTTTGAGGACGAGGCCGGCGAGCTCAACGTTCCGCCGACTCTGATCAGCTTCGCTGTGGCCGTGGGCAAGGCCGCCCGTGCCGTCTCGCCCGAGTTCAAGGGCTTGACGCACCGCGTCGTCCGCATTGCCCCCGCCACCTACGGCGAGGACTACCGCCCCGACGCCCAGCAGCTGCTCGCCGCGTTTGACGCCGTCGAGGCGCTCACCGCCACCGGCGACGCCCTGGCCATCTCCACGCCCGGCTACGGCTGCGGCGCCGAGAGCCTCTTTAAGATGTGCGTCGGTAACCAGATCGGTATCGAGCTTGCCGAGGATGTAGACGTAGAGAGCCTCTTCACCCCGCTCTACGGCAGCTTTATCGTCGAGCTCGCCGAGGACGCCGAGCTGCCCGAGGTCGCCGACGGCGTTGTCGTCGAGCCCCTGGGTACCACCGTCGAGGGCTATGTCATCGACACCGGCTCCGAGGTCATCGAGCTCTCCGAGCTCCAGGAGGCCTGGGAGAGCGGCATCGAGAGCGTCTTTGCCTACCGCAGCGCCGGCGAGACCCCCGAGGTCGAGACCATCGACTTCCGCGCCAAGGATATCCATGTGTACGGCGGTGCCAAGATCGCCCGCCCGCGTGTGATCATCCCCGTGTTCCCCGGCAACAACTGCGAGTACGACAGCGCCCGCGCCTTCCGTGCCGCCGGTGCCGAGGCCGACACCTTCGTGATCAACAACCTCACGCCCGAGGCCGTCGCCGAGAGCACCCACGAGCTTGCCCGCCGCATCCGTGCAAGCCAGATCGTCATGATCCCCGGCGGCTTCTCGGGCGGTGACGAGCCCGACGGCTCCGCCAAGTTCATCACGGCGTTCTTCCGCGCTCCCGAGGTCACCGAGGCAGTCCGCGACCTGCTCAAGGCCCGCGACGGCCTGATGTTGGGCATCTGCAACGGCTTCCAGGCTCTGGTCAAGCTCGGCCTGGTGCCCTACGGTGACATCGTCGATGCCACGCCCGATGCGCCCACGCTGACGTTCAACACCATCGGTCGCCATCAGAGCCGCCTGGTGCGCACCCGCATCTCGTCCAACCTGTCCCCATGGCTGTCGCAGTGCAGCCTGGACGACCCCTACACCGTCGCCATCAGCCACGGCGAGGGCCGCTTTGTCGCCAATGACGAAGTACTCGCCCAGCTGATTGCCAACGGCCAGGTCGCCACGCAGTACGTGGGCGAGGACGGCAAGCCCAGCATGGATCTTTCCGTCAACCCCAACGGCTCCGCACTCGCCATTGAGGGCATCACGAGCCCCGACGGCCGCGTCCTAGGCAAGATGGGCCATGCCGAGCGTCGCGGCGACAACCTGTACCGCAACGTGCCCGAGCATGTCCCCGGCGACAAGTTCATGCCGATCTTTGAGAGCGGCGTAGCCTACTTCGCTTAATACGTTCCCATCGGGTACAATCCCCTCGGGTAACAACACCCGCCACCGACGCATCCGGTGGCGGGTTCTTTTTTGCTTCGCGCATGTAGAAAGGACATCATGAAAAGCCGCAAGCCGTATCTCGCCACCCTGCCCGGACTCATCCTGGGCTGTCTCGTTTGCTGCGCGCTCTGGGGCTCTGCCTTCCCCTGCATCAAGATCGGCTACGGCCTCTTTGGCATTCCCGCGCACGACAGCGCCTCGCAGCTGCTCTTCGCGGGTCTGCGCTTCACCCTTGCCGGCATGCTGGTCATTGTTGGCATGAGCGTGGCCCAGCGCCGACCGCTCGTTCCGCAAGCGCGTGATATCAAGCCCATCTGCATCTTGTCGCTCTTCCAGACCATCGGCCAGTACTTCTTTTTCTACCTTGGTCTCTCCCGTGCAAGCGCTATGTCAAGCTCCATCATCGAGGCCAGCGCCAACTTCTTGGCTATCCTCTTTGCCGCCCTGGCGTTTCGCACCGAAAAGCTCGATGCGGCCAAGGTGCTCGGCTGCGTACTGGGCTTTGCCGGCGTCGCGCTCGTCAACCTTTCGGGCGCGGACGGCACCTTTGGCTTTACGCTCGACGGCGAGGGCTTCATCCTGGCCTCCACCGTCGCGGGCGCCCTTTCGACCTGCCTGATCGGCATCTTCTCGCGCGAGCACGACGGCGTCTTGCTTGCCGGGTGGCAGTTCTTGGTCGGCGGCCTGGTCCTCACCGCCATCGGCTTTATGATGGGTGGCGCGCTCTCCCCCACGGCGATTGCCCCCGCCATCGCGCTCATCATCTACATGGCGCTTATCTCCGCGGTCGCCTACTCGCTGTGGTCGCGCCTGCTTGCCGTCAACCCCGTCAGCCGCGTCTCGGTCTTTGGGTTTATGAACCCCGTCTTTGGTGTGCTGCTGAGCGCGCTGCTGCTCGGCGAGGGTGCTGGCACGAGCCCCGTTACCGTCATCGTTGCCCTGCTGTTGGTCTGCAGCGGCATCATCATCGTCAACAAACCCAAAAAAGCTTAACGAACTGCCCTTATTTAACAGAGGGGATTCACATACTTTAGCTTAATGGGGTACATCGGTGAGCTGAGGGCCGCCACGCACGCAAGCGTGCGCGCCTTTTTCTAGCGTATCTGGACGCCGGCTTTCTTATTCTCGGCCTTGACGCGGTAGAGCTCCGCATCGGCAGCGCGAAGCAAGTCTTGCCAGGTATCGACGCCATCACCAACCCGTGCGTAGCCGATGGACATCCGCAACAGATACGGAACCTCGGCGCGCGCGAGCTCGTCGTTGATTGTCGCGCACAGATGCATGATGTCCTGCTCCGCCGTCGCCTTTTGAAGCACCACGAACTCATCGCCGCCATAACGCGCGATAAAGCCGCCAGATGCCGAGCAGACCTCTTTGAGCGTAGCGGATATGACCTGGAGGGCATGGTCGCCCTCCACATGTCCATACCGGTCGTTAATCTGCTTAAAGCCGTCGGCGTCCATCATAAGCAGATACATATCTTCGGCCTGATCCACATTTGAGAAGAGCGACAGCATATAGGTCTCAAAACGGTTGCGATTGTTGAGGCCAGTCAACGGGTCGGTCGAGATCAGCTGCTCCTGACAAACAATGTAGAGCTGCAACATACTTAACATGATGCCGACACTAAGGCAGGGACCCGAATAAAAGACCTGAAAGACACCGGCCACCAAGGCCGGAATGGCGAAAAATGCCAAGGTTTGATAGATGGCCTTCTTTTGTAGGCTCTCGACCTTGCAAGATTGTATAAACGCATGCAGGGACGTATATATAACGTAGCAGTAGCTGACGATGGGCTGGATCATATAGACAAAACCGCGACGATACGCGCCCTGCGCATCGATATAGAACAGGGCATGCGTCCAGTAGCTAGTAAACGCCAGTACGACTACCAGCACTGCAGGCAGCGTTACAAACGCCATCCTATAGCGCGCGGTCAAAAGGCGAGAACCCTGCACCGTCTCGGAATAGATAAACCAAATGAGGCACGCGGCGGCAAAGAGCGAAAACGAAACCGCGTTGGAAATCCAGTTGGCAGCAATGCCCAGCGTGCCGCCCACACCGTCCGAAAGCGTCCAGATTATATCGAATAACATGTACGCGGCAGAGGTGTAGCCGAGCGTACTAAACAATAACTGCTGGGTACTCGAGAACAAGGAGCGACGGCTTCGCGCGGCAAGCCCGATAAGAACAATCATGCATAGCAGGAATATCTCAATCTTGAGTGCCTTAACCACTAGACGCCCTCCCTTCAATATCCAAGTGGTCAGAATCGCCCGATTCGTGTCTGGGCAATAAACACCCCTTACTCCGCAGGGGTAAAGGGAATAATAGCAGAGCACCCGAACGTCACCGCAAGACAGCTTTCGTTCGGGCGCTCAAACGGCGCGAATTGCACGCCGGAATCTATTATCGGTAACGGCCGTTACTCACCGTCGATATCGGTCGCGACGGCCTCCTCGATGGCCTCGATGCCTTCGACCGACAGATCCTCTTTGCCCTGGCAAAACTTCTTGTCGACCCAGCCGGTAAGAATCGGAGCTATGATTGCCGTGATGATGACGGCGGTGGCGATCTGGGCGTACGCGGTGGGCGCAAGTTCGGCATAGCGCGGAGCGACCTCGGCGAGGGCGACCGGCGTGGTCATGGCAGTGCCGGCGATAGTGGAGCAGGCAACGGCCGCCTTGCCGTTACCACCGCACAGGCGCTCGAACGCAAAGGTGATGGGGCCGACGATAAAGAGCGTGATGAGACCCAGCAGGATGCCCGAAATACCGCCGGTGATAAAGCTCGAAAGGCTCATGGACGCACCGAGCTGAAAACCGATAACGGCGATCGCGGGATTGGCGCCGGGGACCAGCAGGTTCTTGATAAACGAGAACAAGTTGCCCAGGACCATGCCGATAACAAGCGGCAGGATGGAGCCGATGATGGTACCGACGGGGATGTTGGCGAGACCCGAGACGCCCAGGATGATCATGGTAACGGCAGGGCCGGCCGTAAAGAACAGGATACCCACGGCGCCTTGCTCGGACTCATCGCCGAACTCGCCCATGATGCCCGTGTAGAGCGCCATGTTGCAAAACGTAATTCCGCCGATGATGGAGACCGAGCTCAGACCCAAAAAGTTATCGTTAAAGAAGTACGCGACGCCCAGACCCAACGCGGCTGCCACCACAAGCTTAGGGATCAGTACGACGATGCCAGTCTTGATAGCGCCCGGCGTGGACTTAAAGCTGATGCCGGCACCCACAAAGAGCAGGATCGCAGCGACGATGGTATTGGAGCCGCCGCGGCAGGCAGCCGTAAAGAAGCCACCGATCTCAAAGACCTGCGGACAGAAAGTGTTGAGCAAAAGGCCAACAATCATGGGATAGATCATGATGTCGCCCGGGATACGCGGTACCTTGAATTTCTTTTGCTCGTTGGCGGTCGCTTCCTGTGCCATGAAACCCCCATTTCCGCTGACGCAGAACAAAAGCCCACGTCACGCTTTGCTACAGTAAAGTTTGACCATGGTACCAGAAGAAATAGACCAGCTCGGTGAAAAATTCGACAAGTTGGGATGGAACGAGATTCGGCGCCCGCGACGCCACCCCTATATAAGGCTCAAGACGATATAGAGTACGATGCCCGAGACGCAGCACCACAGCATCGATTTTGTCTTGACCGCCACGACCACGACGCCGGCGGCCGCAATCCAGGGGACCAAGGCAGGCCAGAGTCCCGCGTCGAACGCGCCGGGGCTCACCAAGTCGTTGGCGACCAGCGCGGCAAAGGCAGCGGGCGGGATATAGCCCAGGGCCTCGGTAATGCGGGGCGACAGGGTCCGCCCGCGCAAGGCGAACGCCGACGCGATGCGAAAGAACGCGATAGCAGCCCACGACGACAGCCACAGAACCAAGAACTCGTTAACGGGCATCGCGGGCACCTCTTCCGTCAAATACAGCATCGCACGCCAGCGCAATGGCAATGCCGACCACGACGCTTGCCGGCACGGCAATATTCGTGAGGCCCAAGAACTTGCATACGGCGACGGACACCGCGCCCGAAACCGCCGCGACAACGTTGCCGCGTGACAGCCGCTGCGAAAAGAGCAGGCAGATAAAGAGTGAGGTGCAGACAAAGGCTGCAATGGCGGTGGGAACATCGACAACGGCGCCGACGATGGCGCCCGTCGTACACGAAACGCCCCATGTTGCGATAAGGATCACGTTGAGCACGAAGGACTCACGCGGGCCCCAATCCTCCCCTTCAACCAACTTGGCAAGCGAGATGCCGTATGCCTCCTCGGTAAGTGTCGCGGCAACAGCCAGCGTCTGACGCTTCGAGGCACCCCTCAGATGCGGTGCGATCGATGCCGAGTAAAGCGCAAAGCGCGAGGAGATTGCGGCGACGCTCGCGACGATCGATGCTGCAGGCACACCCGCCAGCCACAGGTTGCAGATCATAAACTGCCCGCTGCCCGTCACAAACGTGCTGCTCAGAGCAAAGACCATCCAGGGCTCCATTCCCGTCTGCCCCATGATCATTCCGCACGGCGCGCCTATTGCAACATAGGTAAGCATCACCGGCCAGACGGTTCTAACGATTTTGAGCACCATACGCTTCTCATCCTGACAAGGTCTCCGAGCCGCATGTAGCGATACGGCAGAATCATCATCCGACAGCAACCGAGTTCACCTACAATTGCCACCGGATCGAAAGACACAACTTTTTAGGAAGTCATTATGACAGCTATCGATCGAGACCGGGCGCGCGCGGCCTTCAAAAGCTACACCGATGCCTACGACGCCACCAACCCACGCATCGCGCTCAAAATCGAGCATACGTACCACGTGGCCGAGGCATGCGATGCCGTAGCGCGCGAGCAGGGCTGGTCGTCAGAAGATATTGACCTGGCATGGCTTTGCGGCCTGCTACACGATATGGGCCGCTTTGAGCAGCTGCGACGCTGGGACACCTTTAAGGACGCCGAGAGCATGAGCCATGCGGCGCTGGGCATCGAGGTCCTCTTTGGCGAGAATCCCGCCGATGCACCCGCCACGACAAACATCCGTGACTTTATCGAAACCGGTGCGCATGACGAGCTCATCCGAGCGAGCATCGCCTATCACAGCGACTTTCGCCTGCCGGCACAACTCGACGAGCGTACACGGTGCTTCTGCGATATCGTGCGCGATGGCGACAAGATCGACATTATGCGCACCATCGCCGACAGCACCGTCGATACCATCCTCAAGGTGGATGAGGACGCGTTTCTAGCCAGTCGCTTCTCGGTACCGACACTTGCCGCCTTTGACGAGCACCGCTGCGTCGCACGCGATGAACGCAACGAGCCCGCAGACTACCTGGTGGGACTCATCTGCTTTATGTTTGAGCTCGTCTATCCAGCAAGCCGCGCGCTGGCGCGCGAACAGGGCGATATCCACCGCCTGCTCGACGCGCCCTTTGGCATTACGCGGCCCTTTACCGACCCCGCCACGCAGGCGACTTGGAGCCGCCTTAAGGACGAGATGCGCGACTGGCTGGCGCGCGCCTAGCGCTCAAGCTGGGCCAGCAGTTCCTCGACGACCTCGACGGCATCGCCGACAACCTTGTACTGGGCAGCACCAAAGATGGGGGCATCCGGGTCCTCGTTGATGGCGATAATGCACTCTGCCCCACCGATGCCGGCAAGATGCTGGATGGCGCCCGAAACACCGATACTCACGAGAAGCTTGGGCGAAACCGATACGCCGGTCTGGCCAATCTGATGGCGATACTCCAACCAGCCGGCCTCCACGACAGGTCGCGTGCAACCAAGCTCGGCTCCCAGAGCCTCGGCGAGCCTTCGCATCAGGGGCAGATTCTTCTTGGAGCCAATGCCGCGGCCCACCACGACCAAGCGTTCGGCATCGGCGATCGAGGCCTGCTGCCTCCACTCCTCGGCGGGAATCGAGATCTCGACACGAGCCTTAGCATCATCCGCAAGCGATATCTGGGTGATCGTACCGGAGCGGTCGTAGTCAAAGTCGGGCGCCTTAAAGATGCCGGGACGAACCGTTGCCATCTGGGGACGATGATTGGGGCAGACGATGGTGGCCATCAGGTTGCCGCCAAACGCCGGACGCGTCTGTTGCAGCAGTCCCGTCTCCGTATCCATCGAAAGTACGGTGCAGTCAGCCGTAAGGCCCGTCTGCAAGCGCACGGCAACGCCGGGTGCCAGTTCGCGGCCAAAAGCGGTCGCACCGTATAGGATGGCCTCGGGTTTGCGTTCGGCTACCAAATCGCAGATCAAGCGGGCGTAGACCTCCGCATCGTTTTGGCGCAGGCGCTCGTCGCGACAGGCCAGGACTTCGTCGGCGCCCGCGCAAACCAGATGCTCCAGGTCGCCGAGAGAACCCTCGGGACCCATACCGATCAGTGCCACCAGACGGCAGTCGCGAGCATCGGCAAGCTCGCGGCCCTTGCCCATAAGCTCATAGGCAACGGGAGTCACCGTATCGTGCTCGTCGGTCTGCGCGAATACCCAAATGTCTCGATATGCATCAAGGTCCACCGCACCAGCGGCCTCGTCACGCTCGATCGAGATAGCGTTGACAGGGCAGGCGTCGACGCACCCACCGCATAGGATGCAGCCGTCGGTTACGCGGGCGCATCGGCTGGGTCGCTCGCCTTCCACTACGATGCCGCCCGAGGCACAGGCGCGAACGCAGCGACCGCAGCCGATACAGGCTTCGCTATCGATAATCAGTCCGCTCATCTATGCCATCCCCTCGATAATCTTGGCAAGCTTTGCCGCCTGCTCGGACGCCGTCCCCTCAACGGCCTCGCACGTTTGGTCACGGTCGGGCACAAACGAGCGCACGACCTGTGTCGGCGACCCGGCAAGACCGCAACGCGCGGGGTCGGCGTTCACGTCGGCGGCACTGACCACGCGCACGTCCGCCTCCTCCGCCGCGCGAATACCGGCAATACTCGGCATACGCAACTGGTCAATCTCCTTGGCAGTCGTCATCGCGCACGGCATCTCAAGATAGACCGTCTCCTCGCCGGCATCGCAACCGTGAACGAGCGAAAGCGCACCGCACGTCGTAAAACCTGCGCTCTGCACGCAGCTCACATCGGTCACGCAGGGAATCTCAAAGGCGCCGGCAAGCTCGGGGCCAATCTGGGCCGTATCGCCATCCACCGCCATCTTGCCGCAGATGAGCAGGTCGAAGTCCTCGTCGAGCGCTTCGATGCCGCACTTGAGGGCATAGGTGGTTGCCAGGGTATCGGCGCCCGCAAAGGCTCGGTCGGTCAGCAGCAGCGCGTCGTCGGCGCCTCGAGCGATGCAGTCGCGCAGCAGCGATTCGGTCGCGGGGATGCCCATCGACACCACCGTCACGCGCACGTCCATGCCAAAGCCGATAAAGTCGTCCTTCAGCGCCAGCGCGCATTCCAAAGCGCTCGCATCAAAGGGATTAATGACCGCCTGCTTGCCATCGCGCACGATGGTATTGGTCTTGGGGTCCATCTTGACCTCGGTGCTGCCCGGCACGGCCTTGACGCACACCACCATATGGAAATCGCTCATCTTCACGCGCCCCCTTTCTGGACGAGCTCATCCAAGAGCTTCTCCGAAAACAGGTTACCGCGACCCAGCTGCCCGGCAGGATCGAGCTGGAGCTTGAGCCGCGCCGACTCGACCATGGCCTCGTGACCGTACATCGTCTCCAAGAAGCCCGCCTTGATCTTGCCGACGCCGTGTTCTGCGGAGACGGCACCGCCCATGGCCGTGACCTCGGAAGCCCACTGGGCAAAGAGTTCTCCGCCGCGGCGATAATCCTGTGCATCGCGGGGCAGAATGTTCACATGCAGATGGTTGTTACCGATATGCCCCCAGGCGGCAGATTCAAGCCCACTTTCCGCCAGCGTGCGGCGATAGAGGGCGATAACATCGGCCAAGTGCGCGTTGGGCACCGACATGTCCGAACCCAGTTTGGTGATGGTGGGATCCATGCGGCGGCGCTCGTCGATGAGCATGTTGACGCTCTCGGGCACCGCATGGCGGAAGAATCGCTGACACTCGCGATCGACCTCGGTGCGCGCGACCCATGTCGCATCGTCACTGCCGCCCGCAAGCTCCAGTACCCACCCCAAGTGATACAGCTCCTCAGTCGCCTGGGCTTCGTCGTCGCAGTCGAGCTCCACGTAGACACAGACCTTGGCGTCTTTGTCGAGCGCAGGCAGCGAGGCAAACGCCGTCGACTGCTCGCGCTGGCGACGTAGAATATCCAGGGCGCCAGCATCGAAGTACTCGATGGCAGCCGCATGGGACAGGACGGGACGCACAGAATCGGTGAAGGACACGGCCTTGTCTTCGCTGTCGAAGAAGCAGCTCACGCCCCAAACGACCGCGGGTGCCACCTGCAGGGCAATCTCGAGTTCGGTGATGACGCCGATTGTGCCACACGCACCGATAAACAGATCGATGGCATCCATATCGTCAGCAACGAAATAGCCCGAAGCATTTTTTGTCTTGGGCATGGTATAGCCGGGAAGATCGAGCTCGAGTGTACGGCCCGCTGCCGTCACGAGCGACAGGTGGCGGCCCTGGGCAAAAGCCTCGCCGCGCCGAAGCTCAAGCAAATCGCCATCAGCCAGCACGACGTGGAGTCCCGTGATATGTGGGCGCATGGGGCCGTAGGCGTAGCTGCGGGCACCGGAGGCGTTACATGCCGCCATGCCGCCCAGACAGGCAGACGCCTCGGTGGGATCGGTGGGAAAAAACTGCTCGGGAGCCTCTTGGAACTCCTCGTAGGCCTCAAGCGATGCCTGGTCCCAACCAGCGGTCGGCAGCACCTTCTTGCTCAGCTGCTTGCGCAGCTCCGAGAGCACAACGCCCGGCTCCACGCGCAGCAGAAATTGGCCTTGTTCATCGAGGCGAAGGCCCAAATAGCGATTCATACGGGAAGTATTGAGGATATGCCCGCCGTGGGGCACGGCGCCGGCGGCAAGGCCGGTTCGGGCGCCCTGAACCGTTACCGGAACACGCTCGACATGGAGCTTTTCCAAAATGGCACGGACCTCGTTTTCCGTTGTCGGAAACGAGATGCTCGAGGCCTCGCCCGATGCGCGAGATTCATCGCGGCCATACTCTTCGAACTCGTCGGTGAAGGGTTTGATGGTTGCAGACACGCGAACTCCCCCTTTAGCTAACTACAGTGTTTGCAGGGAGATGTTACCGCATCGTTTCGTCGACGTGTTCGAGACCGTCTCCATAATTGGCGTTTTTTACGTTCGTGCAATTCGGCGAGCGGCTTGATTTCCTCGGCAGACGATGCTTTTGACACATATGGCCCCGCCGTCGCCGACCGCGCGATTGTCGCTCGAAAATAGTTGGAGTATTTTTTGCCGCCTTTTACCTGCGGAGACGCCAATCCGTCAAGCATTTGGTCAGCAATTGGTCAAGTAGCGGCTGATACGGTCGGCGTCGACAGCCAAAACCGATAGAAGTTTTGGCCCAGAAGCAGGGAGGTTCCCATGGCATATTACTGGCCCCAGTACGGCATCGCCATCGAAGTCGACGACGATCCCCATCTCCTGCCTTTCGACGAAGAGGCATTCCCCGATACGACGGTCTACCACGTTACCACCGATGTGATCTGCGACCCCGAGTCGTTCTCGGCGCTCGCCCACCACATCGCGCATATCCACGACATCGAGCTCCCTCCCGACTTCGACGAGCTCGTCTACTCGCGCCGTCTGATGCTTCACATGCTCTTTGGAGCGGACCCGTCCACCTTTGCGCGCGTCTATACCGCCAAGGATGCCGCATGAGCGCGAAGAAGCCACCCCACTTTGCAGGCCTGGGTCGTCGCAAGAAGCTCATCGTTGCCTGCTTGGCCATCGTCTGCGCCCTTGTCGCCGTAGGACTATACGCTTGGCAGTCGCAGCCCGTACCCGAGGCGGGCGCTTCGGTCACGACGGCCGAGGGCAAAACGCGTCAGGAAATCCAAGATGAGCTCGACGCCATCGTCCGCGACAACATGATGACGATTTCGGTCGCGCCGGTCGCTCAGCTGCAGGAGGACGGCAAGCTGCGCGTCAACGTGCAAAACGTCCAAGACAATAAATTTCCCCAGCGATTCCGCGTCATCCAAAACGACGAGACCATGTACGAATCCGGTGTGGTCGAGACCGGCAAGACAATCGAGACGTGCCCCGCCGGCGACATCAAAGAAGGCGAGGCGTACATCGAGATCCAGGCACTCGATGCCAAGACCCTCGACAGCCACGGCAATCCGACACGTGTCAAGGTACGGGTTGAGCAAGCCGAGAACTAGCTTTCCGGCCGACGCGGCACCGCACGCAATTCACCAGCATTCGTCCAATCATCGCGGGGACGGCCCGCGGCGAATAGAAAGGAACGACCATGGACATCACCAGGAACATGAACGGAGCCAGAGCGCTCGTCGTGGGCGCAGGGCTCGCGCTCGCGCTCGCAATGGGCGCCGCCCCGACGCCAGCTATGGCAGCCGGGCGCGTTGGAACCACGAAAGTAATGGTCAGGACCGAGATCGACAACGTTGAGTTCAAAGTTCCGACGGTTATTCCCTTCGTCGCCAAGGCCGACGGCACGCTTCAGGGTCCCTCAGAAGACGCGACCACCATCGACAATCATTCGGCCTACGGCATCCATGTCACCAACATGAAGATCGACGCCATGAACACCTGGACCATTGCCGCCGACGCCAAGGCCGGAACCGCGCAGAACTCCATCGACTTTAAGGTCGGCCCCGACGGCGCGCTCCAGAACGCCAGCGCCGCCGCGCAAGGGACGGGCCTCGATCTTTCCAAGAATGCAGCCTTCGACATGGGCTACCAGGGCATTGCCGGCGGCACGGACAAAATCAAGCTCAAGACAAGCGGAAACGTCGCCCGCGTCACGCGCGACATCTTCCGCGTAACCGGCGAAGGCGATCAGGTTGCGACGATCACCTGGACGGTCGAGCCCGGTGCGCACACGGCATAAGGCCGTCGCCCTGGCCGCCGCCGTCAGCATCCTAGCGTTTGGGCCAGCCATGGCCTTTGCCCAGCAAGAACAGGCGCAGGCCGCCACGCAAGTGACGGTCGACCTCTCGGAGCTCGACCGCGGCGACCGCGAGGAACCGTTGGCGCAGACAGGCGACAGACGATGGCTCTTGGCAGCAGGCGCCACAGCAGCAGGCGCGGGAACCGCCGGCCTCGGTCTGCACATCAAACGCAGCCAGAAACAAAACACGGACAGGCCGCACTAAATTAGCTAAGGAGACCCCATGGCATCGAAGAACCTTTTGCCCGTCGTCGCACTCTGCGGCGCGCTCGCAACCGGAACGCCTGTCGCCGCTTGGGCGACTCCCGTCATGGCAGACTCCTTACCAGTAGCCCTAAGTTCCGCACCAAATCCGTCGAGCGCCATTGCGTGCGAGCGTTTTTCGATCGCACAGGCCGTGATCTCAACCTCGGGATGCCTTCGTCGTAATACGGACGGCTCGATAGTCGTGGATATCAAGCGTTCGAACAAGGCAAACGGCTCCCAGGCGGGGTGCGCCGTCTGCACGTGGCGCTCGGTTGTGTTCGATGCAGATGGCGATCCATGCAATTTAGAGCTGCGCATCGACATCGCTTCGGTCGATGACTCGGCGAACGGAGCGAAGGTCGCCTTCGACGGTACGTTTTTTGAGAAAGGAGGCGGTATATGGCTGGGCTGCGCCGCCGCGAATGCAGACGACACGCAGCCCACCCTCTCATTCACGGCATCGTTGCGGCTGACCAAAGCCGGCACCGATGCCATCGCGGCGGGAGAAGCGTCCCTGCTGTTCTACGCCGTCAGCGCCAAAGACACAGACGCTCATTTCGAGAAACCAGCCGGATCACTCAGCCTTACACGAGGGATAGAGGCAGGCCCTATTGAAATCGATGCCCACGCGCAAAGCAGGCAACGAATTCTTGCCGACCCGGCGCTTCTCGAAATGGAGTGGAACGGATCCGGAGCCATCGGAATTCTCCCCTCCGCGCTTGACGCCAAGACGCTCCCCCCAAACGACGAACCCATCAACGCAACCATACAAGAAGAGAGCGCGGATAAAGAAGCAGGTGCGGGCGACACGCCGTCGCCGACAAACAGCGTCCCAGCTTCTTTCGAAGCACCGAATGAGCCCGCTACCGATCCAAACGATCCCGGGCTCGCGGACAGCCTGGGGCTTGCTGATCCTCAAGAGATCGATGAAGGTAACTGCTGCGTGCTTGCCGCGCTCGACCACACAGAGGTCATCGACGCTGCGAACATCGAAGTTGCCGCCGCCAATCAGCCCGTCCGCAAGTCGGCTATCATCGCATTTCCTGAATCCATCGAAGTCGTCTTTTTGCCATCGGGCGAGGTCGTGGCCCCAACACTGCTCACCTTGTTGGGCGCCAAGAATACTCGAAACGAAATTAAAAAGGTCACAGTTGTCGACCCTGCAACCACCGCCAAGCTGCGTCTATACGCCGTTGCCGCAAACGGAAGCAAGACCCTGGAATTCGATGGCGACACACTTCTAACCTGGCGACGTCTGGACATTATGCAAGACGTCTCGTACCAGATCGAGCTCGAAGGGTTTGATCGTGCCCGCGATGCCAATATCATCGCCGCGGCTATTGAATCCCCGCAGCGGCTTATGACACTGCGCTTTGAATACTATCCCTATGTCCCGACAACCACCTGAGGCTTAAATGCTGCGCATCATTCCTAATACCACTTATATAACGTATTAGATGGGTTGCGATGTGCCTCGCATTTCGTTCTGCTACGATTGCCACGTTGGCATCAATACAGGAGGGCTCATGCCGGGCTTGGGAACAATCATCAACGTTGTGCTTTTAGTTGCGGGCGGTCTTTTAGGATTAGCGGGCGGCCGCTTCATTACACCGCGCATCCAAGACACGCTCATGAAAGCATCGGGGCTGTGCGTCCTGTTTATCGGCCTGGGCGGCACCATGCAAAAGATGCTCATCATCGATGGAAAGGCGCTAGCGACCACCGGTACCACCATGCTCATCGTCTCATTTGCGCTCGGTTCGCTCATCGGCGAGGCCGTCAACTTGGAAGCCGCCATCGAGAACCTTGGCGAATGGCTCAAGCGCAAGACCGGCAGTGAGGGCGATAACGAGTTCACCAACGCTTTTGTCTCGACTTCACTCACCGTGTGTATCGGCGCCATGGCAATTGTGGGATCGATCCAGGACGGCCTGCTCGGCGACTGGTCAACGCTTGCCCTCAAGGGCGCACTGGACTGCATCATCGTCTGCACCATGACGGCGTCGCTCGGACGCGGCTGCATCTTCTCGGCCCTGCCCGTAGCCGTGTTCCAGGGGACGATCACGTTGTTTGCCGGCGCGCTCTCCCCCATCATGACCACAGCAGCCCTCAACAGCCTTTCGCTCGTAGGCTCCATGCTCATCTTCTGCGTCGGCGTCAACCTCATCCGTCCTCAGACCTTCCGCACAGCCAATATGCTCCCCTCCGTCGTCATCGCCGTCATCTACGCCCTCCTGTTCTAAATCTATCTACGCAGCAGTATCTCGAACACCTGTTTGATGCTGTGCTATGATATGAGGTCACCGAAGCTGCGTTAGGAGAGGAGAAGCGGTGGCCGACCAGGACATCAAGATGCTCATCGAGCGCATTATGGCCGAGGCCCGGACCCATCAGTCCGCCCGCTTCTCAAACGAAATCTACGCAGACGAGCCGATTCTCAAAACCGGCCGACAGATGCAGAATTTCCTCCCCGACCAATACCGCAAGATGCGCGAGATATCGCGCTGGCAGGATGACCCCAAGGGCGGCGCGGGCCGCTGGCTATCGGAGGCCGAGCTTTTCTACCGCCAGGGCTTGCTGATGGCCGACTTTGAGGACGACTGTCCATACAACGGCACCTTTAAGTCGTACTTTCCCACCTACAATGCCATGAGCGACCGGCAGTTGCGCGGCTACTTTACCTGGCGTGCCCAAGTGCGCCGCGGAACCGTCGAGGAAACGTCTACATCCTTTGCCTTTCTGTATCTCTATGAGCTGATTTGCGGCATTGGCATAGATGATCCGCTCGAAGGTTTTAACAAGATCAAGGCCTTTTGGGATGTCTATCGCGCCTTCGAGCCCGGCATCGACCGGTTTGCGCGCGTGTGGCTGCAGGATTACGCCGTTTTCCACGGACTCGACCCCAAGCTACTTCGCGACTCTAAAACCGTCATGTTCGATAACGCCCTTATCGAGCTGCGGCGCGCGGCACGAGACCTTGTACCAGCACCGGCACCGTCCGGCCAGACCCCTAAGCGTCGCAAAACCTCCGAGCCCACGCTCCCCCTTCCGCCCGATGAGGTGCGCGAGGAGCGACTCATGGCCGCCATCAACGCCCTCTCCACGTACAACCTAAGTAACTCGCGGCTCGACCGCAGCCACCACCGCGATCTGCGCCACGTGGCGTGCGCCGTGTATGTCCGTATGGCGCGCTACTATGACACGCACCGAAAGACCGACATCGTGGCGAGCTTATTTGGGGAGGAGACGGCCATGCCCTACACCATGTTTGCCTCGGCCGTATTCTTTGCGCCCGAGCGCCACGAGGACTGCGAATATCGCCTGGACCCCATTCACATCTACCGCTGCCAAAACGGCTTTTGGGAATGCATGCGAATTCACGGCAGCAGGCAAAAAAGCAGCAAGCTTGGTGAGATGATGCGCGCCTGCGACCAACGCCTACGCCTGGCCCTAGACCCCACCCACCCCCTGAAGGAGGAGAAGGTCCCCAAATATCTGGCCAAGATCATCGATGACGAGATCATGGCATGGCTTTCGTGGGACGCCGCACACCAGCCCATCAAGATCGATATCGATTTGAGCCAGCTGGGGCACATTCGGAGCGCCGCCGCGCAAACGCGCGAAGCGCTTTTGATCGATGAGGAACGCGAGGACGACGCATCCGCAGAAGCCGAGGCAGCGGACTCAGGGCAACCGGAAGCCGAGCCCGTAGCCGACGCGATTGTCGAGGCGGTCGCGGCACCCATTCGGCAGGACGAGACCAACGAGCCAACCATATCCACCGAACAGTTTGGTGTCGTGGCACCGCTTCTCGCGCCGACGCCCGCGTTCGCAGCTGTTGCGCCCGCTGACGCCACGAACGAACTCACGCCTGCCGCAGACGCCTATCTCCGCGCGCTGCTCGAGCACAACGCAGTACAGGCGGAATCGGCGGTAGTGCAATCGGGGCAGAGCGAGGACATGCTCGTCGACAGCATCAACGAGGCGCTCTTTGACCTGGTGGGCGACACCGTAATTGAATTTAGCGCGGCAGGGCCGCAGATTATCGAGGACTACGAAGCAGACGTGAGAGGATACCTAGACCATGAGTGATACCGCATCCGCAGCGCCCCGTGTACCCAAACGCGTCGCCGCCGTTATCCTTAACTCGCTCAAGGGCGGCGTGGTCCCGCGCATCGGCCTTCCCTATATCACCGTGGGTCGCGAGGTCGAGATTCGCGCCCTGCTCACCGATTTGAGTCTCATCGCCGATGGCGGCGCGAGCTTCCGCTTCTTAGTCGGTCGTTACGGCGCCGGCAAGAGCTTTTTGCTCCAGACCATCCGCACGCACGCCATGGGCGAGGGATTCGTCGTCGCTGATGCCGACCTGTCGCCCGAGCGCCGCCTGCAGGGCGGTCAGGGACAGGGCCTTGCCACCTACCGCGAGCTCATCCGCAATATATCGACCAAGACGCGCCCCGAGGGTGGTGCGCTCAACCTTATTTTGGATCGCTGGGTCGCCTCGTGTGCCGACGTCGACGAGTCGGTCGTCAATGCCCAACTGGCCCCGCTCGAGGAGATGGTCCACGGCTTCGACTTCACCCGCATGCTCCGCCGCTATCGCATGGCCGTATCCGAGGGCGATGAAGAGGCTATGAGCCGCGTGACCAAATGGATTCGCGGCGAGTACCGCACCAAGAGCGAGGCACGCGCTGAGCTGGGCTCCTCGACCATCATCAGCGATGACGACTGGTACGACTACGTTAAGCTCATTGCACGCTTTTTGGTCTGCAGCGGATACAAGGGCATGCTGGTGCTCATCGACGAACTCGTGAATCTGTACAAGATTCCCAACGCGATCACGCGCCAATACAACTACGAGAAGATCCTGACTATGTACAACGACACGCTCCAGGGCAAGGCGCAGTACCTGGGCATGATCATGGGCGGCACGCCAACCTCCATCGAAGACCGCCGCCGCGGCGTGTTCTCCTACGAAGCTCTGCGCAGCCGACTCGCTCAGGGTCGCTTTGCGCGAGATGATCTCAAAGACATGCTCGCGCCCATCATCCGCCTGCAGCCGCTCACCTACGAGGAGCTGCTGGTGCTCATCGAAAAGCTCATGCAGATCCATGCCGGCTACTTTGGCTGGACGCCCACGCTTACCGAGAACGACTTGGTGAACTTTCTCAAGATTGAGTTTGGCCGCGTGGGAGCCGATACGCACCTGACGCCCCGTGAGGTCATTCGTGACTTTATCGAGCTGCTCGATATCCTGTGTCAGAACCCCGATGCAAATGTGGCCGAGTTGCTGCAAAGCGTCGGCGGCGACGCGCTGGCGCCGACAGCCGCAACAGGCGACGCCGGCACCGCAGGCGGCGACCGCAACTTCGCCGAATTCACCATCTAACCTGCCAAAAAGGGACAGGTTTATTTTGGCAGGTTTTATCTGGGCAAACGTCGAGGCAGTAATGCAGCAAGCCACTGCCCACCGCATTGAGAAATTCGTTTTTGAAAGGAGGCCCCGTGAACGCCTTTGACCGCTACGCCCCGTTTATCCAAGACTTCATCTACTCCCACGATTGGGAGAGTCTACGCTCCATCCAGGTTGCAGCAGCTGATGCCATCTTTAACACTCAGGACAATGTGCTCCTGACGGCATCCACGGCTTCCGGCAAAACCGAGGCAGCCTTCTTTCCCATCCTGACCGAGTTTTGGGAGAACCCGCCCGCGAGCGTTGGCGCCCTCTACATCGGCCCCCTCAAGGCACTCATCAATGATCAGTTCGTCCGCCTCAACGACCTGTGCGAAGAGGCCGATATCCCCGTCTGGCACTGGCATGGCGATGTTTCGCAGTCGCACAAGGCTAAGCTCATCAAAAAACCGAGCGGTATCTTGCAGATTACGCCTGAGTCGCTC
>JAXKGH010000038.1:0-1885 GCA_036550475.1 Collinsella sp. | reverse complement strand
TGCATGTCCTCGGCAGCATTTGCCCAAATGGTGAATGCTGGTGCCGGCAGGTTGCCGAGTGCATGTTGCGGGTATACCCCATGCGTACCATGATCCAAACACTGTGAGGTGTCTGCGCGTGTGCGCGATAATTCATTTTGGAACTGACGGTTGGCGCGCTCGCGTCGATGAGGACTTCACTGCCGATAACGTTGCCCGTATCGCCGATGCCGTCGGCGAGTTATGGCAAAAGACCAATCCGGGCAAAACGGTATATATAGGGTTCGACACCCGGCCCCTGGCGCGCGAGTTCGCTGAGCTTGCGGCGGGCGTGCTAGCAGCGCACGGGCTAGACGCCGTGCTCGCTTCGCGACCTGTCCCGACCCCTGCCCTTACGTGGGCGGCGGCTTATGACGGTGAAGCGTGCGGCGCGCTCATGGTGACGGGGTCCCATCATCCGCAGGGCTATCTGTGCCTCAAGATTCGCATGGGTGACGGCTCGACCGCCAACCAGGATGTCATCGAAGAGCTCGAAGAGACTATGGCTCCCGAGCCAATGGGGATCGAGGGGCAATATCGCACCGCGGATATCATTCCTGACTATATGCAGGCGGTGGCATCGTTTGTCGATGCCGAAGCCATCCGCGCCGCGCACTTGCGCGTGGTTGTCGATCCCATGGGCGGCGCAGCCCAGGGCTATCTAGCCGACTTGCTGCGCGAGCTTGGCGTTGAGGTGCACGAGATTCACGCCGGGCAGGCGTCTGACCAAGAAGATATCTGCCCCGACCCCGTTGAACCGTGGGTGGACGCTTGCGAGCGCACGGTTATCGAGGACGGAGCTTGCGCTGGCCTGGTGACCGACGGCGACGCCGACCGTATCGGCGCGGTTGACGAGCGCGGCAGATATATACATCCGCATCAGATCATGGCGCTCGTTTTGGGCGACTTGGTTCAATTTCGTAATTTGGAGGGGCGCGTCGTCGTCAATCTTTCATGCTCGACGCTCGTGCGTCGCATTGCCGAGGCGCTTGGCTGCCGCGTGACCGTCAAACCAGTCGGTTTCAAATATATAGCGGCGGAGATGAAGAAGGGCGGCGTCCTCATGGGCGGCGAAGAAGCCGGTGGTATCGGCATCGCCGCGCATATGCCCGAGCGCGATGGAATCCTCGCCTGTCTGATTCTGTGTGAGCTTATGGCAAAGACGGACGCGCCTTTGGGCGTTCTGGTCGACCAACTCGAGGACAGTTTTGGTAAGACGAGTTACGGTCGACGCGATTTGCGCCTTGAGGCCGAAGATGCCGAAACGTTACGAACCCTGCTGCCGGGCGTAAACCCCAAGTCGATTTGTGGCAAGGTGCCGCAAAACGTTAGTCATATGGACGGCTTGCGTCTGTCATTCGAGGATGACACGTGGCTGCTGGTCCGTCCTAGCGGGACCGAACCAGTGGTGCGCGTCTACGCCGAGGGGTTCTCGGTGGAAGAACGTGATGAGTTGCTCGATGCTGGCTGTGCTTTAGCTAGGGGGACGTATCCGCTTTAACCATGAGACTGCCTTATATAAAGAGATGCTCGGCGAGCGGTAGTTAACGGCTGGCAAACGTTAGTCGGATCACAAGATGTGTAGGAAATGTGTACGCCCAGATTCCCGCCCCCGGCGCCCCTCCGGTCTGGCAATATATCTCCTTGCCGCGCGGCCCGGTGGAACCGGATGAGCCGCAAAGCGTGCACCTTGAGAACCGGATACTGCGAGGATGGACACACCAGATGTGTCGCATCCGGGCAGACATCGAACCATTTGAAATGGTCTAACTTGGATTTGTTTTTCGCAAGGCCGCCGAGAGGCGGCCCCGAGAAATTCCTTTTCCTATACTAGAACCATATGAATCGAACGGAACCGATCAGCGAT
>JAXKGH010000037.1:0-7954 GCA_036550475.1 Collinsella sp. | reverse complement strand
CTCGCCGCGAACTCAAAATTTACCTTTGAGAACTTTGTCTACGGCCCCGAGAACAGCCATGCCTATCGCTCGGCACTCAAGTTTGCCGCCCTCGCGGACGAGCGCGGCACGTGCACATCACTGTTCATCTACGGCAAATCGGGCCTGGGCAAGACGCACCTGCTGCTTGCCATCAAAAACGAGCTCGCCGAGAAGTCGCCCGAGATCAAGGTCAAGTATGCCAACTCCCAGGCATATCTGGACGACCTGATGACCGAGTTCGACCGCCAAAAGAAGAGCAACGCCCCCATCATGCAGGCGTACCACGGCGTGGACGTGCTCATCATCGATGACATCCAAAACATCATCGGCAAGCGCGCGAGCGTGGACTACTTTTTCCAGCTCATGGACGAGTTCATCCGCAACAACAAGAAGGTCGTCATCGCGGCAGACCGCGCCCCCAAGGACCTGAGCATGGACGAGCGTTTGACCAGCCGCTTCAACGCCGGCATGCTCTGCCTGGTCGCAGAGCCCAGCTACGAAATGAAATACAAGATCTTGCAGCGCTATTACGAGAACACCATCGTCGCCGCTCCCGAGGCAGGCGACGACTCGCTGCTGGCGGCCTATGGGGGCGACGGCGGGCACCTGACCGACGAGCACTTTAAACACATGGCCGAGGTCTCGGGCACCAACATCCGCGAACTCGAGAGCTTCTGCGAGCGCTGCGCCGGCGAGGCGGGCGACCGCGAGCGCGAGGGCGGGGAGCTCACCTTTGACGATATCGACGCCATCGCCAGCCAGTACTTCGACACATCGGCCAAAAAGATCAACGTGCAAACGGTTCAGTCCGTCATTGAAGAGCAGTACGGCGTGACGCACGAGGAGCTCATCGGCCCGCGCCGCAACGCCAATATCGCCAAAGCGCGCCATATCGCCATCTACCTGGCCATCGAGATGTGCGAGATGACGACCACGGCGGTGGGCGCCGAATTTGGCAACCGCAACCACTCGACCGTCAGCACGAGCTACAAAAAGGTCCAGAAGATGATCCAGGAAGACCGCACCGTCACCGAAGACCTCAAGTCCTTGCGCGGTAAAATTACACTGCGCTCGTAGGAAAATAGAGACACCTGTTGAAAACTTGTCGAAACCACGGGCATAAGGTGTCTAAAACCCAACCCGCGGTGATGAAAAGTTTTGCGCAGGTTTTGAACGTGGAAAACCACCCCCGTTGCACACAGGTTGTTGTCGATTCTCTTTCTGGGTCTGACCTGCGTCTTTGGGAGTAATCAACAGTTTCGTCAGTGCTATTACTATTATTAAGATATTTATATCTATAGAAAGGTATTAAAAGATGAAGTTCACCGTCAGCCAGAGCTCGCTTACACAAGCCATCGGCGTCGTTATGAAGGGTGTCGCTTCGGCATCCACCCTTCCCATCCTGTCAGGCGTGCTCGTTAAGGCCCAAGACGGCATCTTGGAATTCCAGACCTCTAACTACACCATCTCGATCCGTCATCGCATCGCGGCGCATGTCGAAGAAGAGGGCGAGATGGTTATCCCCTGTAAGATGCTCTCCAATATCACCAAGACCCTCCCCGATGCCCCGGTCACCTTTGAGCTGTCCGAGCGCCAGGTGCTGATTGGTTGCGAGAAGAGCTCTTTCCGCCTGAACACGCTCGATGCCAATGACTTCCCCGAGTTTCCGGCCTATGCCATCGAGAGTGCCGTGGAGCTGCCGACCGATATCTTGTCCGAGATGGTCGGCCGCGTGTGGCGCGTCACCTCGACCGACAAGGCCCGCCCCATCTTGGGCGGCGTGCACATGAAGGTCGAGAACAACACCGTTCGCCTGGTGGCGACCGATTCCTTCCGTTTGGCCGTGTGCGATACGCAGGTCGAGACCTCGACCCTCGAAGGCTCCTTTGAGCTCAACGTTCCGGCCGACGCCTTTAACGACGCGCTGAACATCATGGCAAGCCAGGCGACCATCATGATCGGGGCTACCGACACCCAGGTCGTCTTCGAGGCCGGCAACACCACCTACGTGTCGCGCCGCATCGAGGGCGTGTACCCCAACTACAAGCAGCTCATCCCCGATTCGTGCGTGACGAGCGTCAAGATCGACGTCGCCGCCTTCAATGCCGCCCTCAAGCGTGTCGCCGTTATCGCGAGCGCAAACCCCGCCGTCAAGTTCGAGATCGACGTCGAGAACGGGCAGATGGGCCTGTCTTCCATCTCCAACGACCAGGATCTGGCGCAGGAGACGATCGATGTCGAGGCCGAGGGCGAGTCGGGTACCATCGCCTTCAACTACCACTACATCTTCGGCTGCCTCAATGCCCTGTCCAAGGAGAAGGAGATCACGCTGGAGCTCAAGAGCTACTCGCAGGCGGGCATCTTCAAGTCCTACGACAAGATCAACTACCTGTACCTGGTCATGCCGGTCCGCATCTAGCGTTGCGCCATGACCATGTTCGCCCGCGATCTTTCCGTCGCGCACTACCGCAGCTTCGATAGCTATCGCCTTGCCCTGGACGAGGGCGTGACGATACTTGCGGGACCCAACGCGGCGGGAAAGACCAATCTCATAGAGGCGCTGCAGCTGCTGACGAGCGGCGCCTCGTTTAGGCATCCGACCGCAGCCGAGCTCGTCCATGATGGCGTGGGCTCGTGCAAGGTCGAGCTGAGGCTCGAGGGCGACGGCCGCGTGCTTGATATGGGATTGAGCGTGGAGGACGGTAAGCGCTCGTTTAGCCGCAACGGCAAGAGGTGCTCTGCCGCCGGTGTGCGCGGGGCTCTGCCGAGCGTGCTGTTTTGCCCCGACCATCTGGACATGGTTAAGCGAGGCGCCAGTGTGCGCCGCGCCGCCCTCGATGACTTTGGCATGCAGCTGAGCGCACGTTATGCCGATCTTGCGAGCACCTATGGACGCTGCGTGACCCAGCGTAACGCCCTGCTCAAGGAGACCTGGTGCTGTCGCGAGATGCTCGGCGCGTGGAACGATTCGATTGCCCGCGCGGGCTCGGCCCTGCTTGTGCACCGGTTGGCCCTGCTCGACCGGCTGGCGGGCCATGTGCACACTGCCTACGGGCAAGTGGCATCCGGTGAGGCTGCCAACGTGACCTATACGTCCACGCTGGGGGATTTGCCCCAGGTCGATGATCGCGAAGAGCTGAAGGGCTGGGCGTACGAGCGCATGCTGGCTGCCCTTGATGAGCACGCCGACGAGGAAATTCGCCGCGGCGTGACGTTGGTGGGACCGCATCGCGATGAGATTGAGTTTACCGTGGCGGGTCGCTCCGCCCGTTCATTTGCCAGCCAAGGTCAGCAGCGAACGTTGGTTCTGGCCTGGAAGGTGGCGGAGGTGGCCGTGGCTCGCGATGTCCTGGGCACCGCCCCGTTGCTGCTTTTGGACGACGTGATGAGCGAACTCGACGGCGAACGCCGCGGTGCTTTCCTGCGGCTGATCGGCGATGATATCCAGACGGTCATAACCACGACCAACCTGGGGTACTTTACCGATGATCTGCTTGATCGAGCCAAGGTGGTGAGCATGGGTGAGACGTGCTAATTACGAGCGCGAGAGCGAAACGGTCGCCTTCAGTGGGTTTTTGAACGCAGAGCGCCAGCGCATCCTGGCGGCCGCGACACCTGAGCGCCGCGCGCAGATGGAGGCTGCAGAGGAATCTCGTGCGGTCTATCGCGCGTGGAATGCGGTGTGCTCGGGCACGCGCGAGGGGCGGCATGTGACGGGTCTGCGCTACCTGCCCGAGTCCAATGAGCTGCTGGTATATCTCGATTCGCCCTCGTGGACGCAGGAAATGACGCTGTTGCGCGAGATCATCCGCGCGCGTATGGAGCGCGCCGGTGCGCATGTGGACGGCCTGGTGTTCAAAACCACCGCGCCCGGTCACACGCCACCCGCCGCCAAGGAGCGCCTGCGCCCGGCGACGACCGAGCGCCCGCCGGCCCCGCACGCCGACCTAAGTGAGGCCGAGCGCACCGAGATCGAGCGCCAAGCGGCACCCATCGAGGACCAAAAACTGCGCGAGGCCCTCGAGAACGCCATGAGAGCCAGTGCCGAGTGGGCCAAGGGCGTGCAAAGCAAAAAAGAGCCTTAAATCGCATCTGGTGGCCTTGTAGAGCCAAATACCCTCGTTCCCGAGGGTATTTTTTTACGATAAACTAGTAAGGCTGTACACATTTTCTTGACTGAAGGAGGACGTGTGGCAAACGAAAACGATTACGATGGCGGCGAGATTAAGATTCTCGAAGGTCTCGAGGCCGTTCGTAAGCGCCCGGGCATGTATATCGGCTCGACGAGCGCCAGCGGTCTGCATCACCTGGTGTGGGAGATCGTTGACAACTCCGTCGACGAGGCCATGGCCGGTTTCTGCACCGAGATCCAGGTGACGGTCCACGCCGACAACTCCATCACGGTCGTCGACAACGGGCGCGGCATCCCCGTCGACGAGCACCCTGTTAAAAAGATCCCGACGCTCGAGGTCGTCATGACGATCTTGCACGCCGGCGGTAAGTTCGATAACTCGGCCTATAAGGTCTCGGGCGGCCTGCACGGCGTGGGCATCTCCGTCGTCAACGCACTGTCCAAGCGCGTGGTCGTTCAGGTTCGTCGCGATGGCAACACCTACGAGATGGAGTTCTCGCGCGGCAAGACCGTTAAGAAGATGGAGGTCGTGGGCACCTCGGATTCGACGGGCACCACCGTCACCTTCTGGCCCGACGACGAGATCTTCGAGACATGCATCTACGATTTCGATACGCTGCACAACCGTCTGCAGGAGACGGCGTTCCTCAATAAGAACCTCAAAATCGTGCTGACCGACGAGCGCGAGGCGACTCCCCATGTGGAGGAGTTTTGCTACGAGGGCGGCATCATCGACTTCGTCAAGTTCCTCAACGAGGGCAAGGACGTCCCCGAGGCCTTTAAGGAGCCCATCTACATCGAGGGCAAATCGGACCCGGACGCGCCTGTGACCAAGATGGGCGAGGTTGAGGTTTCCCTGCAGTGGAATAGCGGTTACGGCGAGAACGTCATGTCGTTTGCCAACGACATCTACACCCCCGAGGGCGGCATGCACCTTGAGGGCTTCCGCACCGCGCTCACCCGTGTGATCAACGACTACGCGCGCAAACAGAACCTGCTCAAGGAAAAAGACGCCAACCTGACCGGCGACGATGTACGCGAGGGCCTTTCGGCTGTCATCTCGGTCAAGCTGCCCGACCCGCAGTTTGAGGGCCAGACCAAGGCCAAGCTCGGCAGCTCCTATATGCGAGCACTGACGCTCAAGATCGTGACCGACGGCCTCGCCGATTACTTGGAGGAGCATCCCAAGCCCGCTCGCGAGATCGTCAAGAAGGCGCAGCAGGCCTGCAAGGCGCGCAATGCCGCCCGCAAGGCGCGCGAGGCGACCCGCCGCAAGAGCCTGCTCGAGACGGCGTCCCTGCCCGGTAAGCTCGCCGACTGCTCGGTGCGCGATGCCGAGCTCACCGAGCTCTTCATCGTAGAGGGCGACTCGGCAGGCGGTTCGGCCAAGGACGGCCGTCGCCGAGACATCCAGGCGATTCTGCCCCTGCGCGGCAAGATTTTGAACGTCGAACGCGTTGGTGACCATCGCGCGTTCTCGAGTGACACCATTCAGTCGCTGATTACCGCGATCGGCTGCGGCGTCACGACGAGTGCCGGCGACGGCGGCGACTTCGATATCACCAAGGCGCGCTACCACAAGATCATCATCATGACCGATGCAGACGTCGACGGTGCGCATATCCGCATCCTGCTGCTGACGTTCTTCTACAAGTACATGCGTCCGCTGATCGATGCCGGCTACGTCTATGTTGCCTGCCCGCCCATCTTTGGCATTAAGGTGCGCAACAAGATCCACTACGTGTATCCCAACGGCCGCCAGCCCGAAGACGAGATCCTGCGCGACACCATCCAGAGTCTGGGCCTGAACCCCGACGATAACGACGAGGACGGCAAGGCCAAGGACGGCAAGATTACCAAAAAGCGCAAGGGCTATACCGTCCAGCGCTACAAGGGCCTGGGCGAGATGGACCCCAAGCAGCTTGCCTCGACGACGATGGACCCCAAGACCCGCATTCTGCAGCGCGTGTCGATCGAGGACGCCGTGGTGGCGGACCGCGCCGTGCGCGAGCTGATGGGTTCCGAGGTCGGCTATCGCCGCGAGTACATCGAGAAGCATGCACATGATGCACGATTCTTAGATGCCTAACCTGTTCGGCTTTCCCAGCCACCGCACCTTCGCCCTCAATCGTCGGTCGCGTACCCAAGTACGTTTCCCTCCTCTTTCGGGCGAATCTGCGGCACCTGGAAAAGCCGTCTCCGTGGTAGGGAACTAATTAGACCACGCAAACCATGAGGAGGTAACGTGGCAGACGATATCAACAATAACGAGGGTATGGACGAGGCCGGCGATGCCGGTATGCCCGATGATCTGAAGCGCCTGCTTGCCCGTGCTGAGCAGGGCGAGGACGGCGATCCGGACGCCTATAACCCCGATGCCGATGATGATGAGGAAGAGGACGACGACGGTGAGCTCGAGGAGAGCTTTGGCGAAGTCGATCGTGGCGCCTCGGCCGGCGAGGACATCAACGGCGGCCAGCTCCAGATTTCGGAGTTCGGTCGCGAGATGAAGCAGTCGTTCATCGAGTATTCGATGTCGGTTATCACAGCGCGTGCCCTGCCGGACGTGCGCGACGGCTTAAAGCCGGTACACCGCCGCATCCTGTACGCGATGAACGAGAGCGGCATCTACCCCAACCGCCCACACAAAAAGTCGGCCTGGACGGTCGGCGAAGTTATCGGTAAGTACCACCCGCACGGTGACTCCGCGGTCTACGAGGCCATGGTCCGCCTGGCGCAGTGGTTCTCCATGCGCACGCCGCTCATCGACGGTCACGGCAACTTCGGCAACATCGATGGCGACGGCGCGGCGGCCATGCGTTACACCGAGAGCCGCCTGGCAAAGCCCGCCATGGAGCTGCTGCGTGACCTGCAGAAGGATACCGTCGACTGGCAGCCCAACTACGACGAATCGCTCGCCGAGCCCGTGGCACTGCCCGCGCGCTTCCCCAACCTGCTGGTCAACGGCAGCCAGGGCATCGCCGTCGGCATGGCCACCAACATCGCCCCGCATAACCTCACCGAGGCGATCGAGGCCACCTGCTACCTGATCGACAACCCCGACGCCACCGTCGACGAGCTCATGCAGATCATGCCCGGTCCGGACTTCCCCACCGGCGCCATCATCATGGGCAGCGCCGGCATTAAGCAGAGCTACGAGACCGGCCGCGGCTCCATTACCGTGCGTGCCAAGGCACATGTGGAGTCCACCAAGACCGGCCGCAGCCGCCTGGTCTTTACCGAGATTCCCTACATGGTCAACAAGGGCACCCTGCAGGAGAAGATCGCCCAACTCGTCAACGACAAGCGCATCGAGGGCATCTCGGATATGCGCGATGAGTCCAACCAGAAGGGCATCCGTCTGGTCATCGAGCTCAAGAAGGGCGTCATTCCGCAGGTCGTGCTCAACAACCTGTATAAGTACACCTCGCTGCAGACGACCTTTGGCGCCAACAACCTGGCACTCGTCAACGGCGTTCCCAAATGCCTGAGCCTGCGCGAGATGCTGCAGCACTACATCGACCACCAGGTCGACGTCGTCACCCGCCGCACCCGCTTCGACCTTAAGAAGGCCCAGGCCCGCGCGCATATCCTCGAGGGCTACCTGATGGCCCTTGACCATATCGACGAGGTCATCAGCATCATCCGCTCCTCGCAGACCGACTCCGAGGCCAGCAGCCGACTGATCGAACGCTTTGGCTTTACGCCCGAGCAGACCACGGCCATCCTCGAGATGAAGCTGCGCCGCCTGACCGGCCTGGAGCGCGACAAGATCCAAGAAGAGTTGGACGGCCTGCGCCG
>JAXKGH010000036.1:0-3981 GCA_036550475.1 Collinsella sp. | reverse complement strand
ATGATCAAACAGATCGAGACTCCCGACGAGGACCCGGCAGACGCTGCTCCTGACGGCCTCTCCGACGCACCCGATGCCGTCGACGCCGCCAACCCACTCCACATCGCCTAACATCCAATGACTGCATGGGCTAGAGTTCTAAACATATTTGCTTCGGTTAGTCAAGTCATGTCTGTTTAAACAAAATGGCGGCACGCAGGCGCATTGGGATCCACCTAAAAGCGGTTTTATCGAACAGTGCGCCTGTATATGTCTTTGGAAACAATCGGCAAATCACGTTTTATCAGGCAATGAGCTGTAAACCAGCAATGTAATCAATTTGTAACAAACTTAGACGTTTAAACAAATAATCCAACCTTTTGCGAATTTAGCTATAATTCCACAATCCAAACAGGTATACTCCTTTCATGTCGTGTAGGAAATACGTAGACAAAAAGGAGGTTATGTGATGGTAAGTATTGTTCTTGCTAGCCACGGGGACTTGGCAGCTGGAATCAAGCAGACGGGCTCGATGGTCTTTGGCGATCAGCCGTCTGTTGCCGTGGTCTCGCTCGAGCCGAGCATGGGCCCCGACGATTTCCGCGCCAAGGTCGAGGAAGCAGTCGCTTCCTTCGAGGACCAGGAGCAGGTGCTCTTCCTCGTTGATCTGTGGGGCGGCACGCCGTTCAACCAGATCAGCGGGCTCATCGAGGGCCACGATTCCTGGGCTATCGTCACCGGTGTCAACCTGCCTATGCTCATCGAGGCATATTCGCAGCGCTTTGACGCAAAGAACACTGCACATGCGATCGCAAAACATCTCGTGACTGAGGCTAAGGCTGGCGTGCGCGTCAAGCCCGAGTCTCTGGAGCCCGAGGAGAAGAAGCCGGCTGCGGCCGCCGCTGCTCCTGCAGGCGCCATCCCTCCGGGAACGGTCATCGGCGACGGGCACATCAAGATTGCCCACGTCCGTATCGACACCCGTCTGCTTCATGGTCAGGTGGCCACCACGTGGACCAAGCAGATCAACCCCAACCGCATCATCGTGGTTTCCGACGGCGTTGCTCACGACGAGCTCCGCAAGACCATGATCGAGCAGGCTGCCCCTCCGGGAGTCCATGCCAACGTCGTGCCCATCAAGAAGATGGCCGAGGTCGTCAAGGACACGCGCTTTGGTGACACCAAGGCCATGCTGCTCTTTGAGAACCCGCAGGATCTGCTCAAGGCCATCGAGGCCGGCGTCGACATCAAGGAAGTCAACATCGGTTCCATGGCTCACTCCAAGGGCAAGGTCGTCGTCACCAACGCCGTCGCTATGGGCGATGACGACGTCAAGACTCTCGAGGCCCTCAAGGCCAAGGGCGTCAAGTTCGAGGTCCGCAAGGTTCCTTCGGATTCCTCCGAGGATCTCGACGCCATGTTGAAGAAAGCTAAGGCCGAACTGGCCGCTCAAGCATAGTAAAGGAGGGTCCGATACATGTCTGCAATCACTATTCTGCTTGTTGCGATTGTCGCGTTGCTTGCCGGTATGGAAGGCATCCTGGATGAGTTCCAGTTCCATCAGCCGCTCGTGGCATGCACGCTTATCGGTCTCGTAACCGGTCACCTTCAGGAGGGCATCCTCCTGGGCGGTTCGCTCCAGATGATGGCCCTTGGCTGGGCTAACGTCGGCGCCGCTGTCGCGCCTGACGCCGCTCTGGCCTCGGTCGCTTCTTCGATCATCATGGTGCTCGCCCTCAACGGTGGCGCCACCGATTCGGCCAAGGCCGTTACCGCCGCCATCGCCGTCGCCGTCCCGCTGTCGGTCGCTGGTCTGTTCCTGACCATGATCTGCCGTACCCTGGCTACCGCTATCGCTCACGCCATGGACGGTTGCGCCGAGAAGGGCGACTTCTCCGGCATCGAGCGCTGGCAGTACGCTGCTATCCTCATGCAGGGCCTTCGTATCGCCATCCCGGCAGTACTTCTGTGCATCATCCCGGCCGAGGCTGTTACCAACGCGCTTAACGCTATGCCCGACTGGCTGTCCGGCGGTATGGCTGTCGGTGGCGGCATGGTCGCTTCCGTCGGTTACGCCATGGTCATCAACATGATGGCCACCAAGGAGACCTGGCCGTTCTTCATCCTCGGCTTTGTCCTTGCTGCCATCCCTCAGCTCACGCTGATCGCCCTTGGCCTCATCGGCATCTCCCTTGCCCTCATCTACCTTGGCCTCAAGGATCTGGCCAAGCAGGGTGGCGGCATGGGCGGTGGCTCCGGTGACCCGCTCGGCGACATTCTGAACGATTACGAGTAGGAGGGGAGTGATACATATGGCAGAGAACAAGATTCAGCTCACCAAGGCTGACCGCAAGAAGGTTTGCTTCCGTCATCAGTTCCTTCAGGGCTCGTGGAACTACGAGCGTATGCAGAACGGCGGCTGGTGCTTCGCAATGATCCCTGCGATCAAGAAGCTCTACACCAACAAGGATGACCAGATTGCCGCTCTTAAGCGCCACCTGGAGTTCTATAACACCCATCCCTATGTTTCCGCCCCCGTCATTGGCGTCACCCTCGCTCTCGAGGAGGAGCGCGCCAACGGTGCTCCGATCGACGACGTCGCCATTCAGGGCGTCAAGGTCGGTATGATGGGCCCGCTCGCCGGCGTCGGCGACCCCGCCTTCTGGTTCACCCTTCGCCCGATTCTGGGCGCTCTGGGCGCTTCCCTGGCCCTGTCCGGCAGCATCGCCGGTCCGCTGCTGTTCTTCTTCGCGTGGAACATCATCCGTTACGCCTTCCTGTGGTACACGCAGGAGTTTGGCTACAAGGTCGGCTCCTCCATCGCCAAGGACCTCTCCGGCGGTCTGATGGGCAAGGTCACCGAGGGTGCTTCCATCCTGGGTATGTTCATCATCGGCGCCCTGGTCGAGCGCTGGGTGTCCATCTCCTTCACCCCGGTCGTCTCCAAGGTCACGCAGTCTGCTGGCGCCTTTATCGACTGGGCTAACCTGCCCTCCGGTTCTGAGGGTGTCAAGGAAGCACTGACGATGTATAACTCCATCGGTGCTAACGCCCTTGATCAGGTGAAGGTCACCACGCTTCAGGCCAACCTCGATCAGCTCATCCCTGGCCTTGCCGCCGTGTGCCTGACCCTGCTGGTCTGCAAGCTCCTCAAGAAGAAGGTCAGCCCGATCGTCATCATCCTGGCTCTCTTCGCCATCGGCATCATCGGTCGCGTCTGCGGCTTCATGTAAGCACGTTTCGGCTTAAGACCGAGAATTGCTAGGCAAGGGCTTTTGAGCCATTGAAACGGACCGCACCCGGTGGGTACACTGGATGCGGTCCGATTGTTTTATTTGGAGGGCGAGGCGCGCATGGCGCAATCTCAGAACAGCACGGTCGATCTGGCAACGCCGGCAACCTGCCTGATGGGGCTTACCAGCCACGGTAACGTGATGGTGGGCAATAAGGCGTTCGAGTATTACAACGAGCGTAATCCCGAGGATTATATTCAAATCCCGTGGGACGAGGTCGACTATATTGCCGCCGAGGTTTTGCGCGGCACCAAGAAGATCACGCGTTTTGCCATCTTCACCAAGGACAACGGTCACTTTACGTTTTCGACGCGCGACGACAAAGAGACGTTGCGCGCGGTCCGCAAGTACGTCGACGAGGACAAGCTCGTGCGTTCGCCCGACTTTATCGATGTGACGGCCAAGGGTGCCAAGAGCATCCCTTCCGTTATCAAAAACCTCTTCCACAAAGGCAACTAGCTCTTCACAAGTTGCGGTGAAATAGTTCCTAAATACGGCTTTAGATGCTTCAGACAGGAACTATTCCACCGCAACTTCGAAGTCTAGTCATGCGACGTATTGCGATGCAGTAAATCTGCTACACTAGTACAACATGCCTCCGTAGCTCAGGGGATAGAGCACCGCTCTCCTAAAGCGGGTGTCGACGGTTCGAATCCGCCCGGGGGCACCAGAAGTAAATGCAGGTCAGACGGTATAAATCGTCTGACCT
>JAXKGH010000035.1:0-14735 GCA_036550475.1 Collinsella sp. | reverse complement strand
GTCGGAGATCTGCATCGAGAGCTCGCTGGTGCGCACCGTATAGTTGGCGGGATTTGCCGAGGGATTGCGTTGCAGCTCGGCATACTCATGACGCAGCGTCTCGAGCTGGGCGCGCGTGGCGTCGACGGTTTGTTGTGCGGCGGCAATGCCGGCGTCTCGCTCGGCCTGCACCTTGTCGCGGATGCGCTTGGAATCCTCAAGACGTCGAACGAGGCGGTTGCCGGTCTCGCGCGAGCTTGCCTCGCGGGCCTCCACGGCGTCGAGCGCGGCCTTCAGGCGGAGCTCAGTCGCGTCATCCTCTGTCTTCATTTGTTCGAGCTGACTCTTGAGCTCTGTCGCTTTGGCGGCGTGGGCATCACGGTCAATCTCGGCTGCCGCAGCGGTCTTTTGCGCTGTGGCGATCGCCTGACGCTGGTCGGCGACGATCTGGTCGTAGCGGCCTGCGATATCCTGGCGCGTCTCGAGCTCCTCGGCCTGATCGACAATGCGCTGCTCAAGTTCGGCCAGGTGGGCGCGGGCATCGGCAAGTGCCTTTTTCGCGGCGTTCATCTCGCGCATGGCCGAGGCGCCCTGGGCAATAAAGGTGCCCACGGCGTTCGCGGTGTTCGAGACAGCGGTCCCCAGATCGCGGCTCGCGTCGGGGGAGTGCGGGGCGATCGGGCGAGCGGTGTCGACAGCGTCCGCATCGGCAGCCTGCGGCGCGGCGATATTGCCGGTACCGCCCTCGACCACAGAAAAGCCCGCTGCGTGCGGATCGACCGCATCGGCGCCAATCGTGGGGTGCTCGAGCTGCAGAAACGAGGGCATGGTGCTGCCCTGGTCGGCAACGGGGGTCTCGCCGGGCACAAAGGTCGAGGCCGCCTCGGCGGCCTCCTCTTCCTCGGCATCAATATCGGCATCGGCCACGGCGTCTTTCATCGCTTTGACGGCATCCATCATGGAGTCCATGACGGCATCGAGCTCTTCTTCCGAAGACACCTCGATAGGGCCCGCAGCTTGCGGAGCGGCATCCTGTACGGGGTCGTCGTCCTGAGCGGGCGCATCGTCGTTTTGCTCGCCTGCATCTTCGGCGCCAGGGGTTTCCGCCGTAGCGCTTTCGTCCAAGATGGGGCCGTCGACGTCGGTACTATCGCAGGTCACAGCGTCAGTATCTGCGGTGACGTCTGCGGAATCATCAATATGCTGTTGAGTCTGGGGGTCCAGCTCGTCTGTCATAGGTATGTGCTCCTCATCGTTGTTTGTCACCCTATGATAAAGTCTCGCGCCGACTTCCCGCGCGCCGCAGCAAAGTTTCAAAACGTGTTCGATGGCTCGCGACGATAGCAAAAACTCGGCCACTCTATCCAATTTTTACTTGACATTCCCTTCGCCGAAAGACGTTGCGCCGTTCGCCTGCCATGGGCTTTATTTTTCACTTGAACCCGTTAAAGTTGCATTTCAGCTTTTGGCGCGTTTATTTGGATGCGCGCAGTCGGCGGGTGCGCCCGTCGCGATTTGAAAGGACTTTATATGGGACTTTTCACTGGTAAGACCGTGATCGTCACCGGCGGCGGCAAGGCCACGCTTAAGGACGGCTCCGCTGGCTCCATCGGTTACGGCATCGATATCGCTTTTGCCAAGGAGGGCGCGAACCTCGTTATCACCGGCCGCAACGTCGCCAAGCTCGAGGCCGCCAAGGAGTCCCTCGAGGCCGAGTACGGTGTCAAGGTTCTGCCTGTTCAGGCCGATGTTTCGGCTGGTCAGGACAACGAGGCTGTCGTCCAGAACGTTATCGACAAGGCCATTGAGGAGTTCGGCCGCATCGACGCCGTCGTCAACAATGCTCAGGCCAGCGCCTCGGGTGTGACCATCGCCGACCACACCATGGATCAGTTTAACCTGGCCATTTATTCCGGTCTGTATGCCACCTATCTGTACATGCAGAAGGCCTATCCGCACCTGAAGGAGACCAAGGGCTCCGTGGTCAACTTTGCCTCGGGCGCCGGCCTGTTTGGCAACTATGGTCAGTGCAGCTATGCCGCCGCCAAGGAGGGCATCCGTGGTCTGACTCGCGTTGCCGCCAACGAGTGGGGCAAGGACGGTATCAACGTCAATATCGTTTGTCCGCTTGCTTGGACCGCTGCGCTCGAGAACTTCCAAGATGCCTATCCCGAGGCGTTCAAGGCCAACGTCCACATGCCGCCGGCGGGTCACTACGGCGACGTCGAGAAGGAAATCGGCCGCGTTGTCGTTCAGCTCTGCGGTCCCGACTTTAAGTACATGAACGGCGAGACCGTCACCCTCGAGGGTGGAATGGGCCAGCGTCCTTAGGGGTTACGCGGTTTTTCCAAACGCCGTAACGGGCCGACGCTGCGCGGCCGCCAGGGCGACAACTTGTCATTCAAAGAGGGCGGCATGACCAGAAGGTCTATGCCGCCCTCTTTTCATGCCAATTTGTTCGCCCTGGCGACCGCTCGCTGACGTCGCCAGAGCATCGGCGTTGCCTTGGCTGTTGGAGATGATCTCGTAGTCGTTGGGGACGTTCTTAAATGACTAGCTATAAGGGACACTCTTGCCGGCACTTGGGGACAGTCCCTAAGTGCCGGCAGATTGGGACACTTCTTTGCAAGATGGCGCTGAAGATTGTCCTCGACGACTAGTCGTTTAATGCATCAGTTTCTGTCGAGTCGGTGCGGTTTGCTGGTTGCCCGTATAATGGTCTGCGTATGAACCGCAACCAAGGAGTTCCAGTTTATGGACCAGAGCCTTTTTAAATTCGACCTGATCGCCGAGGACCCGACGACGCATGCGCGTGCCGGCGTGCTGCACACCCCGCACGGCGACATCGAGACGCCGATCTTTATGCCCGTGGGCACCAAGGCAAACGTCAAGGGCATTCCTACCGAGACCGTCAAACAGCTCGGCGCCCAGATCGTGCTTGCCAATACCTATCACCTGTCCATGCGTCCCGGCGAGGACACTATCGCCGAGCTGGGCGGCCTGCACAAGTTTATGAACTGGCACGGTCCTATCCTCACCGACTCGGGCGGTTTCCAGGTGTTCAGCCACAACGACGCGGTCAAGCTCACCGATGAGGGCGTGCGCTTTATCGTCAACGATTACGACGGCCGCCACGTGTTCTGGACGCCCGAGGACAACATGGAAATCGCCATGAAACTCGGCTCCGACATCTGCATGCAGCTGGACCAATGCCCGGGCTATCCCGCCACGCGCGCCTACGTTGAGCGCGCCGTTGAGCTGTCGAGTATGTGGGCCGAGCGCTGCTATAAGGCGCATACCCGCGACGACCAGGCGCTCTTTGGCATTGTTCAGGGCGGCATGCACCTAGATCTGCGCCTGCGCTCGCTGCGCCATTTGGAGGAGTGCGGCGACTTCCCCGGTTACGGCATCGGCGGCTACTCGGTGGGCGAGGACCACGAGACCATGTTCGAGACCCTGGCACCGCTCGTAAGCGAGTACATGCCCAAGCACAAGCCGCGCTACCTGATGGGCGTCGGCAACCCCACCACCCTCGTGCGCGGTGTGGGCGTGGGCATCGACATGTTCGACTGCGTGCTGCCGACGCGCACCGGCCGCATGGGCACAGCGTTCTCGAGCGAGGGTCGCCTCAACTTCCGCAACGCGCGTTTCGCGCACGACGACGGCCCCATCGATCCCACCTGCACCTGCCCGGTGTGCACGGGCGGCTACAGCCGCGCGCTCATTCGCCACATGGTCACGCAGAAGGAGATGCTCGGCGGCATTCTGCTGTCGATGCACAACATCTACTACCTGCTCAACCTTATGCAGCGTGCCCGCCAGGCCATTATCGAGGGCCGTTACGGTGCATTCGTGAGCGACTGGATGAACAGTCCTGCTGCGGTGGATTACTAAGGGCGACAGGCACGCTTGCAGAGCGTGGGCAACGGCAAAGGTTGAGCGGCAGCTGCTCGTCACATTCGCTGACGCCGGCTGCGCGACCGCTGACCGATGCCTTGCAAGCGCTTGATGCAACGTGGGTACCATACCGAATAGTTGATGTTCGGGCGGGTGTTTGGCGCATGGCGTCGACCCCGCCCGCTTTTCTTTTTCTCGATAGGAGTACCCATGATTAAGAATGAGAACGTCGAGGGCGAGCCGGCCTACGACGAGACGTACCGACGCGGTCCCGTGGTCATGCGCGGTCCCATGATTCCTAAGGACAACACCTACGCCAACCTGCTGGCGCCCGAGGAGTCGACCGACTGGTTGCATGCCGATCCGTGGCGCGTGCTGCGCATTCAGGCCGAGTTTGTCGATGGCTTCGGCGCGCTTGCCGAGCTTGGTCCTGCGGTGACCATCTTCGGTAGCGCCCGCACGCCCAAGACCGATCCGCTTTACAAGGCGGCGCGCACCGTCGGGCGCAAAATCGCCCAGCGCGGCGTGGCGGTTATCACCGGCGGCGGTCCCGGCATCATGGAGGCGGCCAACAGGGGAGCGGCGAGTGTCAACGGCAAGTCAGTTGGCCTGGGCATTGAATTGCCGCACGAGCAGGGGCTCAATAAATACGTGAACCTCGGCATGGACTTCCGTTACTTCTTTGTGCGCAAGACCATGTTCGTCAAATACAGCTCGGGTGCCATCGTGTTTCCCGGAGGTTTTGGTACGCTCGACGAAATGTTTGAGGTGCTCACGCTGGTGCAGACACACAAGGTCAAGCGCATGCCGCTCGTTTTGGTGGGAACCGAGTACTGGCAGGGCCTGTTCGACTGGCTCAACGGCCCGGTGATGGACGCCGGTATGATCAGCCCGCTCGATCCCGAGCTCGTGCATATCACCGACGACCTCAACGAAGCCGTCGACATCGCCCTGAGCGGGCTGATGTAGGGCGCTGTGACTTTTGTTATAGTAATGTGAACGGCATACTGATGCTATTTAACATCAGTATGCCATCAAAACGGGGTATACTGATGCAAAAGACGAGGCGAGGAGGTCGCGTATGTCTACTGCAACGGTTAAGCCTACGACGGTTCGCATCGAAGAGGGGCTCAAGGAACAGGCGACTGAGTTCTTGGATTCGGTCGGCCTCAGCCTCAATTCCTATCTCAATCTTGCCGTTCGGCAGCTTGTAAATCAGCGAAAGATTCCTTTTGAGATTGTAGGAAGGGCGGAGGTGCCCAACGAGGCGACGAGGCGTGCCATGGTGATCGCCGAGGCTCATGAGTTGGGGATTTTGCCGGACGATAGCCCGTCATTCAACAACGCTGATGAGCTTATGTCATTCCTCGATGAGGAATAGCGATGTTCGAGATTAAAGTCGAGGCTCAATTTAGGGCGGACTACAAACGAACGATGCGCATGCATCCGCAGCTAAAGAGTGAGTTTAAGGCGGCAGTCGCAGAGCTTGCAGCTCACGGCTCGCTTCCCGCGGAATATGGCGCCCATGAGCTTTCAAACCCGGGCGGAAACTACAACGGCCACATCGATTTCCACCTATCCGATGGCTTGGTCGACGTGGTCGTTCTCTACTTACCGCATAAGACTAATCCTGTGATCCGGCTGGTCAGAATGGGCTCGCATGAGGAGCTGTTCCAGGGCCCGCAGGGCTGATTGCCGATTTCTAAGTTGCGGTGGAATAGGGATTGATTGACGGCTAATAAGTCAAAAACAGTCCCTATTTCACCGCAACTGCTGGGGGTACCCCGTTCGTCGCCGCGGCTTCCGGTTCCACTTTTCGCTGAATTTCGCTCAAAAGCTCGGCTGCGACTTCGCTGCTTTTGAAACGAATGCTGCAGTCTTCTTTCTTTGGGAAAGCCAGCAACGGAATAGCTCCGTACCAGACAGTTTCCTCGTCAATCACTGATGCGCACAGGCGTCCTTCGGCTTTGATGAGATAGTTGACGTTCATCTCGGCAAAAATCGCTTTCACGTCATCGCGTGGAGTTGAAGCAATAGAAATCTCAAGGGCAATTCCACGGGTAGCGGCATCCGCGAGTGCAGCGGCGAGCTTTTCAAGGCATGCGGCGGACGCGTAGGGTGCGGCAATAAAAATGCTTTTCGATGCGTTCTCGATGTCATTCACTAAAGCCTCCACGGCTCTTGCCGACCTAACGAGGATGTTTCGATCGTCCTGTCTGTTGTCGTTTGCCGCAAAGACTTCATACCCCAGCTTGGCGTAGGTCTTGAGCCTCTTTTGGTACATGCGCGCGAACATGGGTATCGACAGGTCAACATAGTCGAATATCTCAACCCGCTGTTTGCCCTCGTGGCTTCTGTGTAGCCTACCTGCCTGCTGCGTTATGCTGCCGTCCCAAGATATTGGAGTGGCAATGAGCAAAGTGTCAAGGTAAGACAGGTCGAAGCCCTCGCCCAGAAGACTTTCAGTTGCGACGATGATTCGATGATCATGCTCAAAGCTGGGAAGACTCTTCAGTATTGCTTTTCTTTCTTTGGCGTCGATTTCTCCGGTTAAGAGTATGGGTTCGTGTCCACGGCTTTGAAGTAGCCTGCATAGCTCTTCGGCATGCTTTTTTCTTTTAGATAGCACAAGCGGATGCCGGCCGTTTGATGCGGCCTCGAGGGCGTCCTCGATAATTGCTTCGTTTCTCGCGGCGTGTACACACAGGAGATCGAGAATTTGGTTAAAGGATGCTCCTGGTCCGTAGGTGGGTAATCGAATTCCGGTGAAACGCGGTCTAACAATGCGCTGAATCCCCTGTTGGATTGCTTGCGTTTTTGGATCGACGACATAGCGAACCGGGCCGCAGAGCATCGAGAGTGCCCGCGTGAGTCCGTCCGAACGCTCGGGCGTTGCGGAAAGGCCATATACATATTTGGCAGGAGCGGACTTGAGGACAAGCTCAAGCTGTGGCGCGGCCGCATGGTGGCATTCGTCACAGATGATGAGACTGTAATCGCGAACGAACTCCTTGGCTAATGACTCGCCGGTTTGGGGATCCTTGCCGGATAGCGACTGGAATGAAGCAATGTCGATGAGACGGCTTATGGCGGTCTTGCCTCCTCCGATTTGCCCAATGAGCGGAGGCTGTCTTTTGCTGATTCGTCCCTTTGGGGTTCGGACGGGCTCTCTGTTGTCCGTGATGTCGAGAAATCGTTCGAGTTGGGATTTCCATTGGGCAATGAGCGCAGTTTTAGGAACGATGACGAGCGTTGGAAGACCAATGGCAGCAATAAGATAAGCTCCGATGACGGTTTTGCCGAACCCCGTCGGTGCGGACATGATCCCGTCTTCATAGCTGAGCATCTGTTCAGCGACAATTTGCTGTTCAGGGCGAAGAGTCCCTTTAAATGCCATCGCAATTGGATGGCTCGACTTGCGTTTGTCTGAATAGTGGGCAGAAACGCCGGCTTCTTGAAGCAGCCGCTCAAGTTGAACCTTGCAGCCTCTGGGAATCGCGACGTAGCCATCTCTAAGTTCGCTGAGGTCTATGAACCGCGGTTTGCCGAATACCGATTGATGCATAGATTGTGCGCGGAAGAATTCTGGGTTGGCAAATGTTGCAAGCCTGCGGACTTCCATTTGAGCTGCGGGACTTAGAGATTTTTCGGGGATATAGAGCATATCGGTCTGCGTGACGGACAGCGATGACGGGAAGTCCCGCGGTGTGAGCGGAAGCCGCTTTCGCAGTCTCTGGGAATGTGGCGCACCGGTGTTTGCCGCCGCAACAGCTGCTATTCCATGTGACCTATTTTCGATGCTCTCGATCAGATTTTGCACCGTCACGCGCGGGATTAACTGGATTTGCGAAAGGTAAAGCCATTGATCGGGAAAGGGCTCAAATTGCTCGTCAACAAATACGCTGTTCCCTTTTCGCTGCGCTTTTCCTTGAAAAGGCAGCGCTATGAGATTTCCAAAGCCGCCCTCAGGAATGGTGGACTGCGCGGGCAGCATTCGGTCAAATGCTTTGAAGGTGATTGTCTTGTTCAGTATCGCCGCTTCGGTGATAAGGCTGCTTCCAAAATCTCGTGCGGTCTTTGCGCTGACGAGCTCTAGGAAGAAAAACCAGACATGTGCGCCGTTGCCCGATCTCGATCGCTCAACTGCGACATCGATTCCGTGGCTTTTTGCGACATGTCGAATGGCTTTCGTCGCTTCTTTCCAATCGGCTCCGTCAAAATCGATGACCAGGACTTTCGTGTTACTGTCTTTATCGAGCACATATTGGCCTATAACGTCTCGAAGCCTATCGTCATTGCCTCTGAAATGGGCGATGATCGCGGCATCGCTCAACTCGGGGAAGACGCGGCTGCTGCATTCCGTGCATTTGACTCTCTGGTGGCTTGCTTTGGGGCAAATGCCTGACTTCCACTCATTTGCGCAGGCGGGCGTATAGCCAATTCCTCCGTCTTTTCTGCGGTACCCATGAGCGTAGACATCTTTGCGACCAGTAAAGAGATTGCGGAAGAGCTCGAGTTTGTCGCGCGCTGGGCTTGCGCTGGTGACGATATCTTCGATCTGCGCCCGTCTATCGAAAGAATCGCCAGCTTTCTCCCATTCTTCCAGCGTTGTATAACGGATGTCTGGACCGCTGCTGCAGATAACGATTTGCTTGCGCGGATCCGAAGCGTGGACGACCGTTTTATTGAATTTGAATAGGGCGCTCCCGAAAAGGGCGTATTGATGCGTGCCGTTGCTCATTTGAAAGCCATTCTTATCAGCGTTCATTGGGATGAGGGTACGTCATTTCAGCTTTATGAGATACGCGACTTCGATTTTGGTTCGGTAATAGTGGGGTACCGATCCGTGAGTGGCAATCAGCCGGTGCCAAAACGTGCGGCGGCTGTTGTTAAAGGTTTTTGACGGCTATGGGGCGGGTTGGCGGCGTGGGGAGGGGTTTTCGAATGACCCCGTGGTCAAATATCGTCAAATGTGAGTACTGCTGTTAATGTAGTCTCATAACATTTGGCAAGAATAGAATACCAATTCGACATTATTCTATATATCTAACCCACCAAACACGGCATTTTGAGCCTTGGCAAGGCGTGAAATTAATCGAAACGATCGATTCCGGCGAGATTTTGCTGCTACTAATTTGGTGGCAGTACTCATATTTGCCATTTTTGTCCAGTGGGTACCGCGAGGGGGTCTGTTCGACTGGCCCAACGGCCCGGTGATGAGCGCCGGTATGATCAGCCCGCTCGATCCGGATCTGGTACACATTACTGACGACCTCAACGAGGCCGTCGACATCGCCCTGAGCGGGCTGATGTAGAGTAGCTAAAATGGGACGGGGCTAAAAAGACTGGTCTGAAACGTTTGATACCAGTCTTTTTAGCCCCGTCCCAAATGAACTGCTTCTAAGTTGCGGTGGAATAGGGATTGATTGGCGGCTAATAAGCCAAAAACAGTCCCTATTCCACCGCAACTGATGTGGGCGTCCCTAGTGAGTTGGCTGGTAGCGGGGGCAGTAGCTGATGGCGATGGCGTCGATGCCTACATGGGTGGCGATGGTGCAGCCGATGGGGCCGGTGCCGGCGTCTACATAGTCTTGGCCTGCGAGCGCTTGGCTGACGAGCTCTTGCTCCTCGGCGGCGCCGGTCGTGAGCACGCGCACGCTTGAACCCGGATGCTCAGCCAAAAACGCGAGGCAGTCGGCCATGGTGTTGACGACGATGCGCTTGGCGCCGCGGCCCTTCTTGATGGCCTTGATCTCGCCCGATTTCCACTCCGGCGAAACGGCCAGGCGAATGTTGAGCATCTGCGTGAGCTGGCCGGCGAGCTTGGGCGCGCGGCCGTTCTTAACGAGGTTCTCGAGCGTGCGGGGAATCAGCAGCAGGTGGGCGTCGGGCAGCGTCGCGCGGATCTGCGCCTCGGTCTCGTCCAGGCTGCGGCCGTCCTCGCGCATGGCCAGCGCGTACTCCACCAGCAGGCCCTCGGCACCCGAGCCGGTGCGCGAGTCGATGCAGCGCACGTCGAGTTCGTGCGTTTCGGCCGTCAGGCTGGCGTTGGCATAGCAGGCGGACCACTCGCTGCACAGTGAGATAAAGATGGCGCTATCATGGCCGTCGGCGAGCACGCGGTCAAAGAGTGCCTTGAACTCGCCGGCGCTCGGCTGCGAGGTGTGCGGCAGTTGCTCGGAGCCGGCCATGCGCGCGACGTATTCCTCGGCGGTAATCTGCACCTGGTCGAGCAGGTCCTCGCCCTCGATAATCACATGCAGCGGAATCACGTAAATGCCGAGCTCTTGAGCGTGGGCGGGGGAGATGTCCGACGTGGAGTCGGTTATGATGGCAAAAGACATAATTGCACCTTTCGTTGGGGCGCTTGCGCGCCGCCTTCTGAGAGCAAAGTGCGACAAGTATAGTAGAGTCGTTCCACATTACTAGGTTCAATTGTTGAATAGTCAACAGTTTGAAGTGTCGGTGTGGAAATCGTCAACTGGGGAAGAGGAATGCCGATGGAGGCGTTGGAGATAGGCAAACGGCCGGTCGTGTTGTTCGATTTTGACGGCACGGTGGCAGATACGGGCCGGGCAGTGATGACCTCGACGCGCAAGACGCTGGCTGCGCGCGGGTTTTCGGAGGCGCAGATGGGTGATCTGCGCCGTATGATCGGGCCGCCCCTGTGGAAGAGCTTTCACGACTTTTACGGCTTTTCCCGCGAGGAGTCGCTTGTGGTGGCCGACGAGTACCGCGCCTTTTTTGATGAGCTGGGGCCGGAGGAGTACCCCGTGTTCGATGGGGTCCCCGAGCTGCTGGATGGGTTGGCCGCCCAGGGCAAGCGTATGGCCGTGGCGACGTCTCGCATGGAGGCGAAGTGCATCGATATGGTTCATGAGCTGGGGCTTTGCCAGTTCGAAGCTGTGGTTGGCATGAATCCGCCGCAGGGACGCGAGACCAAGGCCGATTCGGTTCGCGATGCCCTGGCGGCGCTCGGCGCGACGGCCGACGATGCCGTGATGATCGGCGATCGCTTTAACGATGTGGAGGGCGCGCACGCGATGGGCGTGCCGTGCATCGGCATCTATTCGGGCGCGGCAGCGCCGGGGGAGCACGAGGCCGCGGGCGCCGATGCGGTGGTGCACTCGGTGGCCGAGCTTGCTAAACTTTTCGCTATCTAATAGACATAATGTGAGGGGCGGGCGTACCCGTCGCTCATTGGTAAGGAGGTCGTTCATGAATCAGGTGGAGCAGAGCGTTGCCGAGTATGTCGACGAGGTCTGGGAGGATGTCGTTGCCGATATCGAACAACTGGTGAGCTATCCGTCCGTGGCCGTTGCTGCCGATGCGGAGCCCGGTGCGCCGTTTGGCCGCCCGGTCCGTGACGCGCTCGATTGCGCGCTCGGCATTGCGCAAAAGCTCGGCTATCAGACGAGCGACGACGGGGGCTATGTGGGAATCGCCGATATCCCGGGTCGCGGCGACAAGCAGCTCGCGACTATCTGCCACGTGGACGTGGTTCCCGCTGGCCCCGGTTGGAACACCGACCCGTTTGCGATGGAGCGCCGCGAGGGCTGGCTGCTCGGTCGCGGCGTGATTGACGACAAGGGTCCGGCGGTGCTGTCGCTCTACGCCGGCGCTTATCTGCTCAAGCACGGCATTACCCCGCGCTATGCTTTCCGCGCGCTGCTGGGCTGCGATGAGGAAGTGGGCATGTCCGACGTTCACCATTATCTGGAGAACCACGCAGACCCCGACTTTTTGTTTACGCCCGATGCCGAGTTCCCGGTCTGCAATGCCGAGAAGGGCCAGTTTGGGGCGACGTTCGTGAGCTCCAAGATCGACGGCGGGCGCATCGTGTCGTGGAGCGGCGCCGAGGCGAGCAATGCCATTCCGTCGCAGTCCATCTGCGAGCTCGCGATTGCCGCCGATGAGCTGCCGGCGCCGGTCGAGAACGCCGATCGCCTTGAGATCACGACACTCGATAACGGGCATGCGCAGATTTTTGCCCACGGCATTGGCGGTCATGCCTCGATGCCTGAGGGCACTATCAACGCTGTCGGCCTGATCGTGGCGTATCTGCGCGAGGCCGAGGACGCGTTTGGCGCCCGTGACAAGCGCCTGTTGACGCCCGCCGAGCACGAGTTTGTCAAGTTTTTGGCCTTTGTGCATGCGGACGCCTATGGCCGCGGCCTGGGTATCGATGCGACGAGTCCGGCGTTTGGCCCGCTTACCTGCAACGCTGGCGTCATCCGCGTGGCGGATGGCCATATCGAGCAGGTCATCGACGTGCGCTTCCCCGACAGCACGAGTGCCGATACCATCCGCGAGCAGCTCGATCCGCTCGTGGGCCGTTTCGGCGTGACGTGCCAGCTGGGTCGCGCGAAGGTGCCGTTCTCGGTCTCTGCCGATGATCCGGCCGTGAAGGCGCTTATCGATACCTATAACGAGTTCACCGGCAAGCATGCTGAACCCTTTGCCATGGGCGGCGGCACGTACGCGCGCAACTTTGCCCGCGCCGTCTCGTTTGGCCCCGAGGAGACCGGCCTGGAGCTGCCCTCGTGGGGCGGCCAGATGCACGGCCCCAACGAGTGCGCCAACGAGGAACAGCTCAAGCAGGCGCTCAAGATCTATATTGTTGCGATCCTCCGTTTGAATGAATTAGAGCTTTAGGGTTACGCGGTTTTACCAAACCGCGTAACAGCTCGACGCTGCAAACGCCCCCAAGCGGCAATCTGACGTTCAATCGTCGGTCGCGTACAAAAGTACGCTTCCCTCCTCTTTCACGTCACCTTGCTCGCTTAGGGGCGTTTTCGCTGACTTATGCTCAACCTGCGGGGTTTCCAAGGTAGTCCTTGGGGACGTTCTTAAATGACTAGTCAAACAAGAACGTCCCCAACGACTAGTCGTTTAAGAACGTCCCCAACAACTACCTTCCTCTGGTGTAAAAGGTGCGCCATGTTCGGCGCTGGATTGTTATTCGTTTGTAAAGGCCGTGCTGCGCTTGCGGTAAGGGTCTATCAGATGCCCGTAAGAAACCGCAGTTGGCGCGGGTGCTGCCCGGTCGGGGTCGTATCTTTCCAAACAGCAAAGCGGGCAGGGTGCCCGCGATTCGCATGTACGAAAGGAAGATCATGCTCGATCAGGCTTATTCTCGTCGTCAGTTCCTCGGCCTTGCTGGTGGTCTTGCCAGCATCGTCGGTCTCGGTCTCGTTGGCTGCGGCGGCGCAGGCGCATCCGACGCCGCCGACAAGGGTAGCGCCGCTGCTGCCGAGTCCGTCTCCGGCGAGGTGACCTACGACGGTGCCTCCTCGTTCCAGGCTCTCGTCGAGGCCGCTGCCGAGAAGTTCATGGATGCCAACCCCGACGTCTCCGTCTCCGGCTCGGGCAACGGTTCGGGCAAAGGTCTGACCGCTGTTGCCGCCGGCACCGTCACCATCGGTAACTCCGACGTCTTCGCCGAGACCAAGCTCGAGGCCGACCAGGTCAAGAACCTCGTCGACCACGAGGTCGCCGTCGTGGGCATGGGTCCCGTCGTCTCTAAGAACGTGAAGGTCGACGACCTGTCCCTCGAGCAGCTCAAGGGCATCTTCTCCGGCCAGATCACCAACTGGAAGGAGGTCGGCGGCGACGACGCCAAGATCGTCGTTCTCAACCGCAAGGCCGGTTCCGGTACCCGCGCCACCTTCGAGGCTGCCGTCTTTGGCGACGAGGCAGTCGACTTTAAGGGCGACGCCGAGCTCGACAAGTCCGGCGACGTCCAGACTCAGATGGGCAGCACCGATAACGCCATCTCCTACCTCGACTTCTCGCACTTCGATGACTCCAAGTTCAACGCCATCAAGGTCGAGGGCGTCGAGCCCAAGAGCGCAAACGTCACCGACGACTCCTTCAAGATCTGGGCTACCGAGCACATGTACTGCTCCAAGGACGCCGACGAGGCCACCACGGCCTTCCTGGAGTTCATGCTTTCCGACGACGTCCAGGGCAAGCTCGTCGAGGAGCAGGGCTTTATCCCCGTCTCTGCCATGAAGGTCGTCAAGGACGCCAGCGGCAAGGTCTCTGCTAAATAAGTAATCGCCCCCGGAAAGGTTTGCAATGGCAAAACAGCTGCCAAAGCGCGACCTTGAGAACGTGGGCCTGGGCGTCACGGGCGCGTGCGTAGCGCTCGTGACGCTTGTCGTTGCCGCGCTTATCTTCATGGTCGCCCAAAAGGGCCTCTCGGCTTTTCTCAAGGATGGCGTTTCGGTTGTCGAGTTCTTCACCGGCACCAAGTGGGACCTGGCCAACACAGCCGAAAACGGCCTGCCCTATACCGGCGCCCTGCCCCTGATCGTCACCTCGTTTGCGGTCATGGTGCTCTCCACGCTTATCGCGCTGCCCATCGCCATCGGCTCTGCCATCTTTGCGGTCGAGATTAGCCCTAAGTTTGGCTCTAAGATCTTTCAGCCGCTCATTGAGCTTTTGACCGGCATCCCCTCGGTCGTCTTTGGCCTGATCGGTTTTCACGTGGTCGTCGGTCTTATGAAGAGCGTTTTCCACGTGAGCACGGGCCTGGGCATCTTGCCCGGCGCCATCGTGCTGGCGGTCATGATTCTGCCGACGATGACCACGCTTTCGGTCGATGGCCTGCGCGCCGTGCCCGACGGCTACCGCCAGGGCTCGCTCGCGCTGGGCTACACCCGCTGGCAGACCATCTGGCACGTGGTGCTCAAGTCCGCCATGCCGTCGCTCATGACCGCGGTTATCTTGGGCATGACCCGCGCCTTTGGCGAGACGCTCGCCGTGCGCATGGTCATCGGCGGCATCGAGGCCATGCCGACGTCGCTGCTGTCGCCGGCTTCGACCATCACCACCACGCTCACCACGTCCATGGC
>JAXKGH010000034.1:0-15430 GCA_036550475.1 Collinsella sp. | reverse complement strand
GTCAGGCCATTCCTCGCCGAACTTCATATCGGGCGTGCCGATGCCCTGCTCTTCTTCACCATAGAGAACAAGTTCGCCAATCTCTGCTGCTGGCTTGTAGTAGTTAACTCCATTTGGATTGGACAACGTAAACGTCACGGCACCGCAACCGTTTTTATCGATAGCCATATCATGAATGTCGAGTGTATAGCCGTTGCCCTCGACGGACAGATTGACCTTCTGTACTGAACCCTCCAAGCTTTGGGGCGCGATACCATCACCAAACTCTCTGGTGTAGGTATATTTAGTCCCCGACGAGCCACCTTGAGTCCAGGTATTGGACTCTCCGTTGCCATGGTTTCCCCAGGCAGAGGCAAAATAACTGGAATTGACGACGGCGTAGGCGACCCCTCCGGTCGCCAGCACTCCGGCAAGGCATCCGATCACGGCAACATACAGAGGCTTCGCGTGACCCTTTCGGCGAAGCGGCTCACCAGCAGCGGCATAAAGAACACGGTCAGCAAGATCGCTATCGGCTTGGACGGACTCGAAGGCCTGCTTGATTTGGTTGGATTTCACGGTCGCCCTCCTCTAGGATGAACTTGAGTTTCGATCTGCCGCGAGCTAAACGCGTTCGAACTGTCGCGGCTGGTACGTGCAGTAACTCGGCAATCTCTGAGGTCGAAAAGCCCAGATAGTAATAGAGCATGATGGGCACACGGAATCGTTCCGGAAGTCGCATAACGTCTGACAGGACCGCCTTGGTCTCCTCCTGCGCCGTCGAAAGCGAATCGGCCAGGTTCTCAATATCCTCCACACGCCTCCATGGCTTTCGAAAGAGAGATTTGCATTCATTGATCGTGACCCGGATAAGCCATCGACGAAGATGTTCCCAGCTTTCAAATTGCGCATCGCTTTTGAGTAACTTCAGAAAGACGTCTTGAGCAATATCGTCGGCATCGGCACGATCGCGCAGATACGTCAATGCGATTCGAAACACGACATCTCTGTGATCTTCAACCGCCTGTCTAAATGCTTGTTCTTCCATAATCACCTCCCGGTGACGTTAATAATTCTTGGTGAGGCCCTCACCTTAGATACGCTCTTGTCGGGCGAAATGTTTCAAATTCAAGCATGAAAAACCGACCAAAATAAACCTGTCCCTTTTTGGCATAAAGGAATCCCCTCCCGTCCCGGGAATCCGACGTACTCGTCGGGGCAACGTTCCTCATCAAAAAAGGCCCGCCCCCCTGTTGGGAAGCGAGCCTTTATAAGGGCGGTTAACGTACTAGGAAATTACTCCTCGTCGTTGTCCTTGGCCTCTTCGGCGTCGTCGGTGTCCACAAGCTGGTTGAGCAGCTCGTCGAGAGAAGCCATGTCCTCGTTGATCGCGCCGTTGGCGGGAGCCTTCTTGTCGTCGATCGGGGCGCCCAGGAGCTCCTCGTCGGCGTCGGCGTGATGCGTCGGAGCGGAGGTACCCAGCAGGATGTCGTCCGGACCGTCGGGGCTAAAGACCATCTGCAGCAGCTGCGAGAGGTCTTCCTCGTCGGCAACGTCGTCGTTGTTCTCGAGGATGTAGAGCAGATCGTGGGCCTCGAGGCCGTCACGGAGCTCCTCGATCGCCTTGGCACCGATGCCGTCGATGCGCAGCAGATCCTCCTCGGACTTGCCAACCAGGTCGCCGACCGTCTCGATACCGACCTCGCTGAACTTGTTGGTCCAGCGCTGCGACACGCCCAGGTCGTCGAACAGGTACAGGCGAGCCTTCTCGGCGGAGATGGTGTGGCCGTTGCGGGTGAACGAACCGTCAGCACCACCGAACTCGTCGTAGCCGGCCCAGTCGAGCTGCTGCGGGAGCTGCTCGTCCAGGTCCTTGAGCTCCACAGGAGCCCACTCGGGCAGCGACTTGGCGTTGGGCGAAGCCGGGCCGTCGATGTCGACATAGCCGTCGGCCGTACGATACGTCAGCTTGGCGTTGGCGTACGGCTTGAGGCCGGTACCAGCCGGGATCTTCTTACCGACGATGACGTTGGACTTAAGGTCGAGCAGGTGATCGACCTTGCCCTCAATGGCAGCCTCGGTAAGGACGCCAGCGGTACGGATGAACGAAGCGCTCGACAGCCAGGAGTCGATGTTGGACGCGACCTTGAGCGTACCCAGGATGACGGGCTCGGCCACGGGAGCCTGACCGCCCAGACGGGCAACGCGCTCGACCTCGTCGGCGAACTCGTAGCGGTCGACGTACTGACCAAGCAGGTACTTGGAGTCGCCGGGGTTGGTGATCTGAACGCGACGCAGCATCTGACGTGCGAGCACCTCGATGTGCTTGTCGTTCAGGTCAACGCCCTGGCTGGTGTAGACGTCCTTAACGCTCTCGACGAAGGTGTGCATCGTCGACTCGATGTCGGTCAGCTTGCGCAGGTTGCGGAAGTTGACGAAGCCCTTGGTGATCTGGTCGCCGGCGCGAACCTCGCAGCCGTCCTCGATCTCGGGCATGAAGCGCACCGAAGCGGGGACGCGACGCTCGTCGAGGACACGGGTGTGATCCTCGGAGTCGGTGAGCGTCAGCACGTACTCGGACTTCTCGGGCTTAATCGAGAGGTGACCGGAGTACGGAGCCAGCTCGGCCTCGCGGCCCAGGATCTTCTCGTTGACGTTGCCGACGATATCGAACATACGGCTGACCGTAGGCAGACCCTGCGTAATATCGTCGACGCCAGCGACGCCGCCGGAGTGAATGGTACGCATCGTAAGCTGCGTACCGGGCTCGCCGATGGACTGGGCGGCAATAATGCCGACCGCGGTACCGATGGCGACCGGACGACGGGTAGAAAGATCCCAGCCGTAGCACTTCTGGCACACGCCGTACTTGGAGCGGCAGGTGAGCAGCGCGCGAAGCTTGACCTTCTTAAGGCCAGCATCGACCATCTTCTGGATGTCGGCGACCTTCTCGATGTAGCCGTCCTGCTCAAAGAGCACGGTGCCATCGGGAGCCACGACGTCCTCGATGAAGCAACGGCCGACGAGGTCGGTGTTGAGGTCGGTGGTGCCGGGGATGATGAGGTTGTAGGTGACGCCCTCGTGCGTACCGCAGTCCTCCTCGCGGACGATGACGTCCTGGGCCACGTCGACCAGACGACGGGTCAGGTAACCAGAGTCCGAGGTGTGGGATGCGGTATCGACCAGACCCTTACGGGCGCCGTAGGTCGAAATGAAGTACTCGAGCGGCAGCAGACCCTCGCGGAAGTTCGCCTTAATGGGAAGGTCGATCGTCTCGCCGGACATGTCTGCCATCAGGCCACGCATGCCGCCGAGCTGACGCAGCTGGGTCTTAGAACCACGGGCGCCGGAGTCGGCCATCATGTAGAGCGGGTTTTCCTCGTCGAACATATCGAGCATGAGCGCTGCGACCTTGTCGGTACAAGCGGTCCACTCGTTAACGACTTCGATGTGGCGCTCCGTCTCGTTGATGAAGCCCTCCTCGAAGTACTCGTTGATCTGGTCGACGTTGGCCTGGGCGCGATCGAGCAGCTCCTGCTTCTCAGCAGGGATGAGAGCGTCCCACACCGAGATGGTAAGGCCGGCGCGGGTAGCGTAGTGGAAGCCGGAGTACTTGATGGCGTCGAGGATCGGGCCGACCTTGGCCTCGGGATAGCGATCGCAGCAGTCCGCAACCAGCTTGGCCACGTCGCCCTTGACCATCTTGTAGTTCATGAACTCATAGTCTTCGGGCAGGCACTGGCGGTTGAAGATGATGCGGCCGATGGAGGTCTCGAAGCGCGCGGTCTTGTTGCCGGTGACGTCGTAGTCGACAAACTCGTTCTTGCCGTTCTTGACGCGGAAGATACGGGTGCCGTCCTCGTTGATAACGTTGGCGTTCTCAGCAGACACGCGGACCTGAATCTTGGCCTGCATGTCGACCTCAGAGCGGCAGTCATAGGCGTGCAGCGCGTCGTCGAAGCTCGAGAACACGTGGTTCTCGCCCGGCAGACCCTCGCGAACCTGGGTGAGGTAGTACACACCGATGATCATGTCCTGCGAAGGGATGTTGACCGGCTTGCCGGATGCCGGCGAGCGCAGGTTGTTCGCAGAGAGCATGAGCACGCGGGCCTCGGCCTGAGCCTGGCTGGACAGCGGCACGTGGACAGACATCTGGTCGCCGTCGAAGTCGGCGTTGAAGGGCGAGCAGACCAGCGGGTGCAGGTGGATAGCCTTGCCCTCGACCAGCACCGGCTCAAAGGCCTGGATGGACAGACGGTGCAGGGTCGGTGCACGGTTGAGCAGCACGACGCGGCCGTCGATGACCTCTTCGAGGATATCCCACACAAAGGTGGCACCGCGGTCGATAGCGCGCTTGGCGCCCTTGATGTTCTCGACCTTGCCAAGCTCGACCAGGCGCTTCATGACGAAGGGCTTGAAGAGCTCCAGCGCCATGGTCTTGGGCAGACCGCACTGGTGCAGCAGCAGCTTGGGGTCGGTAACGATTACCGAACGGCCGGAGTAGTCGACACGCTTGCCCAGCAGGTTCTGACGGAAACGACCCTGCTTGCCCTTGAGGGCCTCGGCGAGCGACTTGAGCGGGCGACCGCCACGGCCAGAGACCGGGCGACCACGACGGCCGTTGTCGAACAGGGCGTCCACGGACTCCTGGAGCATGCGCTTCTCGTTATTCACGATGATCGCAGGGGCGTCCAGGTCGAGCAGGCGCTTGAGTCGGTTGTTACGGTTGATCACGCGACGGTACAGGTCGTTGAGGTCGGACGCGGCGAAACGGCCACCGTCAAGCTGGACCATCGGGCGCAAATCGGGCGGAATGACCGGAATGACGTCCAGGATCATGTTCGCGGGGCTGTTGCCGCCCTTCAGGAAGGCGTCAACGACCTCGAGGCGCTTAACGGCCTTCTCGCGCTTCTGCTTCTGGGAGTCCTCGTCGGCGATGATGGCCTTGAGCTTCTCGGCCTCGGAGGGGAGGTCGATGGCAGCGAGCAGGTCGCGGACGGCCTCGGCACCCATGCCGCCCTTGAAGTACATGGAGTAGTAACGGGTCATCTCACGGAACAGCGGCTCATCGGAAATGAGGTCGCGCTCGCTGAGCTTCATGAAGGCGTTGAAGGCGTCCGTGCGGAGCTGCTTCTCGTCCTTGCACTCTTCCTCGATGTCGACGATGCCAGAGGCGATCTCCTCGGGGGTCAGCGGCTCCTCGTCGGAGAACTCGTCAAAGTTCTCGGGGTTGCCCTGCTCCTTGAGGGACTCGATCTGGCGGGCGCACTCGGCATCGATCTCTTCCAGATCGGCGGCGAGCTCCTCGCGCAGGTCGTCGGCGTCGGCCTCGCGAGCCTCGTAGTCGACCTCGGTGATGATGTAGCTGGCAAAGTACAGAACCTTCTCGAGGTCCTTGGACTTGATGTCGAGCATACGGCTCATCGGGAAGCTCGTGGGGCTCTTGAAATACCAGATATGGGACACGGGAGCGGCGAGCTCGATGTGACCCATGCGGTCGCGACGCACCTTGGCCGAGGTGACCTCGACGCCGCAGCGCTCGCAGACGATGCCCTTAAAGCGGATGCCCTTGTACTTGCCGCAGGAGCACTCCCAGTCCTTGGCGGGACCGAAGATCTTCTCGCAGAACAGGCCGTCCTTCTCGGGCTTGAGGGTACGGTAATTGATGGTCTCCGGCTTCTTGACCTCACCGTGCGACCAGGAACGGATCTGGTCGGCGGAGGCAAGGGAGATCTTTACCGAGTCAAAATCAGTAGCTTCGAAATCTGCCACAGTCAACTACTCCTTATCAGTGGTCGTGGCGGCGACAGCCTCGGGTGCCTCGGCGGTCTCGGCATCCTCGGCCTCGACGTCGGCGTCAACGCCGGCGAGCGCAGCCAGGTCGTCGAGAGCAGAGGTCTCCTCGGCGGTCACAGGTGCGGAGGCGTCCTCGTCGGCATCGTGCATGGGCTCGATGTCCAGTGCGAGGGAGCGAATCTCCTTGACGAGAACCTTGAAGGACTCGGGGATACCCGGGACAGGAACGTTCTCGCCCTTGACGATGGACTCGTAGGTCTTGACGCGGCCCACGGTATCGTCGGACTTGACGGTCAGGATCTCCTGCAGGACGTTGGAAGCACCGTAAGCGTACAGTGCCCAAACTTCCATCTCGCCGAAGCGCTGGCCGCCGAACTGAGCCTTGCCGCCCAGAGGCTGCTGGGTAACCAGGCTGTAAGGGCCAGTCGAACGGGCGTGGATCTTGTCGTCGACCATGTGGCCGAGCTTGAGGATGTAGGACGTACCCACGGTAATGGGCTCGCGGAACTCCTCGCCGGTGCGGCCGTCGAACAGACGGGTCTTGCCGCGCTCGTCAAGCTGGGTGACGAACTCGGGGCGCATGTGATCGCCAAAGGCAGCGGTGGCCTTGTTGAGCATGTTCTTGTTGGCACGACGGATGACCTCGGCGATCTCGTCCTCCTTGGCGCCGTCGAAGACGGGCGTCGCGGTGAAGAACGGACCGGGGACGTACTTGTCGGAGTCGGCCTGCTCGGTATCCCAACCGCAGGCAGCAGCCCAGCCAAGGTGGCACTCGAGCAGCTGGCCGACGTTCATACGCGAGGGAACGCCCAGCGGGTTGAGGATAACGTCGATCGGGGTACCGTCAGCCATGTAGGGCATGTCCTCGACCGGCAGAACGTTACAGATAACACCCTTGTTGCCGTGGCGGCCGGCGATCTTATCGCCCTGCTGGATCTTACGACGCTGGGCGACGTAGACGCGCACCTGCTCGTTGACGCCGGGGGCCAGATCGTCGCCGTTCTCGCGGCTAAAGCGGACGACGTCGATGACGCGACCGTAAGCGCCGTGAGGCATCTTAAGGGAGGTGTCGCGGACGTCGTGGGCCTTGGCACCGAAGATGGCGCGCAGCAGGCGCTCCTCGGCGGTCAGAGCGCTCTCGCCCTTAGGCGTGACCTTGCCGACCAGGATGTCGCCAGGGCCGACCTCGGCGCCGATGCGGATAATGCCGTCCTCGTCGAGGTTGGCAAGCATATCCTCAGAGAGGTTCGGGATCTCGCGGGTGATCTCCTCGGGGCCGAGCTTGGTGTCGCGGGCATCGATCTCGTGACGGGTGATGTTGATGGTCGTCAGCAGGTCCTCGGCCACCAGGCGCTCGGACACGACGATACCGTCCTCGTAGTTGAAGCCTTCCCACGGCATGTATGCCACGGTGAGGTTCTGACCCAGTGCGAGCTCGCCATGATCGGTCGAAGGACCGTCAGCCAGGGGCTCGCCCTGCTCAACGGTGTCACCGACGCGCACGAGCGGACGGTGGTTGATGCAGGTGGACTGGTTGGAGCGCTGGTACTTGGCCAGGTGATACTCGTCCATGCCGCCGGCATGCTTGACGATGATCTTGGCGGCGTCGGCAAAGATGACCTCGCCGGCGTTCTTGGCCAGGGTGACCTCGCCGGAGTCCAGGGCGGCGCGACGCTCCATGCCGGTACCGACATAGGGAGCGGCAGGGTGAACCAGCGGCACGGCCTGACGCTGCATGTTAGCGCCCATCAGCGTACGCTTGGCGTCGTCGTGCTCCAGGAACGGAATCAGCGTGGCTGCGACGGAAAGCATCTGACGCGGCGAGACGTCCATGTAGTCGACGTCCTCGACAGGCACGTCGGCGGGAGCGCCGAAGGAGCCGTCGAAGTCGCGGGTACGGGCGATTACGGTGTGCGGGCGGACAAGCTTGCCCTCGGCATCGGTCGTGATGAACTCGTTGGTCTTAGGATCGAGCGGCGTGTTGGCCGGCGCGATGACGTGCTTCTCTTCCTCGTCAGCGGTCATCCAGTCGATCTGGTCGGTGGCAACGCCGTTCTCGACGCGACGGAACGGAGCCTCGATGAAGCCGTACTCGTTGACGCGGGCGTAGAGGGCGAGCGAGCCGATCAGGCCGATGTTGGGGCCTTCGGGGGTCTCGATCGGGCACATGCGGCTGTAGTGCGAGTTGTGGACGTCGCGGACGGCCGTCGGCACGTTGGTGCGGCGGCTGGAGCCGGACTTGTGGCCGGCAAGACCGCCAGGGCCGAGCGCGGACAGACGGCGCTTGTGGGTCAGACCGGTCAGGGGGTTCGCCTGGTCCATGAACTGCGAGAGCTGCGAGGAACCGAAGAACTCCTTGATGGAGGCCACGATCGGGCGGATGTTGATGAGCGACTGCGGGGTGATCTCGTCGATGTCCTGGGAGCTCATGCGCTCACGGACGACGCGCTCCATACGGCTCATGCCGATACGGAACTGGTTGGCGACGAGCTCGCCGACGGTGCGGATACGGCGGTTGCCAAAGTGGTCGATGTCGTCGACCTTGAAGCCCTGCTCGCCGGCAGCGAGGGACAGCAGGTAGCGCAGCGTCGCGACGATATCCTCGTCGGTGAGCACCGTGACCTCTTCCTCGGTGGTGAGGTTGAGCTTCTTGTTAACCTTGTAACGACCGACGCGGGCCAGATCGTAGCGCTGCGGGTTGAAGAGCAGGCCCTCGAGCAGGCTGCGGGAAGCGTCCACGGTGGGAGGCTCGCCCGGGCGCAGGCGACGGTAGATCTCGATAAGGGCATCCTCGCGGGTGAGGGCGGTGTCGCGCTCCAGGGTGCGCTTGATCACATCGGAGTTGCCGAGCAGCTCGATGATGTCGTCGTTGGTGACGGCAATGCCAAGGGCGCGCAGGAACATCGTGGCGCTCTGCTTGCGCTTACGGTCGATGGAGACCATGAGCTGGTCGCGCTTGTCGACCTCAAACTCAAGCCAGGCACCGCGGGACGGGATGATCTGGGCCTTGTAAATCTGCTTGCCCGAATCCATCTCGGAGCTGTAGTACACGCCCGGGGAGCGGACGAGCTGCGAGACGACGATACGCTCGGTACCGTTGATGATGAAGGTGCCCTGATCGGTCATCATGGGGAAGTCGCCCATGAAGACGAGCTGCTCCTTGATCTCGCCGGTCTCTTTGTTGGTGAGACGGACGTCGGTCAGAAGCGGAGCCTGATAGGTCATATCCTTCTCGCGGCACTCCTCGACGGTGTGCGCGGGGTCGCCGAACTGATGCTCGCCGAAGGTAACCTCGAGAACATGGTTCTGGCTCTGGATGGGGCTGGATTCCTTGAACGCCTCACGAAGGCCCTCGTCCTTAAAACGCTCAAAGGATTCCCTTTGAACAGAGATAAGGTTGGGGAGCTCCATGGCCTCCGGGATTTTCCCGAAGCTGACGCGCTTGCGCTCAGTGGCAGTGTATGCGTAGGTCACCAGGTTTTTCCTCCTTCACGGAAATGCTCGGTGGGTTGGCGAGGCATAGCTTCGCCAGTTATCGCAACCTAATAGTCTATCAGGTACCGACCGTTGGGCAAGAAAAGCCTTGACGCGATTGAGTTTTTGGAGTAGCAAAGTTTTTCGACAGAAAACATGCAGGTAGATGTATCTGTATCGAACATCTGTTCATATATTTTCTGTGAACAGAGAGCCAGCAATCGCAGCTCTTATAAAAAACGGGCGCGAACCGAGGTCCACGCCCGTAAATGTCGATGCCCGAAGGCTTACTTGCGCATCAATCCGCCGCGCTCGTCGATGGCGTCCCAGAAGGCATCGGCAAAGCGGGGATCGTTTGCAGCCATGAGGGCGTTAGTGGCCATCCAACCAGAGGGAGTGCCGGTGTCGTAGCCCGACAGCGGGTCGATGACAACTGCATACATGGCCTCGCGGTCGAGCGAACGGGCCATGGCGTCGGTGAGCTGGATCTCGCCGCCCTTGCCGGCCTGCTGATTTGCCAGCAGGTCCATGACCAGCGGGCTCAGCAGGTAGCGACCGACGATGTACAGGTTGGACGGAGCCGCCTCGGGAGCGGGCTTCTCGACCAGACCGCCGATGCGCCAGACAGCGCCCGGCTCGGCATCGGCAACGCCCTCGGCGCCCTCGAGCGAACCGACGCGCTCGCCGGCGATAACGCCGTAGCGGCTGACTTCCTCGGGCGAGCAAGCAGCGACGGCGATAACCGAAGCGCCACCGTGCTCCTTGGAAACGGCGAGCATCTTGTCGCAGATGTCGCGGTTAGGCACAACGTAGTCGCCCAGAAGAACCAGGAAGTTCTCCCCTGCCACGGCGTCGGCAGCAGAGCGGATAGCATGGCCGAGGCCCTTGGGCTCGTACTGATAACGGAAGTCGACCGGCATACCGCCAGCGTGGGCGACGGCATCGGCATAGGCGTTCTTGCCGCGCTCGCGCAGCAGGTTCTCGAGCGAGCGATCGGGCTGGAAGTAGTTCAGTAGCTCGGGTTTACCGGGAGATGTAACGATGATGGCGTCGTCGACTTCCTCGGGGTCGAGCGCCTCCTCGACGACGTACTGGATGACCGGCTTGTCGAGCACCGGCAGCATCTCTTTAGGCGTGCACTTGGTGCCAGGCAGAAAACGCGTGCCAAGACCGGCGGCGGGGATGATTGCCTTCATGTTATTCAAAGATCCTTTCGCAGGCGCACATGCGCCCCATGCGTGCGGCACACAGCCGCAGACCAAATTGCGATACCGGAGTATCTTACTGCCGAAACCATGTATCACTACAAGGCAAAGACAATTCTTCAGCAGGTCAACGCAAATTATTGCTTGAATAGCGCAATTTTATTACCCCTTACGGACCGTCGGGCGTGCGCCGAGTAGTAGCTACCGAGGGGCCGAGACAAAAAAGACGGGGCTCGCAATGCGAACCCCGTCTGCAAAGAAATCTGGCGAGAAAGCCTGATTACTTGAGGGTGACAGCAGCGCCAGCAGCCTCGAGCTTCTCCTTGGCAGCCTCGGCGTCCTCCTTCTTGGCACCCTCGAGAACAGCCTTGGGAGCGCCCTCGACGACCTCCTTGGCCTCCTTCAGGCCAAGGTTGGTGAGCTCACGGACGGCCTTGATGACCTGGATCTTGTTGTCGCCGAAGCCCTCGAGCACGACGTCAAACTCGGTCTTCTCCTCGGCCTCAGCAGCGCCAGCAGCGGGAGCGGCGACAACGGCGGCAGGAGCAGCGGCGGAAACGCCGAAGGTGTCCTCGATAGCCTTGACGAGCTCGGAAGCCTCGAGAAGGGTCATTTCCTTAAGAGCATCGATGATCTCATCGGTGGTAAGCTTAGCCATTTCTAAGTCCTTTCGGTTTCCGTGCGAATGCACGGAGATCAGTTAAAACACGGCGCGAATGCGCCAGGGGTGCGGCGTTGCCGCCGCGGGTGAAAACAGCTACTAGGCTGCCTTCTGCTCGGAGACCTGCTGGATCGAACGAGCGAGACCAGAGGAAACGCCGTTGACGCAGACAGCGATGTCGCGAGCGAAACCGGAGATGAGACCGGCGATCTGGCCGAGAAGCTGATCCTTGGTGGGCAGCTCGGCGATAGCCTTAACATCATCAGCGGAAACGGCCTTACCGTCGGAGATACCGCCCTTGATCTCAAGGACGCCCTTGGACTTAGCGGAGAAGTCCTTAAGGGCCTTAGCGGCCTCGACCGGCTCGGTCTCGTAGAACACATAAGCGACGGGGCCGGCGAGGATCTCGTCGAGCTCGGGCTGCTCTTGGTTCTTGAGAGCGATCTTGACCAGGTTGTTCTTGTAGACCTTCATCTCGGCGCCGCACTCGCGAAGCTGATGACGCAGCTCCTGAGCCTGCTTAACCGTCAGACCGTTGTAGTTGACGACGAACAGACCGGCGTTCTCGGCGATACGGGACTCGATCTCTGCAACCTTGTCGATTTTGTACTGCTGGGGCATGAATTACACCTCCTCGAATTCTTTCCGGGCACGGTCCGCCACAAGGACGTGACGGGGGCATGTCCAAAAAGAAAGCCCCCGCGCTGCATGAGCGACGGGGGCGAGAAGACATATCTACTCGACCACCTCGGCTGGCGGGATGTCCCATTAAGCTCGCGGGTAAGACCCGTTTGCGCCGGCTGTCTCTGGCAGCGGATTCGTGCGTGAACCGAAAGTATTATGGCGGGGACCCCGGCGTCGGTCAACGGGCGCGAGGATTCGTACACAAACCCTGCATACGCTCCGGTCCGAGGGGCCGGGTTGAGATTTTCGCTCGGTCAAGTCCTGGCTCGCACGAAGAGCACATTAAGTGCTCTTCGGCTCGTGCGGAATCTACGAAAATCTCAACCCGGCCCCTCGGACCGGAGCTGCGGTAACTTTGCTGCGAATCCTCGTGTCCGTTGAGCGACGCGCCCCACTCATAATGCTTGGGTCGGTGGGCTGATGTGTTGCATCCTTGAGGGCTACAAGGTTGAAATGAAGGTGGACAGGCGATTTAGGCCTTCGTCCAAATCTTGGTCGGAAACACAATAGCTTAGGCGGATGTGGCCTTCGGTTCCGAAGCAGTCTCCCGGGACTAGGGCTACGTTTGCTTCTTTGATGGCTTTGATGCAGAAGTCTTCGCTGGTTAGGCCGAACTTTTTGATGCTCGGGAAAGTATAGAAGGCTCCTGCGGGCTCTACTACGTCGAGGCCCATGGCGTTTAAGGCTTCGAGTACGCGCTCGCGGCGGGCTCGGTAGACTTTGAGCATGGGGGTTGGGTCGACGGTGAGGGCTCGGGCTGCGGCGTCCATCTCGAAGGAGACGGCGCTCGATACCAGGTATTGGTGAGCCTTTGCGATCTCGGCGATGACGGGGGCTGCGGCTGCGAGCCAGCCCAAGCGCCAGCCGGTCATGGCCCAGGGCTTAGAGAAGCTCTCGATGACTACCGTCTGCTCGCGCAGTTCTGGGTGTCGCTGGGCAAAGCGCTCGTAGCCGTCCGCGTAGACCAAGCGGTTGTATACGTCGTCGCAGACTACGTAGATGCCCGCCTGCTCTGCCACGCGCGCCACGACGTCGAGCGATGCCGCGTTGAGAATGCAGCCCGTGGGATTGTTGGGCGAGCAGATAACGACGGCCTTGGTCGCCGGGGTCACACAGGCGCGAAGCGCATCCTCGTCAATCTGAAATTGCGCAGGCTCCGTATCCAAAAAGACCGCTTTGGCGTGATTGGCCACGACGATGCTCTCGTACAGGCCAAAGGTCGGCGTGGGGATAATGACCTCGTCGCCGGGGTTGAGCATGGCCATAAACGTAGCCGACAGGGCCTCGGTCGCGCCGTCGGTCAGGATGACCTCGTCGGCCGAAAACGTAAGGCCCGCGTCCCCCATGTAGGCAGATAACGCCTCACGCAGGGCGGGGCGACCGTTGTTGGGCGGATAGTGCGTGTCACCGCGGTCCAGTGCGGCGGTCACCTCGGCGCTAATCACATCGGGCGTGGGAAAATCGGGCTCGCCAAGCGCAAGCGCAATGCACCCCGGGTGCTGGGCGGCGAGCGCGTTAATCCGACGGATGCCGGAGGGCTTAAGCGTGGCAAGCGAGGTATTCATGGACAGACGCATGGCGTTCCTTTCGTAAGGGTTGCACTAGGATAGCGCGGCGAGGCGCCGCCGGACGGTGTAACCTAAACGGAAATGAACCGGAAAGGAGGCGGCATGGAGACGACCGCACGCGGCGATGTACCAAAAACACTGCACACCATTGCGTATATCAGTATTCCCAATAGCGCCGATCTTGATTTTTTGCTCTGGGACCTGCAGGATGCCATCGCCGCCTATGCACAGCTTTCCGGCACTGTACTCCCCCGCCCAGTCGACTTGAAGGCAAATGACGCCGGCAGCGTTGCCGATGGCATCGTGCTGGCCATTGAAGATGTGGCTGACGATGAGACGTTGACAGCTATCGAGCAGGCGCTTGAGCGCTTTGGCGGTACGGGAACGCGCGTCTATGCCGCGATTCGAGCCGCACAAGAGGGCACTGAGCAGGCGCGTGGGACCGCCGTTCGCCTGCACAAGGCATGTGAGCGCCATGACCAATTGTGGTGTGGCGGCGTTGCCATCTGCGCCGGCAGCGGCATCGCGGCGCTTCGCCATTCCCCACGCATGGGCCTCTTGCGCCGACCATTTTCGGAAGCGATGGATAAGCTTGTGGGCGCCGTGCGCATAGGCTGCTCCATTGAGCATGCGCAGCTGCTGGGCGGTGGCAATGCCGGTAGCGTCGATACCGACGGCATGGTGCGCGCTAGGCCTGCTGTGCCCGTGCTAATCTGGCGCGCCATCATCAAACGCCTCGGCGCCCATGCTCAATCAGATATCTAAATTACAGGGCGCCCCAGTCAATGGCTTCGTGCCAACGCTCAACAAGACGCCCCAGACGCCAGGCGGCATTGGCGGGACTTGTCGAGGGCAGGACGATGGCGGGCAGCCCGGTGCGTTCTTGTAGATAGCGCTTGTAGAGCCGGCCAGCTGTACCACCGTTGCATATCACCTGCTCAATGGGAGCTGCGCCGGCAATGCGCTCGACATGCGCCGGAACGACGTTTTTGATGCTCGCGTCGCTTGAGCCCTTGATGTCACAGCTCTCGATCGCGTCCCACAGGGCCACACCGCCGTTGAGCAGCATAGCCCGCTTGGCAGCAACCGAGGCGTCGAGCGCCGCGGGCTCGCCGCTCGCCAAAGAGTCTCCCTCGTTGGGCGGCACGGGCACACCGAGGCACGCGGCCATCACACGCCAAAAGCGATTCTGAGGGTTGCCGTAATAAAAGGCGTTGGCGCGCGAAAGCACCGAGGGAAACGATCCGAGCACCAAAACGCGCGAGTGCTGGTCGAACACGGGCTCAAACCCATGCTCAATATGTTGATAGCCCTCGTCAGACACAGGCATGGGCTAGGCTCTCAACAGATAGCGCACCTCGTAGGGTGCAAGCTCAAGGGCACCCGTTAGCTCGACTGTGGGCGCGCCGTCGGCAAGCAGGTCGACGAAGGAGCCGTTGAGCTCGCCGGCTCCAAAGGTGTAAGGCTCGCCCACAGCGTTCACCGCCACGAGCACCGTCGCGCCGTCACAGGCGCGCTCGAACAGCAGCTGCTTGTTCTGGATCACCACGTTGCGATAGGCACCGTAGTTGAGAGCACGGGCCGCCGCGTCGTCGGCCGAGCGAAGGTGCGCAAGCTGCGTGATAAACGCCGTCAGCTCGTTGGGCGCAGGCTCATCGAGCGCAGGTCGCAGCGCCCAGTCGCCATCGGGGCCACCCTTTTCACCGGCAATTCCCCACTCGCTGCCATAGTAGACGCACGGGATGCCCGGCATGCCAAAGAGCATGCCATAGGCGGGACGCAGGCACGACTTGTCGGTGAGGATACTTGCCAGGCGCGGCACGTCGTGGTTGTCGACAAACGACAGCAGGTGCTTGCCGCGGTAGATGCACCAGGGGTCGCCGCCAAACTGGCGGTGCAGCGAGTGCGCGATCTCGAACATATTGACCGAGTTAAAGCTGGAGTACAGGCCCTTGTAGCACTCGTAGTTGGTGCAGGAGTCGAGCATCTCGTCGTTGACGATCTGGTTGTAGTCGCCGTGGAGCGTCTCGCCGATCAGCACAAAGTCGGGCTTGAGCTCACGG